>NZ_BCSN01000031.1 GCF_001570885.1 Micrococcus lylae NBRC 15355 | reverse complement strand
TCGTCGGGAAGGAACGGGCGGGCCGTCAGGCCTGCTCCCACTCGGGCTTGCGCTTCTCGGCGAAGGCGCCCATGCCCTCCTTCTGGTCCGCGGTGGCGAACAGGGAGTGGAAGATGCGGCGTTCGTGGACGATGCCCTGCTGCAGGGTCGTCTCGAACGCGGCGGCCACGGCCTCCTTGGCCATCTGCGCGGACGGCTTGGAGAAGGACGCGATCTTCTGCGCCACCTCGCGCGCCTCGTCCTGGACCTTCTCGTCCTCCACCAGGCGGGAGACGAGGCCGATGCGCTCGGCCTCCTCGCCGTCCACCTGGCGGCCGGTCAGCACCATGTCCATGGCCTTGGCCTTGCCCACGGAGCGGGTCAGTCGCTGGGAGCCGCCCATGCCCGGGATGACGCCGAGCTGGATCTCCGGCTGGCCGAAGCGGGTGCCCGGGCCGGCGATCAGCACGTCCGCCATCATGGCGAGCTCGCAGCCGCCGCCGAGGGCGTAGCCGGTCACGGCCGCCACGACCGGGGTGCGCACACGGCCCAGACGCTCCCACGCCTGGAACCAGTCCGAGGCGTACATCTGGGTGAAGGTCCGGTCCTTCATCTCCTTGATGTCCGCGCCGGCGGCGAACGCCTTGGGGGAGCCCAGCAGCAGGATCGCGCCGACCTCCGGGTCCATGTCGAAGGCTTCGGCGGCCTCGACGACGGCGTTCATGGTGGCCTCGTTGAGGGCGTTCAGCGCCTTCGGACGGTTCAGGGTGATGACGCCGACGCGGCCGTCGGTCTCCGTCAGGATCACGGGCTCGTCAGCGGTGGTCTTCTCGGTCACGCGGTGTCCTCCTTGGACTCGAGGGAGGCCGACGCCTGGTCGGCACGGACGGTCTCGATGATGCCGGAGAAGTCCTTGCGGGCGCCATCGCCGTCGGCGTACGCCTGGTACAGGCGCTGGCTGGTGCGGCCCAGCACGGCGTCCACGTTCTCGCGGTCGAGGGCGGACAGGGCCAGGCCCAGGTCCTTCGCCATCAGCGCCCCCATGAACCCGCCGGCGAAGTCCCGGTTGGCCGGGGAGGTCGGCACCGGGCCCGGGACCGGGCAGTTCACGTTCACGGACCAGCACTGGCCGGTGGACGTGCTCATGACGTCGTACTGGACCTGCGGGTCCAGGCCCAGGCGCTCGCCCAGCACGAACGCCTCGGCGGCGCCGATCTGGGTGATCGCCAGCATCATGTTGTTGCAGATCTTCGCGGCCTGGCCCATGCCGTGGTCGCCGCAGTGGACGATCTTCGCGCCCATGATCTGCAGCAGCGGCTCGACGCGGGCGAACGCGGCGTCCCCCGCGCCGACCATGAAGGCCAGGGTGCCGTTCTGGGCGCCCACCACGCCGCCGGACACCGGGGCGTCCACGGAGTCGAAGCCCGCGTCCTTCGCCATCTGTGCGGCCTCCTGGGCCTCGGCGATGTCGATGGTGGAGCAGTCCACGAACAGGGTGTTCGGCTTCGCGGCGGCCAGCAGGCCCTCGGAGCCCTCACCGCCGGCGTAGGTGGCCTTCACCAGGCTGCCGTTCGGCAGCATGGTGATGACCACGTCCACGTCCCGCGCGGCGTCCGCGCCGGTCGCGGCGATCTCGACGCCGGCGGCACGGGCGGCCTCCACGGCCTCCGGCACCGGGTCGAAGCCGGTGACCTGCACGCCCGCCTTCACCAGGTTCGCGGCCATCGGGCCGCCCATGTTGCCCAGGCCCAGGAAGGCCACACGGCGGGCATCCTCGGGGACGACGACGTTCTCGGTGTTCTCGCTCATCTCGGAGTCCTCCTCAGCGGTCTGCGGATCAGGAGCCCTCGGGCATCACGAACGAGGCGCCGGAGCGGATGCCGGAGGGCCAGCGCGTGGTGACGGTCTTGGTCTTGGTGTAGAACTTCAGGCCGTCGGTGCCGTACTGGTTCAGGTCGCCGAAGCCGGAGGCCTTCCAGCCGCCGAAGGAGTAGTAGGCGATCGGCACCGGGATCGGCACGTTCACGCCGACCATGCCGACGTTCACGCGGGTGGAGAAGTCTCGGGCCGTGTCGCCGTCGCGGGTGAAGATCGACACGCCGTTGCCGAACTCGTGCTCGGACGGCAGGCGCAGGGCCTCCTCGTAGTCCTTCGCGCGCAGCACGCACAGCACCGGGCCGAAGATCTCCTCCTTGTAGATGCGCATGTCCGCGGTGACACGGTCGAACAGGGTCGCGCCCACGTAGAAGCCGTTCTCGTGGCCCTCGACGGTTGCGCCGCGGCCGTCCACCAGCAGGTCCGCGCCCTCGTCGACGCCGGCCTGGATGAGTCCCTCGATGCGCTCCTTGGCCTGCGCGGTGACCACGGGGCCGAAGTCGGCGCCCTCCTGGTCGGAGGCGCCCATCGTCAGGTCCTTCATGCGCTCCTGGAGCTTGGCGACCAGCTTGTCCGCGGTCTCCTCGCCCACCGGGACGGCCACGGAGATGGCCATGCAGCGCTCGCCGGCGGATCCGAAGGCGGCGCCGATGAGGCCGTCCGCGGCCTGGTCCAGGTCCGCGTCCGGCATGATCACGAGGTGGTTCTTCGCGCCGCCGAAGCACTGGGCGCGCTTGCCCAGGGAGGTGGCGTGCGCGTAGATCGACTGGGCGATCGGGGTGGAGCCGACGAACGCGACGGCCTGCACGGCCTCGTGCTCGATCAGGGCGTCCACGGCGTCCTTGCCGCCGTTGACCACGTTCACGGCGCCGGCGGGCATGCCGGCCTCGACCGCCAGCTCGGCCAGGCGGACCGGCACGGAGGGGTCACGCTCGGACGGCTTGAGGACGATGGTGTTGCCTGCGGCCAGGGCGCAGCCGGCCTTCCACAGCGGGATCATGGCCGGGAAGTTGAACGGGGTGATGCCGGCGACCACACCGAGCGGCTGACGGATGGAGTGCACGTCCACGCCGCGGCCCACCTCGGAGGAGAACTCACCCTTGAGCAGGTGCGGGGCGCCGGCGGCGAACTCGACCACCTCGACGCCGCGCTGGATGTCACCGTGGGCGTCCGGCACGGTCTTGCCGTGCTCCCGGGCGATGGAGCGGGCCAGCTCGTCCGCGTTCTCGTTGATCAGGCGGACCCACTCGAGCAGGATGCGGCCGCGGCGCTGCGGGTTGATGGTGGACCAGGTCTGGAAGGCCCTCTGGGCGGACTCCACGGCCTCGGCCACGCGCTCGGCGCCGCCCAGCGACACCTGGGCGGACACCTCGCCGGTGGCGGGGGTGAAGACGTCCTGCGTCGGCTCGCCGGTGCCCTCGACACGCTGGCCGTCGATGAAGTGGGGGATCAGGGTGGTCATGGTGCGCCGTCCGTTCTGCTCGTCCATGAGCGTTCGATTCCGGAAGATCTGAGGCGGCCGGCCCTGTCCGCAAACACTGCGGAGGCGGGGTGTGGGCCACGTCTCAGGACGACCATACGCCCTCGAGGCGTCCAGGACACTTTTATGTCCGACTTTCGGAACCGCCGGGCTGATATGGACGTAGGTGCAGCGATCTGTCCGAAGGTGCCGCCGCCTGTCCGATCGTGCCATCGACAGGCACCATGGGACGATGTTTCTCGACGATCGTCCAGGAACGCCCTGCCCTGCTTTCCGGCCTGGTCAGCGGCGCCTACTGTTATCCACATCACCACCGGACCGGGGGGACGCAAGGGTTGCGGCGGTGTGCCATCATCACCTCTTCCATCAGGAGAACCATCATGGTGAAGACGACCATGACCACCGCCGAAGACCGCCCGACCCGCCGTCTCGGCGCCGCTCTGGCAGCCGCCGTCGTCGCCGGCTCCGCCCTCGCGGCCACTCCGGCCGCCACCGCCACCGAGGTCCCGGCCCCCGCCGAGAAGGCCCCGATCCTGGCGACCCCCGTCGCTGACCTGGCGGCCCGGGGCATGGAGGTCCCGGATCCGAACGCGGACGGCTATGACAAGTTCATCGTCACCTACAAGGAGACCGCCTCTGCGGCCGCCACCGCACAGGGCCGTGCCCATGCCTGGGGCAAGGCCGCGAAGCAGGCCGGCGTCTCCGTGAAGGAGCTGCGCGCCACCGCCGTGGGCTCCCGTGTGATCAAGGCGGACAAGAAGCTGTCCCAGGCCGAGTCCGCGGAGTTCATGGAGACGCTCAAGGCCGATCCGGCCGTCGAGTCGGTCGAGCCGGACGTCATCTTCACCGCGGCCCTTGACCCGAAGGACGCCCTCTACAACCAGCAGTGGGGGTTCCACGGCGCCAACGGCATGCGCGTCCCCGGCGCCTGGGACCACTCCACCGGCTCCGGCGTCACGGTCGGCATCATCGACACCGGCCAGACCAGCCACCCCGACCTGGACGCGAACACCGTCCCGGGCTACGACTTCATCTCCGACCCGGGGAACGCCCGTGACGGCGACGGCCGTGACGCGGACCCGACCGACGAGGGCGACTGGTCCGTCGCCGGCGAGTGCAACTCGCCCTACGCGTCCGACTCCTCCTGGCACGGCAGTCACGTGGCCGGCACCGTCGGCGCCGTGGCGAACACCGAGGGAGTCGTGGGTGTGGCTCCGGATGTGAAGCTGCAGCACGCCCGCGTGCTCGGCAAGTGCGGCGGCTCGCTGTCCGACATCGCCGATGCGATCGTCTGGGCTTCGGGCGGATCCGTGCCCGGAGTCCCGGACAACCAGACCCCGGTGGACGTCATCAACATGTCCCTCGGCGGCTCCGGTGCCTGCAGCGCGACCTATCAGAACGCGATCGACTCGGCCGTGTCCCGCGGCGTCCCGGTCGTGGTCGCCGCCGGCAACGACAACAGGGACGCCTCCGGGGCCACCCCGGCCAACTGCGACAACGTCATCACCGTGGCCGCCTCGGACTCCAGCGGCAACCGTTCCTCGTTCTCCAACTACGGATCCCCTGTGGACGTGACGGCCCCCGGCACGGACATCATCTCCACCGTGAACGCCGGCAAGACCACCCCGAGCTCCTCGACCTACGCCGCCTACAACGGCACCTCCATGGCCACCCCGCACGTGGCCGGCGCGGTGGCGCTGATGCTGGCCAAGGATGGCTCCCTCACCCCGGCCGCCGTCGAGTCGGCGCTGAAGGACAACGCCCGTTCCATGCCGGGATCCTGCTCCGGCGGCTGCGGCGCAGGCCTGGTGGATGCCGCCACGACCCTCGCCTCTCTGGGCGGCGGCTCGGAGCCTGCCCCGGAGCCGGAACCGGAGCCGGAGCCGGACCCGGACCCGATCGGCGGGGAACTGCTGACCAACGGCGGCTTCGAGCAGGGCGCCACCGGGTGGCTCGGCACCGGCAACTCCACCCCGGTGTACTCCGCGGCGGGCTCCCACTCCGGCAACTACCACGCCGCCATGAACGGACTGGGCTACCGGAACACCGCCACCATCGAGCAGCGGGTGTCCCTGCCGGCCGGCAAGACCTCGACCCTGTCCTACGCCCTGCGCGTGGACTCGAACGAGGGCACCTCCGCCGCCTATGACCGCATGAGCGTGATGGTCAACGACGGCATCGCCTCCTACACGCTGAAGACGCACTCCAACATGGAGCAGGGCCGCGGGTACGTGACCCACACCGTGGACCTGTCCCGCTTCGCGGGCAAGGACGTGACCGTGTTCTTCCGTGGCGAGGAGGATGCGTACTCCGCGACCGTCTTCCGTCTGGACGACGTCTCGCTGACCGCCCGCTGAGTCTGCTGACGCGTCGGTGACGCCGCAGGTCCCGCCGGCCTGCACTGACCCGACGGCCCGGCCCGGGGAGCGCCCGCTCCCCGGGCCGGGGTCGTCTGTGCCGGCGCCTGATGTCAAGTACCCCTAGTGCCCGACGACGGCCGCCCACCCCGCGGGGGTGCGCGGCCGTCGTCGTGGGTGCCCCTCCGGCACCACGGTGCCGGTCACGGTGTACCGGCGTGCAGGCGGACCGTCCCGGCCGACGGGACCAGGGTGCTGACCGTCGGTGCCGCCGGACGTCGACGACCGTGCCGGGATCCGGCACCAAGGTGCCGGATGTGCGCCCGAGGATTGAAAGTGACCTGGCTCACCTGCCTAGCGTGAGGGCATCGCCGGACGTCGCGGCGAGGGGAGCTCCCCCAGGGGAGTTCAGGCCGCGACGGACGGAAGCAACCAGATCACCGATCACCTGTCAGAGGAGAAGCCCGATGGCTGCCCACCGAGACAACACCCGCAAGACCGCCCGCCGCGCCGGCGCCCTGCTCGCCGCCGCAGCGCTGGGAGGCAGCGCGTTCGCCGCCGCCCCGGCCCTCGCCGACCAGATCGCGGCCCCGGCCGAGAAGGCCCCGACCATCGCCACCCCGGTTGCCGACCTCGTGGCCCAGGGCATGGCGGCCAAGGACCCGAACGCGGACGGTTACGACAAGTTCATCGTGACCTACAAGGAGGGTGCGCAGGCCGCGACCACCTCCCAGGGCCGCGCGAACGCCTGGGGCAAGGCCGCCAAGGCCGCCGGAGTCTCCGTCAAGGAGCTGCGCGCCACCGCCTCCGGCTCCCACGTCGTGCAGGCGGACAAGAAGCTGGACCAGGCCGCCTCGAAGGCCTTCATGCTCCAGCTGGCCGCGGATCCGTCGGTCGAGTCCGTCGAGCCGGACGCCATCATGACCGTCGCCGCATCCACCCCGTCCGATGCCCTGTACTCGGAGCAGTGGGGCTTCCACGGGGAGAACGGCATGAACGTCGAGGGCGCCTGGGACGCCGGCACCGGCGAGGGCTCCACCGTCGCCGTGCTGGACACCGGCATCGTGGACCACCCGGACCTGAACGCCAACGTCTCCGGCGGCTATGACTTCATCTCGGACGCGGACTCCGCCCGTGACGGCGACGGCCGTGACGCGGACCCGAGCGATGAGGGTGACTGGATCGAGTACGGCGAGTGCAACGCCATGATGGAGTCCGGCTCCTCCTGGCACGGCACCCACGTGGCCGGCACCATCGGTGCGGTCGCGGACACCGAAGGCGTGGTGGGCGTGGCCCCGGACACCACCATCCAGCCGGTCCGTGTGCTCGGCAAGTGCGGCGGCTCCCTGTCTGACATCGCCGACGCGATCGTCTGGGCCTCGGGCGGGTCCGTGCCGGGCGTCCCGGACAACCCCGAGCCGGCCGATGTGATCAACATGTCCCTGGGAGGCTCCGGCATGTGCGGCACCGCCTACCAGAGCGCCATCGACCAGGCCGTGGCCAACGGCACCACCGTCGTGGTCGCCGCAGGCAACGAGTCCCAGCCGGCCGCCAACTCCCGCCCGGCCAACTGTGACAACGTGGTCACCGTGGCCGCCTCCGACGAGCAGGGCTCCAAGGCCTCCTTCTCGAACTACGGCGACGCCGTGGACGTGACCGCCCCGGGCGCGGAGATCATCTCCACCGTGGACTCCGGCACCACCACCCCGGCCGGCGCGGACTACGCCGCCTACCAGGGCACCTCGATGGCCGCCCCGCACGTGGCCGGTGTGGCCGCCCTGCTGGTCGCCAACGGCACTGCCGACCCGGCCGCCGTCGAGCAGCAGCTGAAGGACACCGCCCGCACCATGCCCGGCACCTGCGCCGAGGGCTGCGGTGCCGGCCTCGTGGACGCTGCCGCGGCACTGGGCGGCTCGGACGTCGGCGGCCGCCCTGAGTGATCCGCTGACCTGACACACCGATTCCCCTCGGCGTGAGGGGCGGGGCGGGGACCTGGCGGTCTCCGCCCCGCTCCGTGCCCGGGGCAGGGCCCGGTCGACGGTTTGGACGACCGCCGGGACATCGTGTATATTTCAGCAAGTTGCTCCGCCGCTGTGGAGGAGTCAGACCAAGGATCTTTAGCTCAGTTGGTTAGAGCGTTCGCTTCACACGCGAGAGGTCGCTGGTTCGAGTCCAGTAAGATCCACCGCCGCGAGGCCCTCCGCCACGGAGGGTCTCGCTTTTTTCGTGGAGGTGCCTTCCGTGGAGGCGCCCAGGGCGACGGCCGCACCGGGCCCGGCCCGCGCCACGTGCCCGGCGCACATGGTGTACTGGACCGCGTCAGCGGAGCCCAGCAGAGGCAGGAGGTCACGGTGTCACAGGATCCCCAGCAGGAGTCCTTCGACCCGCGCATCCCGGAGGCGCCCGTCGAGGTCTCGGCCATCCCCGTCATCCGGCCCGCCCACGCCGATTCCGACCCCGTCACGTCCCCGGCCCCGGCCGTCCCGGACGCCGCCCTCGACCCCGTGGAGACGGATGCGGCCACCGGCATGGTGGAGATGTCCACCGAGCCGGTGGCGGACTCGCCCCTCACCCAGCCGCCGCTGTCCGAGCCGGTGACCACCTCCGTGCTGGCCCCTGCCGACGGCAACGGCCGCGTCCCTGCCCCGCAGGCCGTCCCCGACCCGGACGCCAACGCCCTCGAAGCGTTCGCCGACGCGGCCCTGCACGAACCCCAGCTCGAGGAGTCCGGCTTCGCCGACGCCCCGTTCGCGGTTCCGGGAGAGCGGTCGCGGGGCCGCCGCCTGCCCCGTCCGCGGCTGCGCCGTTCTCCCAAGCCCGCGGCGGACCCAAATCCAGACCGGGTCGTCTACGGCGAGCACATGCCCACCCAGGCGATCGCCCTTGTGGAGCGCCTCGGCAGCTCCGCCTACGGCCGCCGTATGCGCTCCCGGCTCAGCGCCCGCAAGGCCGATCAGGACGCGGCCGTGGACGCCCGCACCACCCTGGACTTCGCCCTCAAGCTCGGTGAGACGATGTTCAGCTTCGGGGCGAGCTCCATGGACGTGGAGTCCTCGATCATCGTGGTCACCCAGGCGTTCGGCATCCACGAGATCGAGATCGACCTGACGAACCAGGCGATCTCCCTGAACTACGCCCCGGACTCCTCACGGGGAGAGGTGCCGTACACGCTGCAGCGTGTGGTGCGCTCCTGGTCCACGAACTTCGCCGGCCTCGGCCTGCTCCACCGACTCGTGGAGGAGATCGCCGACGGGGAGACGACCCGTGCCGAGGCGCAGCGCCGCCTCGTGGAGATCCGGCGCACGCCCAAACCGTTCCCGGCCTGGTCCGAGGTCATCATGGCCGGCGTCTTCTGCGGCCTGTTCGTGCCGTTCATCGGCGGCACGTGGCGAGGGGCACTGGTGGGCATGGTGTCCACATGGATCGTGTTCTGGCTGAAGATCAAGGTGGAGAAGCGCGGGCTCCCGGAGATCTTCAGCACCATGCTCGGCAGCTTCCTCGCCACCACGATCGCGCTGACGCTGCACGCGGTGAATGTGGGCATCGACCCGTCCCTGGTGATCGCCGGCGGCATCATGATCCTGCTGCCGTCCTCCCGCTTCGTGGCCGCCGTGCAGGACGCCATCAACGGCTTCCCCCTCACCGCGGCAGGCCGCCTGACCTCCGCGCTGCTGGGCTACATGGGCCTGATGGGCGGCATCATGATCGGCGTCATCGGCTCGGAGATCGCAGGCCTGCCGACGTTGGACCTGGCCGAGGCGCCGACGGGATCGGAGCTGCCGGCCATCGTCCTGATGCTGCTCGTGGCCTGCGCTGCGATGTCCGACTCGATCGTCGAGCAGGCCACATGGAAGGCACTGATCGCCTCCGGGCTGGTGGCCTCCGCCGCCTACGGCGTCTGGCTGCTGTTCGACGGCATCGGCACGGGCCCGCGCCTGACCCCGGCGATCGCCGCCATGGCGGTGGGCTTTCTGGGCCGCATCGCGGCCCTGCGTCTGGGCTTCCCGCAGATCGTGGTGGTGCTGCCCAGCATGCTCTTCCTGCTGCCCGGTCTGGCGATCTTCCGTGCTCTCTACGAATTCACGGTGGAGTCCGGCTCCACCCTGCTCGGCGTGGCCGGCATCTTCAATGCGACCGTCGTGGTGGCCGCGATTGCCGGCGGCGTGGTCTTCGGCGACATCCTCGCCCGGCCGCTGACAGACCGGATCTTCGTGGGGTCGCGGCCGGCCACCGGCGCCGGCCACGTCCGCTGACCGGAGGCCGCCGCCCGGACCCGGCCGTCGGGTCGGGTGCGCCTGCAGGCGGCGGCGCGTGCCGTCGTCGGGGCGGACAGGGGACGACGACGGACGCCCGCCTCAGGCGGGCAGGCTCCAGTCCACCGGCTGCGCACCGTGCTCCGTCAGCCACGCATTGGCCCGGCTGAACGGCCGCGAGCCGAAGAACCCGCGGTGGGCGCTCAGGGGAGACGGGTGCGGGGACTCGACGACGCCCACCCCGTGTGCACGCAGCGGCGCGGCGAGCCGGCGGGCGTCGGCGCCCCAGAGCAGGGCGACCAGCGGAGCGTCACGCTCGGCGAGGGACTTCACCGCGGTCTGCGTGATCTGCTCCCAGCCGATGCCGCGGTGCGAACCCGGGGAGCCGGCAGCCACGGTGAGGCAGCGGTTCAGCATGAGCACTCCGCGCTCGGTCCACGCGGTGAGGTCGCCGTGCTCGGGTGGGGTGACGCCGAGGTCGTCGGCGAGCTCGCGGTAGATGTTGACCAGGGAGCGGGGGAGCGGCCGGACATCCGGGGCGACGGCGAAGCTCATGCCGATCGGATGCCCCGGCGTGGGGTAGGGGTCCTGGCCGAGCACGAGCACGCGGACGTCGTCGAACCGCTGACGGAAGGCCCGCAGCACGTTCTCCGGGGCCGGCAGGATCTGCTCGCCGGCGGCGCGGCGGGCGCGCAGCTGTTCGGCGACGGCGGCGAAGGCGGCGTCGTGGTCGGCGAACACCCGGGCCCAGCCCGGCTCCAGCGGCGCGATGAGGTCCATCCCGCCAGGCTATCCGGACACGGTCTGCGCTCGCCTGCGGCAGGCCGTCCGGCAGTCCGCGGGCGCGACGGGCTTCCGGTACGTGTGCCGCGCCACGGTGACACGTCCGCCGAGGTGGGGGCGGGGGAACGTACCATGTGGGACATGCCGACGACCCCACGAGACGAGCTCACCCCGCTGGAGCGGGAGGTGCTCGAACTCGAGGACCTGCGCTGGCGGTACCCGGGGGCCAAGGACCAGGCCATCCGCGAACGATTGGGACTGACCCCCACCGCCTACTATCAGATGTTGAACGGCCTGCTTGATCGGGAGGCCGCGCTCGCCTGCAGGCCCCTCCTCGTTCAGCGGCTTCGCCGCAGGCGAGGGACCCGTCGACGTGCCGGACGACCTGCCCGACCGGCCGCCTCTACTTCCCCCACTGTCGCCCAGGAGACCTGATTCACGATGGCCTACACGCCTGATCGCTTCGACGACGTCCCCGAGTACACGGACCAGCGCGGCGCTCACCGCGACCACTTCGAGGGGGCGGCGGCCGCCGGTGCCGGCGTCCGTCCGTTTCTGCTCATCGCCGTGGCCGCCATCTTGGTGGGCCTGTTCGTGGGCGTTGCCCTTCCGTTCCTCCAGCGCGGGGACGACTCCACCACCGCCGACGCCACCGCGTCCGTGACCGCCACTGCGTCCGACGATGCCGCCTCCGCCTCTGGTGACGACGAGCGCGAGGGCACGGCCGCCTCCGAGACGGAGGAGGCGAAGAAGTCCGAGGACGCTGAAGAGTCGAAGAAGGCGGAGGCGTCCACGAAGGCAGAGGAGTCCCGCAAGGCGGAGGCGTCGAAGCGGGCCGAGGAGTCGAAGCAGGCCGAGGAGTCCCGCAAGGCCGCCGAAGAATCCAAGCAGGCTGAGGAATCGAAGAAGGCCGAGGAATCGAAGCAGGCGGAGGAGTCCCGCAAGGCGGAGGAGTCGAAGAAGGCCGAGGAGTCCCGCGAGGCTGCCGCCGCTGCCGCTGAGGAGTCCCGTAAGGCGGAGGAGTCGAAGAAGGCTGAGGAGTCCCGCGCCGCCGAAGAGTCGAAGAAGGCTGAGGAGTCCCGTAAGGCGGAGGCGTCGAAGCAGGCCGACGAGTCCCGCGCCGCCGCCTCGCGTGCCGCAGAGGAGTCCCGCAAGGTCGCGGAGGCCCGCGAGGCCGAGGCATCGAAGAAGGCCGAGGCGTCGAAGAAGGCTGAGGCGTCGAAGAAGGCGGAGGCGTCGAAGAAGGCTGAGGCATCCAAGAAGGCGGAGGCGTCGGTCAAGAAGAATCGCGTGGTCGTCTACAACGCCACCCGCGTCAACAAGCTCGCCGCCGGCTACGCCGACCGGCTGGAGAAGGCCGGCTTCACCAACGTGACGGCGGAGAACTGGAACGGCTACGGCCTGAGCAGCTCCGCGGTGCTGTACAACCAGTCCTCGTTCAAGGGCACCGCCGAGGCGGTCGCCAAGGAGCTGGGCATCCCGGCGTACCAGACCCCCAACCTGAAGCTGAACGGCGTCGCGGCAGTCATGTTCAAGTGACCGACGCCTGATCCCTGTGCCGGCCCGGCCGGCGCGGATCGCCTCCGGCGCCCCGTCCACCCGCTCTCCGGCGGGCAGGCGGGGCGCTGTTGCGCCGTCAGCGGACCTTTTGCACTCACCGAGCGAGAGTGCTCATAATGGCTTTAGCACTCCGGTGTGCCGACTGCCAGCCGCGTCCCGCGGCAGACCAGGGCGCATGCGGAGCAGGACCTGACAGCGGTGAGGCGCTCCCGGTGGGACGCCGTCCGTCGCGGGCACTGCACAGGTCACCGACCGCTGAGAACGCAGCCGTCCAGAAAGGACATGCAGACATGGCCAAGACCATCGCATTTGACGAAGAGGCACGCCGCGGCCTGGAGAAGGGGCTGAACACCCTGGCCGACGCCGTGAAGGTGACCCTGGGCCCCCGCGGCCGCAACGTCGTGCTGGAGAAGAAGTGGGGCGCGCCCACCATCACCAACGACGGCGTCTCCATCGCCAAGGAGATCGAGCTCGAGGACGCATACGAGAAGATCGGTGCCGAGCTCGTCAAGGAGGTCGCCAAGAAGACCGACGACGTGGCCGGCGACGGCACCACCACCGCCACCGTGCTGGCCCAGGCCCTGGTCCGTGAGGGCCTGCGCAACGTGGCCGCCGGTGCCGACCCGATGGCCCTGAAGCGGGGCATCGAGAAGGCCGTCGAGGCCGTCACCTCCGAGCTCCTGGGCGCCGCCCGCGAGATCGAGACCAAGGAGCAGATCGCCGCCACCGCGTCGATCTCCGCCGCCGACGAGCAGATCGGCTCCCTCATCGCCGAGGCCCTGGACAAGGTCGGCAAGGAGGGCGTCATCACCGTCGAGGAGTCCAACACCTTCGGCCTCGAGCTCGAACTCACCGAGGGCATGCGCTTCGACAAGGGCTACATCTCCGGCTACTTCGTCACCGACGCGGACCGCCAGGAGACCGTCCTCGAGGACCCGTACATCCTGATCGTCAACTCCAAGATCTCCACCGTGAAGGACATGGTGTCCGTCCTGGAGAAGGTCATGCAGTCCGGCAAGCCGCTGCTGATCATCGCCGAGGACGTCGAGGGCGAGGCCCTGGCCACCCTCGTGGTCAACAAGATCCGCGGCACCTTCAAGTCCGTCGCCGTGAAGGCCCCGGGCTTCGGCGACCGCCGCAAGGCCATGCTGGCCGACATCGCGATCCTCACCGGCGGCCAGGTCATCTCCTCTGAGGTCGGCCTGTCCCTGGAGACCGCGACCCTGGACATGCTGGGCCAGGCCCGCAAGGTCGTCGTCACCAAGGACGAGACCACCATCGTCGAGGGTGCCGGCGACGCCGACCAGATCGCCGGCCGCGTCTCCCAGATCCGCTCCGAGATCGAGAACACCGACTCGGACTACGACCGTGAGAAGCTGCAGGAGCGCCTCGCGAAGCTGGCCGGCGGCGTGGCCGTCATCAAGGCCGGTGCCGCCACCGAGGTGGAGCTCAAGGAGCGCAAGCACCGCATCGAGGACGCCGTCCGCAACGCCAAGGCGGCCGTGGATGAGGGCATCGTCGCCGGCGGCGGCGTGGCCCTGATCCAGGCCGGCGCCAAGGCCTTCGACGGCCTGCAGCTCGAGGACGACGAGGCCACCGGCGCGAACATCGTGAAGGTCGCCATCGAGGCCCCGCTGAAGCAGATCGCCCTCAACGCCGGCCTGGAGCCGGGCGTTGTGGCGGACAAGGTCAAGGACCTCCCGGAGGGCAACGGCCTCAACGCCGCCACCGGCGAGTACGAGGACCTGCTGGCCGCAGGCATCAACGACCCGGTGAAGGTGACCCGCTCTGCCCTGCAGAACGCCGCCTCCATCGCCGGCCTGTTCCTCACCACCGAGGCCGTCGTGGCCGACAAGCCGGAGAAGGCCGCCCCGGGCGCCGACGCCGGCATGGACCCGATGGGCGGCATGGGCGGCATGATGTGACCGCCCGCTGACGCCTGACCCGGCCCGCAGCCGGGTCGCCCGACGCAGGCGAGGCCCGGTCCCCTCACAGGGGGCCGGGCCTCGTCGCATGTCTGGAGACATTGCCGCTCAGCCAGGTGGGCGGCTTCCCAGCCGGGGCGGCAAAGCGGCAGGAGTGGGGCCTCAGCGCAGCAGGTCGCGCTCCCGGGTCAGGTTGGCCCGTGCCGCCTGCTCCCAACGACGACAGCCGCTCGCCGTCGTGTACAGCCGTTCCGTCGCCAGCAGGTCGTCCAGGACAGCAGAGCGTCCGCGGCGCCAGTCGGGCTCGGCCACGTGGGCGAAGTCCTTTCGGACGAGGGCCACGTAGGCGTCATAGGACTCCGGGTCGCGGCCCAGGACCTCGAGGTCCGCGTCCGAGAGTGCGGCGCCTGCGGAGTCCTCTTTGTCCGGCCGGTGGCGGGCTGTGAGCCGCACCAGGCGGGCGGTCTCGGCGATCTCCGCGTCCGGCACGGCCAGCGGCGGTGCGGAGAGCAGGTCCTCGGCCAGACGGGCGGAATCCTCCTCGTCCTGACCGGCGGGGCGGGACGGGTCGGCGTCGTAGACGGCGTCATGGAACCACGCCGCCAGCGGCACGGCACGGGGGTGCGGACCGAGCTCCTCGCCGTCCGTGCGCAGCCGGTCCACGGCCTCGAGGACCGCCAACAGGTGGTCCGGAGCGTGGTAGTGGCGGTGCGGCTGGCTCCACCGGGCCAGCAGGTCTCGGCCGAGCTCCTCGACCGCGGCGGGGTCGGCGGCCGGCCCGGCGGCGAAGAGGTTCTCCCAGCGCCGCAGGAGCATGGGATCCCGACGCTTCGGCCGGCGCCGCGAGGGCACCCGCAGGCCGGAGCGGGTCAGCCGCCGGGTCAGATCCCGTCCGCTGACCGGCACGGCCCCCGCGGCGATCAGCTCGTCGTAGCGGTGGGCAGGCACGTCGTAGTGGTCCAGGTCGAACGCCCGTCGGGTGATCCCTGTGGCCTCGGCGAAGGCGTGCAGCTCCTCGAGGCTGGCGTCCGAGACCAGGTGGGAGAACACCGTCCCATGCGCGGGCCAGACGGGCGGGTCGATGTAGACGGCCATGGAGGCCACCTTAGACCCGCCCGTCGGCCGTCTGCTCAGAAGCGGAACATCGCGGCGTTCGCCTGCTCTGCCTCGGAGTACTGGGCACCGGCCTGGTCCATGGCACGGCGGATGCCGGCCAGGGCCTCCTCCACGCGGGCCTGGGTGCCGCGCCACTCGGTGAGCACGGTCTGGAAGTTCGTGGACGCCTGGCCGCGCCAGGTGTCCTGCAGCTGGCGGAGGTTGGCCTCCATGGCGTTGACCTCGGCCTGCAGCCGGCCGATCGAGCCCTCCACGGCGGCGCTCTTGGCGAACAGGTCCTCGATGTCGATCTGGACGACGGTCATGACAGTCTCCTTGCGTCTCGTCTCCGGCGGCGGGGTGCCGCCGTGACCACCACGCTGACAGAAGGAGGGACCCGGGCGCTCGGCCGGGTCCTGCTGCTGTGGACGGATCAGGCGTTTCGGTCGCCTGTGGAGGAGGGGTCGTCCTGCTCGAGCTCCTCGTCCGGCTCGAAGTCGTCGTCCTCGTCGTCGAAGGCGTCTTCCACGTAGGACCAGGGAAGGTGCACCGAGAAGGTGGCGCCGCCGCCCTCGGTCTCACGCAGTCGCACAGAGCCGTCGTGCTGCGCGACGATCGCGGCGACGATCGCCAGTCCCAGGCCCGTGCCGCCGGTCTCGCGGTGGCGGGAGCTGTCCGCACGGTAGAAGCGCTCGAAGATGCGGTTCGCCTCCTCCTCGGAGATGCCGTGGCCGTGGTCCCGGATCTCGATGACCGAGTCGCGGGCACCCTTGACCTGGTGTCCCGAGGCGTCGGTGGAGCCGGGCAGCACGTCCACGGTGCCCACGGCGATCTCGATCGGCGTGCCGACCGGCGTGTAGCGCAGCGCGTTGGTCATCAGGTTCACGACGACCTGGCGGATGCGGCCCTCGTCGCCGTACACGGTGGCGGAGGTGGCGCGGCCCCCGTCCAGGCCCACCATGGTGACCTCGCGGTCCGGGGCGTTGACCTTCGCATCCAGCACAGCGTCCATGGCGAGCATCTGCAGGTCCAGCGGCTGCGACTCCAGGGCGCGCTGCTCGTCCAGCCGGGCCAGTGTCAGCAGGTCCTCCACCAGCTGGTGCATGCGGGTGGCCTCGGACTCGATGCGGCCCATGGCCGCGGCCACGTCCTCCTCCTTCGTGATGCCGCCGTGCCGGTAGAGCTCGGAGAAGCCACGGATGGTGACCAGCGGGGTGCGCAGCTCGTGGGAGGCGTCCTGCACGAACCGGCGCATGGTGGACTCGGACTGCTCCTTGTCCCGGAACGCGGACTCGATGTGCGCGAGCATCGCGTTGAGCGAACGGGAGAGGCGGCCGACCTCGGTGTCCGGGGGCGCGTTCTCCACACGCTGTGAGAGGTCGCCTGCGGCGATCATGGAGGCAGTCCGCTCCACGCGGTTGAGCGGACGGAAGGCGCGGCGCACCCCCATGTTCGCGAGGATCACCGCGCCGGCGGTGGAGATCAGGCCGATCGTCACCACGAGCGTGGTCACGCGCTCCACGGAGGAGGTCACGGTGCGCAGGGGCAGGGCGACCGCCACGGTGCCCTCACCGCTGCGGAGGCGGTACAGGCGGACGCGCCAGCCGTCGGAGTTCTCGGTGCTGCCGGGGACCTCGAACGCCTCCGAGCCGCGCTGGGTGACCTGCTGCTCGGTGAGGGCGTCCAGGCGGGGGCCGTCCATGTCCGCGGCCACCGGGGTGCTGACCAGCTGGTTGCCCTCGTTGTCCCAGAGCTCGCCGTAGAAGCGCAGGATCGAGTGCGGCGGCGTGTAGTAGCCGCCGGACTGGCCCACCGACGTCAGGTAGATGGAGACGTTGTCACGGTTGGACTGCAGGTCCTCGTCCAGCTGGCGGACGAGCTCGTTGCGGAAGAGCGTGGCCGTGAACAGCGCGGTGAGGGCCACCGTGAGCAGCATCAGTGCGGTGATGAGCACGATGAGCTTGCTGCGCAGCGAGGAGTTCTTCCACGTGTAGCGCAACGAGGCCCACGGGCGGATCCCGGGGCCTCTCGCGGCGCTGAGGCCGGTCATGCGCCTCAGCGCTTGTCCGCGGTGCGCAGCATGTAGCCCACACCGCGCTTGGTGTGGATCATGCGCTCGCGGTCGCCGACGTCGATCTTGCGGCGCAGGTAGGAGATGTAGGACTCGACGATCGAGGCATCGCCGTTGAAGTCGTACTCCCAGACGTGGTCGAGGATCTGGGCCTTCGAGAGCACGCGGTTGGGGTTCATCATCAGGTAGCGCAGCAGCTTGAACTCGGTGGGGGACAGGTCCACCACGTCGCCGCCGCGGCGGACCTCGTGCGCGTCGTCATCCAGTTCGAGGTCGTCCACACGCAGCACGGCGGCGTCGTCCTCGGCGGGAGCGGTGCGGCGCAGCACGGCGCGGATGCGGGCCACCACCTCGTCGAGGGAGAAGGGCTTGGTGACGTAGTCGTCGCCGCCGACGGTCAGGCCGGTGACCTTGTCCTCGGTGCCGTCGCGGGCGGTGAGGAAGACGACCGGGAAGTGGCGGCCGGCTGCGCGCAGGCGGCGGGTGACGGTGAAGCCGTCCATGTCCGGGAGCATCACGTCCAGCACGGCCAGGTCCGGCTGGAATTCCTCGGCGGCCGCGAGGGCGTCGTGCCCGTTCTCAGCGGCGACGACGTCGAAGCCGGCGAACCGCAGGGAGGTTGAGAGCAGCTCGCGGATGTTCGACTCATCGTCCACGACGAGGAGGCGGGCTTCGGGGTTCTTGTTCTGCATGCGTCCAGTGTGGCCCCGGAACCTGGGGGTTGTCTGCACGTCGCCTGCGGGTCTGCCACGGGATTTGTGGGAGGCCTGCGACGACGGTCGCCTGCGCTCCCGGGGCGGCTCGCCCCGGTCGCCGGGCCGGGCGGCGTCGGGTATCGCCGGTCAGAGGCGGGAGCGGCGGATCGCCGCGAGGATGACGTAGAGCAGAAGCAGGGCGAAGCCGGCAGGCATGCCGAACAGGGAGAGCCCGTACAGGGCGGCATGGCTCACAGCGCCGGCGAAATAGCCGACCAGCAGCCACACGAGGGCGATCAGGGAGACCGCGGTGAGCAGCACGCCGACGACCAGGACGCCGGTCAGCAGCGTCGAGCCGGAGCGGCCGGTCGGGCGGGCGGTGGAGTCGTGCTGCGCAGGGGTGGAGGACATGCCGCCCATGGTAGGCCGAGCGGGTATCCTGAGCCGTCAGAGAAGACACGTCCCCTCGTCAACGGGAGCCTTCCCGGCAGGAACGGTCCCACCGATGCCGCGGCCTCGCCGCGCCGGTGTGTTGGACCCCGCCCGCTCCCGGCACGACGGCCACCGTGCACGCCGGAGGACTCGGCGGTGCCGGAGCCGCAGTGGGACGCCACGACGACTGAAGCAGGGAAGTGATCCGATGCCCACCGGACGCATCAAGTTCTACGACGCCGCCAAGGGATTCGGCTTCGCACAGGCGGACAGCGGCGAGGAGGTGCACGTGCCCTCCTCCGCGCTGCCGGCCGGGGTGAAGGAGCTGCGCGCGGGCACCCGCGTCGAGTTCGGCATCGCCGAGGGCCGCCGCGGCCTGCAGGCGCTCTCGCTGCGCGTGCTGGAGTCCGGGCCCTCCTCCGTGCGCAATCACCGTCCGAAGCCGGACGAGATGGCGATGCTCATGGAGGACCTCATCAGGTGGCTCGACCAGACGTCCAACGGTCTGCGCCGCGGCAGGTACCCGCAGCGCGCCCAGGCCGAGAAGATGGCGCAGGTCTTGCGCCGCGTCGCCGACGACCTGGAGGCCTGAGCCGTGACCGAGCAGACCGTGGCAGATGAGGTGCCGCAGAACGGGCAGGTGGCCGAGGAGAAGGCCGCCGGGAAGAGTGCCGCACACCAGAAGGCGGCGGACAATCCGGTGAAGAAGCCGGCCCGTCGCAGGGCCCCGCGCCGCGACGAGGTCCTCGCCGAGGCCATCCACACCGCACGGGCCGGCCTGGCCGGTCTGGCCGAGGACGAGCAGATCGGCGAGCATCGCGGCGCCACCGTGGACGACGACCGCCTCATGACCCACCGCTGGGACGCGAAGCTGCCCGGCTACCGTGGCTGGCAGTGGTATGCCACCGTCGCCCGCGCGCCGCGTTCGAAGCTCGTCACCGTGTGCGAGGTCGGCCTGGCAGCCGGCGAGGACTCGATCGTCGCCCCGGCCTGGGTGCCCTACGCAGACCGCGTCTCCGAGGAGGAGCGCGAGCGCATGAAGGCGGTCGCCGAGGGGCGCGACCCGAACCGCGCAGCCGAGAGCGACGACGAGGAGACGGCCGCGAAGGACGACGGTGCCGAGAAGCCCGCCGATGGGAAGGCCCCTGCCGGCACTGAAGCGGCCCCGGAGACGGATTCGGCCTCCGACGCCGAGGCATCGGAGGCCGAGGACGCTGCGGAGGAACCGACTCAGGTGAGCTGACCGGCCACGTGGTCGATGCAGCCGAGCAGGGCCGACACGTCGTCCGGCTCGATGGCGGCGAAGGTTGCGATGCGCAGCTGGTTGCGGCCGAGCTTGCGGTACGGTTCCACATCCACCACGCCGTTGGCGCGCAGCACCTTGGCGATCGCGGCGGCGTCCACGGCGTCGTCGAAGTCCACGGTGCAGATGACGTTCGAGCGCTCGTCCGGGTTCTGCACGAACGGGGTTGCGACGCCCGAGGCTTCGGCCCACGCGTAGACCCGGGAGGCCGACTCCGCGGTGCGGGACGTGGTGAACTCCAGTCCACCGTTGCCGTTCATCCACTTCAGCTGCTCGTCCAGCATGACGAGGGTGGCCAGTGCCGGGGTGTTGTAGGTCTGGTCCTTGACCGAGTTGTCCACGGCGATGGACAGGTCCAGGAACTCCGGGATCCACCGGCCCGAGCCCTTGATCTCCTGCACCCGGTCCAGGGCCTTCGGAGAGAACAGAGCCAGCCACAGGCCGCCGTCTGAAGCGAAGTTCTTCTGCGGAGCGAAGTAGTAGACGTCGGCCTCGGCCATGTCCACGGTCAGTCCGCCCGCGGCGGAGGTGGCGTCCACGACCACGAGGGAGTCCGCGTCGGCTCCTTCCGGTCGGACGACCGGAGCGAAGACACCGGTGGAGGTCTCGTTGTGCGGCCACGCGTACACGTCCACACCGGCCACCGCTTCCGGGGCGGGACGGGTGCCCGGCTCCGCGGTGCGGATGTCTGAGGATTCCAGAAACGGGGCGTTGTCCGTCGCCCGGGCGAACTTGGATCCGAACTCGCCGAAGCTCAGGTGCTGGGCCTTCGCCCGGACCAGGCCGAAGCTCGCCGCGTCCCAGAAGGCGGTGGAGCCGCCGACACCCAGCACGACCTCATAGCCCTCCGGCGCGGAGAACAGGGTGGAGACGCCCTCGCGGACGCTGCGGACCAGGTTCTTCACCGGGGCCTGACGGTGCGAGGTGCCGAGCAGCTTCGGGCCTGCGGCGACGAGCGCCTCGACCTGTTCGGCGCGGACCTTGGACGGGCCGGCGCCGAAGCGGCCGTCGGCGGGGAGCAGGTGGGCGGGCAGGGTGATGGCGGACGGATCCATGGCCACGGCGGGACACCTCGTCTTCTCTTGCCTGGGGAGCCGGGAGGGGAGAGTGCACGGTGCGCGGGGCACGTGCATCAGGCCATTGTGCTCCGGCCCGCCGGGGGCGTGGTGAACGTGACGACGCGCAGGCGGGCAGCGCTCGCTAGACTGGGGCGGCGCCGAGACGCAGTCCGGACGCGGTGGCAACGAGTTGAGAAGGGCGACGGCGGATGACCGATCTGATCGACACCACGGAGATGTACCTGCGCACCATCCTCGAGCTCGAGGAGGAGGGCATCCCGCCGCTGCGCGCCCGCATCGTCGAACGCCTCGAACACTCCGGACCCACCGTGTCCCAGACGGTCGGCCGCATGGAGCGCGACGGGCTCGTGCATGTCGGCGAGGACCGGCGTCTGCAGCTGTCCGAGCAGGGTCGTGAACGGGCCGTGGCGGTGTTGCGCAAGCATCGGCTCGCCGAGCGCCTGCTGGCCGACGTCATCGGCTTGGACTGGGCCTATGTCCATGACGAGGCCTGCCGCTGGGAGCACGTCATGAGCGACCAGGTCGAGCAGCGTCTGCTCGAGATCCTCGACGACCCCGACACCACCCCGTACGGCACCCCGATCCCGCCGCGGCCGGACCGTCAGTCCGCCGCCGAATGGAGCTCGAGCATGGGGCTGTCCTCCAAGTCTCTTGTGGACGCCGCGGGGGGTCGGGCGACCGTTGCCAGTCTTGCCGAGGCGGTGCAGGCGGATGCGGAGCTGCTCGAGGAGCTGTTCCGGGCCCACATCCGACCGGGCGTGGTGCTGGAGGTCAGTGAGACCTCAGATCCGGAGTACCTGCGTGTGCAGGCCGTGGATGTGGAGGGTGCCCCGGCCTTGGAGTTGGGCCGCGAGACCGCCGCCCACGTGCGGATCGCCACCGGAGCCTGAAGGGCGGCAGCTCACCGGTGCAGGGCCTGAGACTCCGGAGTCGCGGACGGGGGTGCTCCAGCTGCGACTCGGTCTCGATCGTGATGATCGGTCACGGTCTGCGTCGCGGGGGACCGATCGGTCGTTATTTCTCATGATTGCTCCTGACAAGGGGCGATCATGTCTGACCGATGGAAAGGGATGCGACGTTTCGTGATGAACGCGTGACATTCCTGTGACCTTGTGTGTAGCCTGAGCCGGTGCCCGGATGCAGGAGTCGGTCCGGGCGCCCCGTGTCCACACCGTGTGCGTCCTCCGAGTGGACAGCGGGGAGTCACTCGTTTCGACGGCAACCGCCATGGTCGGAGGCTCTGCAGGGAGCGCAGGGATCGCACACGGACATGCTCGGAAGAGGATCACCGTGACTGACAACCTGCACTCGCGCAATGCAAAGCGTTCCGGCCGCACTGCAACCAAGGCGACCGTGGCCGTCCTCGCCGGCGGCCTGGTGGTGGCCGGCGGCGTCGCTCAGGGACAGATCGGCAAGGGCGAGGACAACGTCATGGCCGAGGAGGCCAAGGTCGAGGTCGAGCGCAGCGCGCAGGTGGAGCGTCAGTCCTCCGTGGACGCCGAGGCCGCGGAGAAGGCCGCCGCCCAGAAGAAGGCCGAGCTCCAGAAGAAGAAGGCGGAGGCCGCCAAGAAGGCTGCCGAGAAGAAGGCCGCTGCGAAGAAGGCTGCGCAGGACAAGGCGGCCGAGGAGAAGGCAGCCCAGGAGGCCGCCGCTGAGAAGGCTGCAGCTGAGAAGGCTGCGCAGGAGAAGGCCGCAGCTGACAAGGCCTCTCAGGAAAGGGCAGCCGCCAAGAAGGTTGCCGCCAAGAAGGCTGCCGCGAAGAAGGTCGCAGCTGAGAAGGCTGCGCAGGAGAAGGCCGCTGCCGAGAAGGCGGAGGCGGAGAAGCAGGCTGCCGCCGAGCAGCGCTGGCGCGAGAAGGTTGCCGCCCAGGAGGCCGCGAAGAAGGCCGCCGCCGAGCGCGCCGCTGCCCAGCGTGCTGAGCAGGACGCCCAGCGCGAGGCTGCTCAGGAGGCCGCCGAGCGCCAGGCCGCTGAGCGTGAGGCCGCCCAGGAGGCCGCCGAGCGTCAGGCTGCCCAGGAGGCTGCCGAGGCCGCTGAGCGTGAGGCTGCCCAGGGGGCTGCCGAGCGTCAGGCCGCGCAGGAGGCTGCCGAGGCCGCTGAGCGTCAGGCTGCCCAGGATGCCGCTGAGCGTCAGGCTGCCCAGGAGGCTGCCGAGCGTGAGGCCGCTGAGCGTGCCGAGGCCGAGCGTCAGGCCGCGCAGGAAGCCGCCGAGCGCCAGGCTGCTCAGGAGGCTGCCGAGCGTCAGGCCGCGCAGGAAGCCGCCGAGCGCCAGGCTGCTCAGGAGGCTGCCGAGCGTGAGGCCGCTGAGCGTGCCGAGGCCGAGCGTCAGGCCGCGCAGGAAGCCGCCGAGCGCCAGGCTGCCCAGGAGGCTGCTGAGCGTCAGGCTGCTCAGGAAGCCGCCGAGCGTCAGGCTGCCCAGGAGGCTGCCGAGCGTGAGGCCGCTGAGCGTGCCGAGGCCGAGCGCCAGGCCCGTGAGGCTCGTGAGCAGCAGCCCGACCCGACTCCGACCACGGACCCGGCCCCGTCTTCGGGCAAGAACCTCTCGGGTGCCGTCGAGGCCGCCTACTCCGGCATCGGCGGTCGCTACGTCTACGGCGGCAAGGTTCCGGGCGGTTGGGACTGTTCCGGCTTCGCCGCGTGGGCCTACGCCCAGGCCGGCATGTCCATCCCGTCGCAGACCTCGGCCATCCGCGCCTCGGCCAACACCGCTCCGACCTCCAACCCGCAGCCGGGTGACCTGGTCTTCCAGCGCGGCGGCGGCCACGTCGGCATCTACGTCGGCGACGGCATGATGATCTCCGCGCTGAACCCGTCCCGCGGCACCCTGCTGCACCCGGTGTCCTGGATGCCGGTCTCGGGCTACTACACCTACGTCGGCCCGTGATCGGCGGCGCCCGCGGCTCGGTCCTCGGCTGACTTCGCTGCGCCCGCAGCGGAACGAGGGCATGCCCACAGCTGAAAACGCCACGAAGGCGCGCATTCCCGCCGAATGTGCGCCTTCGTCGTCCCTACGATGGGACGGCCTGCGGCGTCGGCCGCGCGCCCCCGGGGCAGGCACGAGGAGAGGAGCGGTGGTCGGATGAGCATGGAGCGAGCCGCGCGGATGTCGATGATGCGGATGTCCCACGGGGGAGCGCCGCAGCAGACCAGCCTCAAGCCGGGCACGGTCAGAAGAACCCTGGGGTTCGCCGCGCAGTACAAGGGCAAGCTTGTGCTCTTCCTGCTGCTCTCCGTGGTCTCGGCCGTCCTCGGCGTGGCCTCGCCGGTGCTCGCCGGTGACGTGGTCAACGCCATCACCGGGGACGGGAACGCGGACCTCGTGGTCCGGCTGGCCCTGCTGATCGCCGCCGTGGCGCTCGCAGACGCCGCTCTGTCCATCGTGACCCGCTGGCTGTCCTCGGGATTGGGGGAGCAGGTCATCTTCGACCTGCGCACCCGGGTGTTCGAGCACGTTCAGCGGATGCCGGTGGCGTTCTTCCAGCGCACCCGCACCGGTGCCCTCGTCTCCCGTCTGAACAACGACGTGATCGGCGCCCAGTCCGCCATCTCCCGCACGCTCTCCGGCGTGGTGGCGAACGTGGTCTCCCTGGCCCTGACGCTCGCGGTGATGTTCTCCACCTCGTGGCAGATCACCGTCCTGGCGCTGATCCTGCTGCCGCTGTTCATGGTCCCGGCCCGCCGGGTCGGCGCGAAGCTGGCGGACCTCACGCGGGAGCGCGCCGGCCACAACGCCGCCATGGGTGACCAGATGACCGAGCGGTTCTCCGCTCCCGGGGCGACCCTGATCAAGCTCTGGGGCGACCCGAAGGCCGAGGCCGAGGAGTTCGGCCGCCGTGCCGGCCGGGTCCGGGACACCGGCGTCACCATCTCCGTGCGCCAGTCCGTGTTCACCACGCTGCTGACCCTGGTCTCCGCGCTCGCCCTGGCCGTGGTCTACGGCGTGGGCGGCCTGCAGGCGATCGCCGGCACCTTGGACGCCGGAGACGTGGTCACCATGGCCCTGCTGCTCACCCGCCTCTACGCGCCGCTGACCTCCCTGGCCTCGGCCCGTGTGGAGATCATGACCGCGCTGGTGTCCTTCGAGCGCGTCTTCGAGGTCCTGGACCTGCAGCCGCTCATGCGCCAGAAGAAGGTGACCACCCCGCTCCCGGACGGACCGCTGGGCCTGCGCCTGGACGGCGTGCGCTTCGCCTATCCGTCCGCCCAGGACGTCTCCCTCGCCTCGCTCGAGGAGGTCGCGGTCCTGGACACCCGTGGCGGCCAGGAGGTCCTGCACGGCCTGGACGTGGACGTCCCCGCGGGCTCCACGGTGGCGCTGGTGGGCTCCTCAGGTGCCGGCAAGTCCACCATCGCGTCCCTCGTCACCCGCCTCTACGACGTCTCCGCGGGCGCGGTGACGGTCGGCGGAGTGGACGTGCGGGACCTGTCCTTCACGGACCTGCAGAAGGCGGTCGGCATGGTGACCCAGGACGGGCACCTGTTCCATGACACCGTCCGCGCGAACCTCACCCTGGCCCGCCCGGACGCCACGGACGAGGAGGTCTGGGACGCCGTGGAGCGGGCCCGACTGCGTCCGGTGGTCCAGGCCCTGCCGGACGGCCTGGACACCGTGGTGGGCGAGCGCGGCTACCGGCTCTCCGGCGGCGAACGTCAGCGCATGACCATCGCCCGGCTGCTGCTGGCCTCTCCGCGCGTGGTCGTTCTGGACGAAGCCACCGCCGCCCTGGACTCCACCAACGAGAAGGCCATCCAGGACGCCCTCGCCGAGGCCCTGGCCGGGCGCACCGCCATGGTGATCGCCCACCGCCTCTCCACCGTGCGGGACGCGGACCAGATCCTCGTGGTGGAGGACGGGCGGATCGTCGAGCGCGGCACCCACACCGAGCTTCTCGCGACCTCCGGGCGCTACGCCGAGCTCTACCGCACCCAGTTCGCCCCGGGCGCGGACGGCTGAGCCGGCCCCACGGCCGGGAGAGCAGACACGAGAAGGCGGGCGGCCGTCGTCGGGAACCAGATCCCGGACGAACGGCCGCCCGCCTTCGTACAGTGCCCCAGACAGGATTCGAACCTGCGACCTGCCCTTTAGGAGAGGGCCGCTCTATCCAGCTGAGCTACTGGGGCCTGCGGCGCCCTCACGGGCACCGACAGACAAGTCTAGCGGCGTGCGCGGCCCCTGCCACCGAACACCAGCAGGACCACCGTGATCAGGACGATCAGCGCCAGCAGGATCCAGCGGGCCACGGTGAGGGAGGAGGCGAGTCCGGTGCCGTCGCCGCCGGCGTGCAGAGCCGCCTCGATCGCGATGTTCTCCCAGATGTCCACCGCTGCGAACACGGCGCCGAGGCCGACCATCGCCCACTTCGGGCCGGCCGGGCGCAGACGCCAGGCGGCAACGGCGATCAGGGTGAGCGCCACGGCGATCGGGAAGATCACGCCCGCGGTCTTGTGCACCCAGTTCAGCTGCCCGAGCGCGGCGTCGTCCATGACGGCGGCCAGCGCGGCCACGTCCGCGGCCGAGTAGCCGAAGAACCGGTTGTCCGGCATCGTCAGGCCGTCGGCGAGCTGCGCCATCTGGACGAGCGCGAGCAGGTGGTAGTAGCCGGCCATGAACAGCGTGGTGCCGATCAGGGCGATCACGGGCATCGCGGGGCTGCCTTCGCGCTCGCCGGCTTCGGCGAGGTCCCTGCGCGGGGACAGGTCGCGCAGGCTGACGCGTTCCGGGGCCTCGGCGGGCGTGGCGGGACGGCCGCCGTGGGCGGACGGGGACTTCTTCTTCTGGGACACGGACACCTCCGGTGGTCCAGTATCCCAGGTCGTCGGCGGCTTCCCGACGACGGCCGCGCACCTCGGGTGCATCGGGGCGCCCGGGGCCGGGTCGGCGGTTCGGTGACGTGGTCAGGTCGCGCGACGGGGGATCGGGCCGCTGCCCGACACGGGGAGCAGGCCGCCCCCGGTGGAGGGCAGGGGCGGCATGGGGCGGGTCTTCGCCGTCGGGAACTCGAAGAGCCAGCGGACATACGGGTAGGCGGCGGCCAGCAGCAGCGGGATGAGGAAGGTCGCCGAGGCCATCCACAGGTAGAAGTCGATGGGCCGGATGCTCGCGACGTCCTCCCACAGGCGGCAGGCCACCAAGAGCACCGGCAGGTGTGCCACGTAGAGCACGATCGAGCGGCGGCCGCAGAACTCCAGGAAGGGCAGGCGCGGGAGGCGCTGGGCAAGCCAGAGCCCGAAGACGATGCCGCCGAGGCCAGCGAGGAGGGTGACCGGGTGGCCGCTGCCCATGGAGTAGCGGCCGTCCATGTGGGCCCAGATCGCGACGGCCGTGGCGGCGCCGGAGAGGAGCACCAGGCTCCAGTGCAGCTCCTTGATGCGAGGGAGCAGTCGACCGAACGCGGCGCCGAGGAAGAAGAACACGCCCCAGTAGAGGATGCGGTGCAGGTCCTTGGGGATGCCCTCGAGGACCAGCAGCAGCGCGACGAACGTGCCCGCGACGGCCCAGGAGGGGATCCAGCGGGTGATCGGGCCGATCAGGTAGCAGGCGATCAGCACCCAGAGGAACCAGAGGTGCCACCTCCCACCGAGCCAGAACTCGGGCTTGAGCAGGCTCTGCGGTCGGCCGAGGGCGAAGGCGACCAGGGCGGTCCACACCAGGTAGGGCCACAGGATCCTCTCGGCCTTGCCCCGGTAGTAGACCCCGAGGGGCTTCGCCACGGAACGTTCCAGGAGCACTCCCGAGAGGAACAGGAGGATCGGCATCCGGAAGGAATGGAAGAACTGGACGATCCCGGCCAGCGTTTTGGACTGGAACTCTGCGCCGAGGACCTGCGGCATCGTGTACGAGTGCGTCAGCACGACGAGCAGGACTGCCAGTCCACGGACCGCGTCCATCCAGTAGACCCTGGGCTTGGCCGTGGCGGACAGGGGCATGAGGGGCTGCTCCGTGGTCGTGCTCGGGATGGTCTGGACTCAGCATGCGCATTCGTCTGGCCTACAGGGTAGGCCGTGAGCGCCCCTCGGTCCGGGAACCGGCGGCTTCCCGACGACGGCCGCGCTCCCCGGTAGCCCGTCTGGGCCCGGAACTAGACTGGATCCGCCATGGATGACCTCTTCGCCGCCCTCGGCCGTGCCGCCCGCCCTGACCGCCGTTCCGGATCCTCGGATCCGCAGACCGCCCTGCCCGGACTCGTGCCGACGTCCGTCACCTCCCGGCAGGCCGATCCGGAGGCGGGCTTCGACCCGGAGGCCGGTGCCGGGCGCCGCGTGGGAGCGCCCGCAACAGGCGGGCCGGCAGGCGGAGCCGTGGCGCCGCCGTCGCCGGAGTCGCTGGTGGAGGGGCTGAACCCTCAGCAGGCCGCCGCGGTGCAGCACACCGGCTCGCCGCTGCTGATCGTGGCCGGCGCGGGCTCGGGCAAGACGCGCGTGCTGACGCATCGCATCGCCTGGCTGCTGGCCACCGGCCATGCCCGCCCGCACGAGGTCCTGGCCATCACCTTCACCAACAAGGCCGCCGCGGAGATGCGCGAGCGCATCACCGGGCTGATCGGCCCCATGGCGCAGCGCATGTGGATCTCCACGTTCCACTCCTCGGCCGTCCGCATCCTGCGCAACGAGGCCTCGGCGATCGGGCTGAAGTCCACGTTCACCATCTACGACTCCGCGGACTCGCTGCGCCTGGTCACCCAGATCGCCAAGGCGCAGGACCTGGATCCGAAGCGGTTCCACCCCAAGGGCATCCTGAACAAGATCAGCTCGCTGAAGAACGAGCTGACCGAGGCGGACGACTACGCGGCCACCGTGGCCCAGAACGACCCGTGGGGCCAGGCCGTTTCCGCGGTCTACACGGACTACACCGCACGCCTGCGCCAGGCGAACGCCCTGGACTTCGACGACCTCATCGGCATGACCGTGCACATGTTCGAGGCGTTCCCGGCGATCCTGGACAACTACCGCCGCCGGTTCCGCCACGTGCTCGTGGACGAGTACCAGGACACCAACCACGCCCAGTACCGGCTGATCCGCCTGCTCGCCGGCCCGGCGGGCGTCCCGGACGGGGTGCAGACCCCGGGCGGCGAGCTGACCGTGGTGGGCGACTCGGACCAGTCGATCTACGCCTTCCGCGGCGCGGACATCCGCAACATCGTGGAGTTCGAGGAGGACTTCGCCGACGCGGCCACCATCAAGCTGGAGCAGAACTACCGCTCCACGCAGACCATCCTGGACGCCGCCAACGCGGTGATCTCGAACAACGCGGACCGCCGCCCCAAGTCCCTGTGGACGGCCGAGGGGGCGGGCGAGAAGATCGTCGGCTACACCGCGGAGAACG
>NZ_BCSN01000030.1 GCF_001570885.1 Micrococcus lylae NBRC 15355 | reverse complement strand
GGCGCCGGCCGCCGGCAGGGCGGGGGTGGAGTCCTCGGAGGGGGTGGGGCCGGCGGGGGCGTCCGCGTCCGGATCCACGAGCGGCAGTGCTCCCGTCTGCGTCTGCTCGGGGGAGCCGAGGGCCTCCACGAGGGCGGCGGCGAACTGGTCCGCGTCGTCGAAGCGGTCGTCGGGCTCCTTGGCCAGCGCGGTGAGCACCACCGCGTCGAGGGCGGGGGTCACGTCCGGGTTCAGCGTGGACGGGCGCGGCGGGTCCTGGCGGACGTGCTGGTAGGCCACGGACACGGGGGACTCGCCCAGGAACGGCGGGCGGCCGGTGAGCAGCTCGAAGGCCACGCAGCCCACGGAGTACAGGTCCGAACGGGTGCCCACGGTCCCGCCCATCGCCTGCTCGGGGGAGAGGTACTGGGCGGTGCCCACCACGGTCTGCGTCTGGGTCATGGTGGCAGAGGTGTCCGCGAGAGCGCGGGCGATGCCGAAGTCCATCACCTTGACCTCGCCGGAGCCGGTGACCATGACGTTCGCCGGCTTGATGTCCCGGTGCACGATCCCGAGGCCGTGCGAGTAGGAGAGGGCGGCCAGGACGCCGTCGAGCCACGCCACCGCCTCCTCCACGGTGACGTCTCCGGCGCCGATGGCGTCCTTCATGGTGCCGCCGTCCACGTGCTCCATGACGAGGAACGGGCAGGACACCTCGTGGGCGTGGCGGTCCTCGATGTCCTCCTCGCCCGTGTCGAAGACGTGGACGATGTTCGGGTGGTTCAGGGAGGCCGAGCTGGTGGCCTCGCGCCGGAACCGGGACTGGAACTGGGGGTCCCGGGCCAGGTCCGGGCGCATCATCTTGATCGCCACCGTCCGCTTCAGGCGCAGGTCGGTGCCGCGGTACACGTCGGCCATGCCGCCGCGGCCGATCAGATCCTCCATCCGATAGCGGCCGTTGAGGATGTGCTCAGTGGACACGTGATGCTCCCGTCCGTCCTGGGTGCGACGTCACCGGTGAGAGCCCCCGGGGCTCAGCCGGTCACGTCCTCGTCGGTCGGCTCCGCCGGGGCGGTCGTCTCGCCGGTGTCCGGTCCCTCCGTGGGCTGGTCGGTCTCCGTCGGCTCCTCGGTCGGGTCGTCCGTCGGGACCTCGGTCGGGTCCTCGGTCGGGTCCTCGGTGGGGTCTTCGGTGGGCTCTTCGGTCGGGTCCTCGGTGGGCTCCGGCTCGGTCGTCGGCTCGCCGGTCGGCTCTTCGGTCGGTTCCTCGCTGGTGGTCGGGTCGGAGGAGGGCTCCTCCGTCGGCTTCTGCGTGGGTTCCTCCGAGGGCTCGGAGGTCGGCGCGGCGGACTCGGTGGGCTCCGGCTCCGTCGTCGGCTCGCCGGTCGGGGCCGCGGAGGTGGTCGGGGCGGGTGCCTCGCCGCCGCTCCCGGCGGCGACGATCAGCTGCACCGGGGTGTCGTAGCGGTGGCGCTCGCCGGAGCCCGGGTTCACGCGGACGACCTCGCCGGCGGCGCCCGCGGCGGACGGGTCGTCCACGCGGTCCACGCTGAAGCCGGCGTCCTGCAGGACGGTGGTCGCCTGCTCGGCGGCCATGCCCACCAGGTCGGCCGGGATCTCACCCATGCCGGTGGAGACGTCCAGGGTCACCGTGTCACCGGCGGTCAGGCCGGTCAGCGGGGCCAGCCCGACGACGGTCCCCTCCTCGGCGCGGTCGTCCGCCTCCGTCTGGTCGGCCTCCAGGCCCTTGGACTCGATCTGCGGCACGACCTCGGCCGCCGGGCGCCCGACGTACTCGTCCTCCCGGAGCGTGATCTCCCCGACCTCCGACTGCGGGGCGTCGTCCCCGGCTCCAAGCATCTCCGAGACCCTCGGCCACAGCAGCGCGCCGAGCACGGCGAACGCGAGGAGCAGCAGCAGGGCGACCAGCGGCCAGCGGGGACCGCGGCGGCGGCCGTCGTTCCGGGTGGCCTCGGGGCCGACGACGGTCGAGCGCGCGCGGCGGTCCCCGTCGTCCAGGTCGAGGCGGCCGGTGTCCTGGCGGTGTTCCGGCGCGTCCGCGGCGGCGGAGATCGGCTGGTGCTGTTCGCGGGCGGCGTCGCGGGAGTCCTGCGAGTCGTCGATCCGAGGCATCGAGGCGGTGCGCGGTGCGGCCGTGGCACCGGTCGCACCCACACCAGCTGCGGCACCGGCTGCGGCACCGGAGTCCGGCGGGACGACGTCCGTGGCGTGGGTGTCCCGCATGCCCGAGTAGTCGACCGGCGCGGTCTGGGCGTCCAGGGTGGTGGTGGCCTCGCTGTCCGCGTACTCCTCGAGGAACGGGCGCAGGGTCGGCACGGCCTCGACCGCACCGGCGGTGTCGTGGCGGCGCAGCGCGTCCGCGGCCTCGGAGAGCGCGGTGGCGTCCGAGGGGCGCTCCTGGGCCTCCTTGGACAGCAGGCACATGATCAGCGCGCGCACCGGAGCCGGGATGGTCTCCGGCAGCGGAGGCGGCGGATCGTTGACCTGGGCCAGGGCGATCGCGATCTGGGACTCGCCGGTGAACGGACGACGGCCCACGAGGGACTCGTAGCCGATGACGCCGAGCGAGTAGAGGTCGGAGGCGCCGGTGGCCTGCTGGCCCGTGGCCTGCTCGGGGGCGAGGTACTGGGCGGTGCCCATGACCTGGCCGGTGGCCGTCAGCGGCACCTGGTCCGCGAGGCGGGCGATGCCGAAGTCGGTGACCTTGACACGGCCGGTGGGGGTGATCAGCAGGTTGCCCGGCTTCACGTCGCGGTGGACCAGACCCTGGGCATGGGCGGCCGAGAGGGCGGCCGCGGTCTGGGAGATGATCTTCAGCGTGCGGTCCGGGGAGAGGACCTTGTCCTTCTCCAGGATCGACGAGAGCGGCTGCCCGGGCACGAGCTCCATGACGAGGTAGGCGGAGCCCTTCTCCTCGCCGTAGTCGTACACGTTCGCCACGCCGGGGTGGTTCAGCAGCGCGGTGTGCTGGGCCTCGGCGCGGAAGCGGCGCAGGAAGTTGGGGTCGCCGGTGTACTCCTCCTTGAGGATCTTCACCGCGGTGATGCGGCCGAGGACCTTGTCTCGTGCCTTCCACACCTCGCCCATGCCGCCGATCGCGATGCGATCGGTGAGCTGGTACCTGCCGCCCAGCGTGATACCGGATGTCGGCCTCATTCTGCGACCACCGCTTCCATGATCCTCTTCATGTTGTCCACCGTCAGACGGCGTCCTGTGCCCAAGTCTGTGTTCTCGATGACGATCGTCACCGCGTAGCGCGGGTTCTCCGCCGGAGCGAAGCCCGTGATCCACGAGTGCACCGCGTCGGTGCCGTCGATCTGCGCCGTGCCCGTCTTCGCCGCGATCTGCACCTGAGAGGAGCGGGCACCCGAGGCGCCGCCCTCCTCGACGACCGCGACCATCATGTCCCGCACCTGTGCGGCGACGTCTTCACTGGTGACCCGGCCGCGCTCGCGCGGGCTGAACGACTCGACCACGGACAGGTCCGACCTGCGGATCGACTCCACGAGCTGCGGCTCCATCAGCATCCCGCCGTTGGCGATGCCGGAGGCCACCATGTTCATCTGCAGGGCCGTGGCCTGCACGTCCCGCTGGCCGATCGCCGACTGCGCGAGCGCGGCGTCGTCGAGGTCCTGCGGGAACCGGGATGCCGCGACGTCCAGCGGCATCTCGAAGTCCTGGTTGAAGCCGAAGCGCTCGGCCACTTCACGGATCTTGTCCTGGCCGAGATCGACGGCGGCCTCGGCGAACGGGGTGTTGCACGAGTTCGCCATGATCCAGGTCAGCGATGCCGTGGACCGGGTGCCGCACTGGGCACCCTCTCCGCTGTAGTTGCCCATCTGGGTACGGGTGCCGGGCAGCGTGTAGCGCTCCGGCACCTCGAGCTCGTCGTCCGGGGAGTAGTCGCCGGACTCGAGCATGGCGATGGCGTCGATGAGCTTGAAGGTGGAGCCGGGGGAGATGAGCTGCTGCGTGGCGCGGTTGGTGTAGGCGCTGCCGCCCGGGATCGACTCGAGCTCCTCCATGGCGGCCCGCGACTCGGCGAGGTTCTGTGAGGAGACGGCGTTCGCATCGAAGGTCGGGCGCGAGGTCATGCCGACGATCCGGCCGGTGTCCACCTCGGTGACCACGATCGAGCCGCGGACGCCGTCCGGCAGGGCGCCGTAGATCAGGCGCTGGATGTCCGAGTCCAGGGTCAGCTCGACCTGGTCGCCCTGGGCGGTGGAGCCGGTGACGATCTCCAACGCACGGTCCATGAACGCGGAGGTCGGCGTGCCGGCGAGGTACCGGTTGAGCTTCTGCTCCAGGCCGGAGGCGCCGTAGTTGAGGGAGTACATGCCGGTGATGGGCGCGTACATGCCGGACTCCGAGTACTGCCGGAGGTAGGCGAAGCGGCCGTCCGACTCGACGGACTGCGCGATCGGCTCGCCGTCCACCAGGATCGGGCCGCGCGGGGCGCCGTACTCGAGGTAGATCTGGCGACGGTTCAGGGGGTCCTCCTTGAGCTGGTCGGCCAGGACCACCTGGATGGTCGAGCCGGCCACGAGCAGCACGAGCACCAGGGCCACGGCCACCATCCACATGCGACGGATCGCCTCGTTCATGCGCGATCACCTCCCACGGCGGCGCGGCGGGCGGATCCGCGGCGCCCCGCGCCGCGACGGTGCGGCTCGAGGGCCACGAGCTTGGCCGGATCCTGGTGGCCGGCACCCGGGCCGGACGCGTTGACCATGTCGTCCACCACCACGGGGCGGCGGGCAGAATGGGAGATGCGCAGCACCAGTCCCACGATGATCCAGTTGGCGAGCAGCGAGGAGCCGCCGGCCGCCAGGAACGGGGTGGTCAGGCCGGTCATCGGGATCACGAGCATGACGCCGCCGGCCACCACGAACAGCTGCCAGGCGAGCGTGAACGCCAGGCCGGCCGCGAGGACCTTGCCGAAGGCGTCGCGGGCGCCCAGGGCGGCGCGCATGATGCGGGTGAACAGCAGCAGGTAGAGGACCAGGACGGCGGACAGGCCGACGAAGCCGAGCTCCTCGCCGATGGTCGCCAGGATCATGTCCGAGTGGTTCAGCGGCACGCGCCACGGGGAGCCGGCGCCGAGGCCGGTGCCCATGAAGCCGCCGGAGGCCATGCCGAACACGCCCTCGACCACCTGCAGGGAGCCGCCGAACTGACGCTCGTAGATCTGCCTGTCGAAGGCGTTGAGCCACACGTCGAAGCGGGCGGTGACGTGCGGCATGAACAGGAACGCCAGGACGGCGCCCAGGCCGATCAGTCCCAGGCCCAGCAGGATCCACGAAGCGCGCGAGGTGGCGATGTAGAGCATCGCCATGAACAGGCCGAAGAACAGGAGCGCGGAGCCGAGGTCGCGCTGGAAGACCAGCACGCCCAGTGCCACGAGCCAGGCCACCACGAGGGGTCCGAGGTCGCGCATGCGCGGGAAGGTCAGGGGCCCGACCTTCTTGCCGGCGAGCAGGATCAGGTCCCGGTTCGCCGAGAGGTAGCCGGCGAAGAACACGGCCAGTGTGATCTTGGCGATCTCGCCGGGCTGGAAGGTGCCGACGCCGAGGTTCACCCAGATCCGCGCGCCGTTGACGGTCATGCCGATGCCCGGCAGCAGCGGCAGGACCAGCAGCACCGCGGAGAGAGCGAGGAACAGGTAGGGCCAGCGGCGCAGCAGCCGGTGGTCGCGGACGAACCAGAGCAGCGCTCCGGCCATGGCCATGGCCACCACGGTCCACACCAGCTGGGTGGTGGCGTTGGCCAGGGTGTTCGACGTCTCGAGCCGGTGGATGATCGCCAGGCCCAGGCCGTTGAGCGTCACCGTGATCGGCAGGATGTAGGGGTCGGCGAAGGGCGCGCGCAGGCGCAGCACCACATGCAGGGCCAGGCTCGCCGCGGCGAGCACGCCGGACTGGACCCAGTAGGCGGTGGTGATCTCCTGCTCGGTGCCGATGGCGCCGAGCAGGTTCGCGCCCAGGCCGATGCCGAGGGCCAGCACCAGCAGGAGGAGCTCCACGTTGCGCCGCGGGTGCGGCGGTGAGATGACGCCGGGCATCAGTCACCCCCGTTCGAGGAGGACGAGCCGCTCGGGGCGGGGCTGCGCGAGCCGGACGGAGACGGCGTGGCGGACCCGGAGCGGGAGGGCGTCGTCGAGGCGGACCCGGAACGGGAGGGCGAGGAGGACGGGTCGTCCGAGGAGCTCGAGGACGCCGGGGACGACGACGGCTCCTCGCCGCCGTCGGACTCCTCGCCGGTGTCTCGGCGCAGGTCCGCGACGATCTGGTCCGCGTGCTCCTGGTCCCGGGCGGAGATGCCGGACTCCACCCGCGTGCGGGTGTAGCCGGTCAGGCTGTCCACGGACAGATCGGTGTCCCGGTCCACCTCGGACAGCTCGAGGGGGCCCAGCCGCTGGGAGACGCCCTTGAAGACGGCGACCTTCCCCTCGTGCTCGCCCACGTAGTACTGGGTCTGGGTCCAGAGGTACCCCCAGCCCAGCAGGACGGCCAGGATCAAGGCCAGCAGCGCTGCGAAGACGGGCACGAAGAAGCCGCGGCGGTACGTCGACTCGCGGGTGTCCTCCTCCGCGGAGAGATCCTCGTCCTGCGTCTGCGTGGCCGTGCGCGCGTCTGCCGACGCGGCTGCGCCGTCCGCGCCTTCCGCAGACGGGGCGCTGCCGGAGGCGGGGGAGTCGGCGGTGTCCGCGGCGCTCGCCGAGCCGGGGGTGCCGACTGCGGCCGCTCCCGCGGCGGCGGCGCCGTTCGGGGCGGAGTCCCCCTCTCCGGCAGAGCCGATCGCGGAGGCGGGTGCCGTCGTCGGGACCTCGGAGGTGGCCGGCTCCGCGCGGGAGGAGCCCGTCAGGATGGCGGCGGCACGGCGCGGCCGGTTGTCCGGGGCCGGCTCCTCGCCGAGCAGGGTGGCGGCACGGCGCTTCGTGGTGGCGCGTGTGACGATCGGGACGCGGTCCGTCTTCACGGCGGCGGAGGCGGCGCCGACCAGGATGTGCGGGCGCACCTGAAGGTCCTCGCGCAGCAGGCGGCCGGAGACCGGGCCGACCTCCGGCGGATGCGCGGCCGCCAGGGCCTCGTCCGACAGGTGCAGCGACTGGACCGGGGCGAGCTCCTCCTCGGTGCCCTCCGCGACCTCGAAGACGATCACCGTGACGTTGTCATGGGCGCCGCCCTTGAGGGTCAGGTCCACGAGCTCGTCCACGGCGTCCTCGAGGGTCTCGGCCTGCTCCACGGTCTGCTTGATCGTGGGCACCGTGACCACGTCCGTCAGGCCGTCCGAGCAGAACAGCCAGCGCTCGCCGACCGTCACCGGGACCTCGAACACGTCCAGCTCCGGGGAGGCGTCCACGTCGCCGAGCACCCGCATGAGCACGTTCTTGTTCGGGTGGTGCTCGGCCTCCTCCTTGGACAGGCGGCCCTCTTCCACGAGGCGCTGCACGAAGGTGTGGTCGCGCGTGATCTGCTCGAACTCGCCGTCCCTGAGGCGGTAGGCGCGCGAGTCTCCGATGTGCGCCATGTAGAGCGTGTCCCCGGCGAGCAGACCGGCGGTGCAGGTGGTGCCCATGCCGGCGAGCTTCGGGTTCGCGTGGACCAGCTCGTTGAGGACCAGGTTCGCGTTCTGGATCTCGTCCGGCAGCACGGTCGCCGGGTCGTCGTAGCCGGTGGCGTCCAGCGGGGCCAGGTCCAGCACGGCCGAGGCCGAGGCGACGTCGCCGCCCACATGCCCGCCCATGCCGTCGGCAAGCACCACGAGATGACGACCCGCATAGGCGGAGTCGTCGTTCTTCGAGCGGATCCTGCCGACGTCGGACTTGGCGGCGCAGTGGAGGACGTAGGGCATGGGTCAGGCCTTGATCTCCATGACGGTCTTGCCGATCCGGATGGAGTCGCCGGGGCCGACGGGCAGGGCGCGGGAGATCTGGCTGCCGTTCACGAAGGTGCCGTTGGTGGAGCCGAGGTCCTCGAGGAACCAGCGGGTGCCCTGCGGGAACAGGCGGGCGTGGCGGCCCGAGGCGTAGTCGTCCTCCAGCACGAGGTCTGCGTCCTGGGCGCGGCCCATGAGCAGGGCCTGCCCCTGCAGGTCGATCTCACGTCCGGCCAGCGGGCCCTTGTCCACCATGAGGGTGCTGGCCAGCCGCGGTGCCGGGGTCGGCGGCCCGGAGTGCACGGTGCGGCCGCCCGCAGGGGCGCCGTGGTGCTCCGGTGCGGCGGAGCCGCCGGCGGCGGCCGGGGCCGACGCGGCGGAGGCGGTGACCGGGGCCGCGTCCCGGCGGGTCTTGTTGCGGCGGCCCACCACGAGGTCGCGGCCCTGGGACGTGACGATCGAGACGATCAAGATCCAGAGGGCCAGCAGGAGCCCGAAGCGCAGCGCGGCGATGGCGAGTTCGCTCATCGGACCTCCTGTCCCGGGGCGGCGTGGAAGACCAGGGTTGTCTGTCCCACGGTGATGCGATCACTGTCGTGGAGCGTGACGGACCCGTCAACCCGGCGGCCGTTCACGGTCACGCCGTTGCGAGAGCCCAGGTCGATCAGGGTCACGTTCCGGCCTGTGCGGATGAGGCGGACGTGCTCCCGGGAGACCGACGAGTCGGACAGCACGAGGTCGGCGCGCTCGTTCGAGCGGCCCACCACGATGTCCTCCTGCTCCAGCGGATGCAGGCGGCCGTCCACCTCGAGGGAGGGGACGGAGGACTCGGCGCCCGGGCGCGGCACCACCCGGGTGCGGTCGGGGGCGTCGTCCGGATCGTGAGGGTCCCGTGCGTCTGCGGCATGGGAGCCCTCGCCGTAGGCGCCCCGGCGGCCGGCGGCGGGCATGCGCGGACGCTCGGAGCGGCGCGGGGCGGCGGGGCCCACCGGGGCCTCGTCCTCCACGAGCCGCTGCGGCGGCTCCTCCACGGCGGCGGCCCCGGGGGCGCTGCCGAACGGGGAGGGGGAGTCCTGGGGGACGCGGTCGTCCGAGGCGGCGGAGCCGTCGTCGAGACGGGAGTCCACCTCGATCCGGCCCTCGCGGAGGTCCACGTCCGCGTGGAAGGCGACCCGCACGGTGCCGGGGAGCGTGTACTGCTGGGAGTCGGCGTACCGGATGACCTCGTCGCAGAGCTCCTGCGCCAGGGCGGTGCCCCAGTCACGTGCGCGCTCGAAGTCCGGCTCGGAGAAGCGCACCACGAAGTCGTTGGGCGCGACGACATGACCCTCGGACACCGTGATGGACTCGTCGTCCATCTCATGGCGCAGGGCCGAGGCGATCTCGACGGGCTTCACGGCCTGGGAGCCGCCCGCGGAGAACGCCGACCGCACGGCCTTCTCCAGGCCGCGCTCCAGGTTGTCCAGAAGGCCCAAGGGGCACTCCTTTCCGCAGATGTCGCCTTCGATACTACGGGGACAGCTCGGTGAACTCCTGGGAGCGGCCGGGCGCGGCCTCCGAACGGATGCCGAATCGTGGCCGTTCGGAGGCGCCTGGTGCCGATTTGCGCGCTGTCGAACGGGTGCGGTAAGGTATTCCTCGCTGCTCAGGACGAGGCCGGTGACGCCGGATCGCCTGGGAGGCCGCTCGCGCGAGTGGCGGAATTGGTAGACGCGCTGGCTTCAGGTGCCAGTGTTCGCAAGAACGTGGGGGTTCAAGTCCCCCCTCGCGCACGCGAATGAAATGGCTCCTGACCTGGGATTTTATCTCTCGGGTTGGGGGTCATTTCGCGTTGAAGTGCTAGAAAAAGTGCTAAGCCTTGCCGAGATGTGCGGCGAAGCGGTCTACTGCCGACCTCTGCATGGTCGGGGTGACGTGGGAGTAGATGTTCATCGTCGTGGTGATCGTTGAGTGCCCTAAACGCTCTTGGACAACCTTGGGGTGCTCGCCGAGTTCGAGCAGCAGCGTCGCGTGGGTGTGACGCAGCCCCTTGATCGTGACGCGGTGCAGACTGTCGAACTTCGCGGTCGCCCACTTCAAGCGGCGATCCCATCGGCTCGTCATCGCGTCGGGTGAGCGCAGCTTGCCGTCGTCGTCTCCGAACACATAGGCGTCGGCTTTCGCCAGCTCGAACGAGAGTTCGGCGCGGGCGACCTTGTACGAGGCGAGCACCTTTAGAGTTTCGGCGTCTACATCGATCACGCGGGCCTGCCCGGTCTTGGGTGGCTTGGTCTTCGTCCAGTCGTCGGTATCGACCGCGCGGCGGATGCTGACCTGCATTGCCTTGCCATTGATATCGCTCCACTTGAGCGCCACAGCTTCACTGCGTCTCATGCCGGTGTAAGCGATGAGACGCCATAGCGGGAACAGCTCGTCTTCCAGCTCGTCACGGTTCCAGGTGAGGAACAGGGCGAGCTGATCGGCTGTCCAGGTCGCAATCTCGGGCTTTTGCGCCCGCACTTCGCTCGTGGTCGGGGCTTTCACGGTGCGCTTCTTCTTCGCAGGGTTCACGGTCAGGTGCCCGTCGTCTATCGCGGCATCGAGGATCGCGCCCAGTACGACATGCACCTTGTGAACCGAGTTGGCCGACAGCGGTTTGCCCTTGCCGTATTCGTCTTTGCGGCCGTGGGTTTCGAGGTCTCGGTAGTGGCGGGCGATCCTGGTGGCGGTGAGCTTGTCGAGCCGGATCGTGCCGAGCTGGGGCTTGATGTGGTTGCGGATGATCTTCTTGTATCCCTTGATCGTGGATGCCGCGAGCTTCAAGCCCGCCGCCCACTCATCCGCGTACGCGCCAATGGTGGGCACCTTGTTTCCGAACTTCTCGTTCTGTTTCCGCTGTTTCAACGCCTCCTGCAAGGCGTCGTTGGCTTCATCGGTGCTGGTAAATCCGGAGCGGGTGAGACGCCGCATTCCCATCTCGGGGTACTCGGGGTCTTTCAGGACGTAGATCTGGAACCGCCACCGCTTCCCCTTGTCGGTGTCGTAACCCTGGATCGAGCCGGGCTGCCGAGAGCGGGAGCGACGTGCGGGTTTCACCTCCTCGCCTGCGGTATCCGCGCCGGAGTCGCGCCCGGCGGCTGTGGCCTTTCGTGCCATTGCCTCATCCTTTCTGCTGGATAGGTCGATATCGCTGGGGTGCGCGAGGACTACTCGGTGCTGCCTGGTGCGAGGCGGTCGAGGAAGTCGGGGCCGCTGAATACGCGCCCGCTCGGGTCGATCTGCTCGCCGCGCACCCGGATGAACCGTGCGCGCTCCCGCTGCTCCGCGAGACGCTGCATATAGGTCTCGGTGCTCGGGAGCTGGTCGCTGCCGGGGATGCTGAGGGAGGATTCGTAATACTGGATGCGGTTCTGGCAGGCGAACCATTCCTGCTGCCAGTAGGTCAGCAGCCCCTCCGGGGTGAGAGTGAGCCAGCCCTGCATCCATTTCTCAATCTCTTCCGGCAGATACTCGCCAGGCACCCCCGTCACGCCACTCGCGGCGTCGGGCGGGGTGAGGAGCGCTGCCGGGGTGGTGCGCAACAGGTAGGCGATCACCGTGAGGTCGTCCACGTCCACGCGGCGATCCCCAGCTTCGAGCTTGCTGATCCCCGACGGGGAGAGTTTTCGCCCCGCGTCGGTCAGCAGCTTCGACATGGTGCGCAAGTCCATACCGATCGCTTGACGGGCCGCACGGATGTTCCCGGCGACGTACTGATTGGTGTGTCCCGGCGGGTTGCCCCGCACCCTCTCTGTTTCCATACTAAGAACATACATGGTTGTACTTGACACAGCAAGGTTTGGCTTCTACCGTGGTAGGCACCCCTCAATCTCCCTGTATCGGATCGGACGGTGACCTCATGCGGCAGAGCACCCTGGACATGGACGACCTCCGCAAGCGGCGCAGCCTGGTCATCACCCGCAAAGAAGCCGCCGAAGCACTCGGGGTCGATCCCCGCACGATCACCACGAGCATCAACGAGGGCACCATCCCGCATGTGAAGCTCGGGCGGCGCATCGTGATCCCGCGCGAGAAGTTCCTCGCCCTCTTCGCCGACGCCACCCCCGGCGAGTCGTAGGCGGTGCGCTATGGCGGTGCCGATTCGGCACCCCCGCGCCGAGTTCCCACAGGAATGTCGGCAATACCACATGGAATCTCTGACGCTGGTAATCGGCTGCGGTATCGCACCCCGTTCGTTTCCGATGCCTGCCAGCCGCCAAGGCTCGATCTGCTTCGCTGCAGAGACCGTGACGAACGCGCGGGGTCGCAGGTCGAGATGTGCTTTTTCGACTATGGATGAGGTTGTCGCTGGATGCAAGGCGTCCCGATCGACCCGGACCGGAACTGTCGGACATGAGTCGGGATCGATCCGCATGCTTGATTGCGAAGGGGGTCACTGTGATCGTTGAACTCAATCGGCTGATCGAGGCCGTCGAGGCACACCTGTCCGACGACCTCGACATCGCTGCACTGGCGCGCACGTTCGGTACGACCGAGTACCACCTGCGGCGAATGTTCTCGTCACTGACGGGCATGCCGTTGTCCGAGTATGTGCGGCGGCGGCGGATGACTGTGGCCGCGGCCGAGGTCGTGGACGGTGCTCCGCTGCTGGATGTCGCGGTCCGGTTCGGCTACGGCTCGACCGAGGCGTTCGGACGGGCCTTTCAGGCGGTCCACGGCACCAGCCCCGGCGACGTGCGCAAGAACGGCGGCCCCCTTCGATCACAACCGCAACTCAGGCTCCGCCTGACCGTCGAAGGGAACACCTCTATGGACACTCGCATCACCGACCGCCCGGCATTCCGGCTCGCTGGTCACTCCGTTCGCGTCCCGCTCATCCACGCGGGTGCAAACCCGCGCATCGAAGCGCATATCGCCGCACTGCCCGCGCAGGAGCATGGACGACTCAAGGCACTCGGCAATACGGAGCCCGCCGGGCTGCTCCAGGTCAGTGCCGATGTCGATCCCGACTACACCGAGGGGACCGAGCTGACCTACCTGCACGGTGTTGCGCTCGATGCGGGGACGACCGCGCCCGACGACCTCGACGTGATCGAGGTTCCGGCTGGCACCTGGGCGGTGTTCCGCACGAGCGGCCCCTACCCGGCAGCATTGCAGCACACCTACGCGGCGTCGGCGTCCGAATGGTTCCCCTCGAACCCGTGGCGCCTGCGCCCCGGCCCCTCAATCGTCGCAGTCCTCGATCGCGCCGAAGATTTCAGCACCGCGACCACCGAACTCTGAATGCCGATCGAACGCGCATAGAGCGACATGCGGGGCCTTCACGAACTCGTCAGCAGATCGTGAAGGCCCCGGTTTCGTTCGGAGGATAATGAGGGGAGACTGCAGCGAACACGACGTAGACTGAACCCGTAACGCCGACCACAAGGAGGCACCCCGCATGGCTACGAAGACTCGCGTATCCGAGGCGCACGTTCAGCGCGTCATTGCGGAAGTGCAGGCCGGGCAGCAGACCGCGGGCGAGGAAATGACTCCCGAGGGTCTGGAGTTGCTGGCTCGCCAGGTGCGCGGCGAAATCACGGTAGACGAAGCCGTCGAAGTGATCGCCGCTCGCACCCGCGCACGCCTCGCCGCCCGCACTGTCTGAACCGTATTGCGTCGCGATGCCTGATCGGTACACCTATCCGGGCAGCGATGTTCTCGTCAACAAGTTCGGCGTTACCGACTACGACGACTGGAAAGACGCCGAGGCGGACTTCATCGGTGCCCGCATGGTGCGTTGCGTGAGCATCCAATCCTCGGCGGATACGACCTTGCGCACCTGCAAGCGATCCACGCGTATCTGACGCAGGACATGTACTCGTGGGGCGGCGAGGTACGCGACACCGACACTCACCCCGGCGGAACTGGAATCGCGCACTGCCGCCCACAGTTCATCGTGCCCGAGGCCGAGCGCGTGTTCGGCATCCTCGCTGAGCGCAACTACCTGCACCGCTTGGACGCGGACGAGTTCTCTGAGGGGCTTGCCTGGGTGTGGGGTGAGACGACAGCGATCCACCCGTTCCGCGACGTGAACACGAGAACCCAGCATGTCTTCTTCAATCAGCTCGCCCGCGATGCTGGATGGGTCATCGACTGGTCGCAGATTCCCGGCGACGTGTTCGCCCACGCTCGCACCCTCGCCATCGTTCAAGACCCCTCGGGCTTGGACGCGCTGATCTGCCCGAATCTCGTCACCGTCGAGGACGCCGCACGGCACGACCGGCTGATAGGGCTGTTGAACGAGCACACTCAGGGCTTCACGACACGCAAGGCCGTCCGCGACCCTGCCGTGCTCGACCGGGAGTTGGACGCTGCACGCGAACGCCGCCGTGCCCTGCCTCCGGTGGATGCGTTCGGATACGACGCCCCGCCTGGCGGCGACCGGGGCGGCCCGCGTCTCGGACGGTAGCCGGGGGCAAGGGCGCGACGCGCCCGCGGCAGCTCTTGTCTATCGTTCGACGCGTGGCAGTCGCCCGTTTGGTCGAGCATGGACGGTCGGCTGTGCGGGGTCGTCGTTGTCGATGATGAGGTCTGCGCTAGCCTCGGGCGAGGCCTCCTGCTCGTACAGCTCGTAGGCGGGCTGGTAGCGCTCGGCATACATGCGCTGGGTTTGTTCCGGGCCGCCCAGATGGGCGCTGTCTCGGTCGATCCCGCGTTGCAGGCACACGGCAGGGCTGGTGCGCACATAGATCGTGGCATCCCAGTGCGCCGCCAGCTCGGGTCGCTGCAAGAACGTGCCATCCACGATCAGCACCGCATCAGGGGCGGCCTTCCACGGTTCGGCGTCGATGGGCTGGTCTGCATCAAGGTCGAACGACTCCGTGCGGATCATCCGATCACCATCGGGGGCGAGAGGCGCGAGCAACAACGACACCACGGCATCAAGGTCGCGGGCATCAAGGTAATACCCCTCGGCCGACATGCGCCCCCGCCGATACCGCTCGACCTTCGGACGGTGGAATCTGTCAATCTGGGCGCGGATCACCGAGCGGCCGGTCTGCTGGATGCCTGCGGCGAGTTCGTCAGCAAACGTGGTCTTGCCCGATGCGGTGCGCCCATCGACCGCCACCCGCACCGGAGCGGTACGGGGAAGCGCCACAATGCGGTGGACGACCTCGCGGATCATCTCGGCCCGTCGATCACCCATCAGCCACCTCGCCTCGTCGCACTTCTACCGTCATCTGTCATCCTATGGATCGGTTCTCCGCGAGAACCTGAAAGCAGAAACAGGGCTACCGGCTCAGACCAAACCCGTCACGCTCTGGCGTGCTGCGATCTTTCTGGGGGAAGTTGTATGGCCTGGCGCGTTCCTGCTCCACTCGCTGGGCCTCGCTCGCGGCCTGTTCTGCGCGGGTCTGCTCGATCCGTGCCACGGCTTCGGCGGGGGTGAGCGTGCGCAGCAGAGCGGCTTCCTCCCGCGCCTGCCTCGCGGTGTTCGCTGCTCGTGTGGCTTGTTGCATGGGGTTCGTGGTGAGGTATGCCTGCTGATTGCGGATCACGGTCTCCGCGCCGAACACTCGCGCGAACGCGACGAGTCGTTCGGTCTGTGCTCGCTCTGGCCGGTGCAGCAGGGCGTCGCGTGCTGCCTGGTGTTCCTGCTCGGCGTCGATCACGCGCGGGTCGCTGTCGATTCGGGGCCGGGTGACTCGCTCCACCCACGCATCTGCGCGTTCGTTCGACCTCGGCGGCTCGCCCCACTCGCTCGTCACCTGCTGGCGCGCTTCGGCGGTTCGCGCTTGGGCGTTCTCGTGCTCGTCGCGGGCGCGGCGCTTCCCGAACCACGACGACGCCGGCACCTGCTCGCTGGCTTCCTGTTCAGCAGCGTCGGCCTGTTGCCAGTCGGCGAGTGCCCCTCTCGCCGCGGAGACGACCGGCGCGGCGACCTCGGCGCGCACCTGCTCGGCACGCTCACGGGCGGACTGCTCGGCCGCTCGCGCCCTCTCCCGTACTTCGGTCTCGCGGTCGCTGAGGTCGGCAAGGGCGGCGCTGACCTGTTGCCAGCGTGCGGCCTGCGCCTCAGCCGTTGCCGCACGCTTGTCGAGCGCCGCCATCTCGTCGTTCACGAACCGCACGGGGCCGTTCTCGGTGAGCCCGGCCACTTCCTCGACGGCGCGGCGGGTGGCGTCGGCAAGTCCGCGGTCGGCGCGGTCGCGCTCCATCGCCTCGATGAATTGCGCCCTGGCGTCGGCCTGGCTCTCGGCGACGACGTGCAGCACGTTCGACTCGCGCCCGCGGGTCATGCCGACGTACACGCCTGCGGCGCTGGTCGCGTCGGTGAGGATCGTGTGCGACCCCGCCACGGTCGCGCCCTGCGCCCCGTAGGCGGTCGACGCATACGACAGGTGGGCGTGCTCGGCCACATAGTCGGCGGGGAGGCGCAGGGTGCGCTGCCGCTTCCGCCCGTTCCCGGCCTCGCGCACGGAGAGCGCGCCGTCGTCCTCGACGTGCTGCACGACCCATTGCTGCCGATTCGCTACGCCCACATCAGTGTTGTTCTTCCGCGTCTGAATCACATCCCCGGCCCCGATGGGCAGGCCGTCGTTCCCGTACACGGTCGTCGTGTCGTCGACTGCACCGTGCGAGACTCGTTCCTCGCGGATGCGGGCGTTGACGGTGCGGGCTTCATCGTTCGTGCTGACGGTGATCGCTTCGCCGTCCTGCCGCGCCTGGGCGATATGCTCGCGCGCCTCTTCGCCGCTGTCGTGCAGGCGGATGAGACCGAGCCTGGCGAGCTGGTCGAACACCTCGCCGGGGTTTCTGCCGTCGCGCATCCGTAGCGTGACTTCGGCGTAGGCGGGGTCGGTGAAGCGGTGCACCTCGGCCATATCGAACGTGTGACCCCGGAACTGCGCGGCCACATCGAGCACGCCGCCACGACCGACCGCGGCGAGCTGGGCGCGATCCCCGACCAGTGCGACCGTCGCGCCAGCCTCATCGCAGACGGTCAGCAGGGCGATCGCGGTGTCCTGGTCGAGCATCCCGGCCTCGTCCACGATCACCCGCTCACCCCGCGCCAGCCGCTCGTCCTCGGACGGGCCGCGATAGGTGCGGCCCGTCTCGGGGTCGGTGTCGCCGGGTGCGAGGCGCGTCCATACGCCGTCACTGTTCCAGCGCCACCCGTGCGCGTGCACGAGCGCCGCAACACTGCTCGCGGGCACGTCGAGTTCGTCGCGTGCGACCTGCGCGGCGCGCAACGTCGGCGCAACCACCCGCGACACCCGGCCATGCTGCGCCGCGACCTCGATAGCGACACCGAGCATCGTGGTCTTGCCCGCACCCGCTGCACCCTCCACGACGACGAGCGGATCGCGCGATGCGACCGCGGCGGCGGCGCGCTCCTGCCCAGCGTCCAGACCCCGCGCCTTTGCCGCGTCGCGCACGTCGGGGTGCTTCGGCTCCCGCTTCGGCACTCGTGCGGTCAGGAGGTCGCGCAGTTCCGTCTCAGCCTGCACCACGCGCAGGCTCGTGAGGTGCGCCACATGCTCCGGGGCCGGTGCGCCGGGCGGGAGGATCGAGAAGCAATCCTCCATCGCCAACGCCGTTGCAATGCGCACGAACTCGCGCACCTCGGCGGGTGCGGCCTGCACGCCGTACTCGGTCATGATCCGCGTCGCGTGCTCCTGCACCGTGTGCCGCGTCCACGCCGAACTACCTGCGGCGCACCGATCCAGCGCACGGCTCGCCACGACCTGCACGGAGAGGTCATCCAGCGACACCGGCGCACGACGCACGGGCCGGCGCCACGTCTCCGGGTCGTAGCCGGCTTCTCGCAACTCCGTCGCCCACGCCTGTTCTTCGCGCAGCGTGGTGGGCTTCTTCGCGGGCCGCTCATACGCCCACGCTTTCGCCGCGAGCCGGGCCGAGACGACCGGCCCCACAGTCTCGCCCGGATGCGCCGCCTCCCACTCCGCCTCGAAGCGTTCCAAGTGCTTGCGCACCTGCTCGCCGCGCTTACTCATCACACCGTTGAACCGCTCGAGCTCGACCACCTCACCCGATACCGGATCAAGGGTCAAACCGTGCCCTTCCAGCACCTCCGCAAGCTCAGGGTGCGCGGCGATCACCGCGGTGCCGAGCGCGCGAATCGCGCCCTGCTGGCGGAACAACGCCGCCGTGTCCAGCGCCCGCCACTTCCCAGCCGCCCATACGCGGGTACCGACCTGAAAGTGGATATGCCGGTGCGGATCACCCGCCCGCGACGTGCGGTGCGACACCGCCACCGTCTGCAACTGCTGGACGGGCACCACCTCCTGCTTGCCGCGCGGCCCGACACGGGTCACGGAATGCTCGGCGAGCCACGCCTGAATCTCCGCCACCGCGTCCTGCTGCGCCCGGTCGAGAACATCGGAGACCTCCGGGTGGAGCGCTGCGGCAATCGAGAGCGACTTCGGAGCGTTCACCACCATCTCCGCGAACCGCGGCGACCCCTGTTTCCCGACACCCGGTAGACGGGGCGTGCCCATCGACTCGCCCGTGACCGGGTTCACCCAATCCACCCACGCCGCATACGCCTCCGGGTCAAGCCCGACCGCAGCAGTCACGTTCCCGCCGCCGTCGAGCGCGGTGAACGCCGCCACAGACGCATCCGCGCCGAGGTAATAGTCATCGGCACGGGAGCGGTCGGCCTCGACATACCGACGCGCGTCGGCTCCGGTACCCCGGAACAGGATCACGCCGCCATGCATGAGGATCACTACCTATTGTTTCTACTACAGAAACGGACGTATCTACCACGGTAGCATACGTTCATTCAGAAGAACAGGGAGGTGCAACGAGTTGCCGCTGCGGGTACTCGTGGCGGCCGGGAGTACGGCTGTACGTAGTTGAGTCTTCGGCAGGTTATTCTGCCGGTATGTCGGTTTCTGAATTGTCTGCGAGTAGCCAGGACTATTTGAAGGCGGTATGGGCCCTGGCGGAGTGGTCGGAGACCCCGGTGACGCCGAAGCTGATGGCGGATCGGATGGGGTTGAAGCTCTCTTCGGTGTCGGATGCGGTTCGGAAGCTCACCGAGCAGGGCTTTCTCGAGCATGCGCCGTACGGTGCGGTGACGTTGACCGCGCAGGGGCGGGTGCACGCGGTTGCGATGGTGCGCAGACATCGTCTCATCGAGACGTTCCTCGTGGAAACGCTCGGGTATCGGTGGGATCAGGTGCATGACGAGGCCGAGACGCTCGAGCACGCCGTATCCGATTTCATGATCGAGCGTCTTGCCGAGCTCCTCGGGCATCCTGATCGCGACCCGCACGGTGACCCCATACCCTCTGCGGACGGCACTGTCGCACGCCCCAACGCGATCCACTTGACTGCGCTTGCGCCGGGGCAGCGGGCGCGGGTGGAGCGGATCTCCGACGATGATCCGCAGTTGCTGCAGTTCTTCGCGGAGAACGGGGTCCGCTACGGCACCGTGCTCGAAGCGCACCCGAGTACCCCCTATTCGGAAGTGATCGAGGTGCGTGTCGAGGGTCGGACAGAGAGGCTCGCGCTGGGGCGCGCCGCCACTGATGCGGTCTGGGTGGAAGCACTGACCTGAGCCGGGTTCTGGTGTTCCTTCCCGTCCGGTCTCGCGGTGAAGATTCGGTAGGCTGCCTGGACTCCGATCGTGTGCGCCGTGTTGTTGCATATCAAGTCGATCACCCCGGTCGCGTGATCCATCTGCTCCACGCGAACAAGTCGTCCCGGGGTGAGGCCGAGGGCATCGAAGCGCTCGAGTAGCGCGGGGTCGGTGTCGGAGACGCGCAGGATCTCCAGTTCCACACCGCTGCGCTGTTCGCTCAACGGACGACCGCGCCGTGCGGGCGATTCGCCGGTTCCGGGTATCGGGTTGCCGTATGGGTCGGTCTGCGGTGAGCCCGCGACCGCGTGGAGGCGGTTCGCAAGGTCGTCGTGGAGCACCGGCATCAGTTCGTCGGCTTCCCTGGCGACCTCCGGCCAGGCATAGTCGAGCACCTGGTACAGGAACGCGCGGGCGATGCGGTTGTGCCGGATCACTGCGAGGGCGAGCTGTTCGCCCTTGAGGGTGAGTTCGATCGGCCCGTACGGTTTGTGTCGAATCAGCCGCGCGTCTGCGAGCGAGCGAACGGTTTGCGAGACCGTCGCGGGGGCCTTCGCAAGCCGCTCGGTGAGCACCGTGACGCCGACGCGGACTCGCTCTTCATGCTGCAGAATCCAGATCGTCTTGAGATAGGGAATGATCGTGGCATCACGCGGGGTCGGCACGGATGCTCCTTCACGGTGACGACGCCACTGCATATTCTCGTACGTTGCGATGGCGTCGCTGGCGGAGTCGCGTGGCCACGAGCACGACGCTGAAGACGACTCCGTAGAACACCGACATGCCTGCACTGGTCGCGGCGTCGAGCACATACGCGACCCAGAACCCGGCGAGTGCCCCGGTGACGGCGATCCCCGCGGTGAGGGCGATCATCACCGGCAGGCGCGTGCTGAGCAGGTACGCCGTAGCTGCGGGCACGACGACGAGCGCGATGACGAGGATCGCACCCGCGGCGTTGAACGCGGCGGTGACGGTGACCGAGACGAGGAACATGAAGGCTGTGTTCAGCAGCCCGGATCTGATGCCGAGGCTGGTCGCGAACTGGGCGTCGAAGGTCGTGACCTTCAGCTTCGAGTAGAACAGGCCGAGGAAGGCCAGGTTCACGAGGAGCACGGCGAGCATCACATACAGGTAGACCGGCCCCCAGGAGACCCCGCCGATGATGAGTTGCTCCCAGGCGGCGAGGTTGAGATCCCCCACGAGTACGGCATGGGTGTCGAGGTGGACGTTCGCGAAGTTCAGGGTGACGAGGATCACGCCGCCGCTGAACAGCGCCGGGAAGATCAGCCCCTGCGAGGCGTCGCCGGTGAGCAGCCCGGTGCGGGAAAGCCACTCGCTGCCGAGCACCACGATGAGACCCGCGAGCGCGGCGCCGAGGATCAGCAGCGGGGAGTCGAGGTTGTGGGCGAAGAAGTAGCCGACGACGATGCCGGGCAGTACCGCGTGGCTGATGGCGTCGACGAGCATCGAGTTCTTGCGCAGCACGACGAACACACCGGGCAGGGCGCAGGCGAGGGCGGTGACGACGGCGAGCAGGGTGGTGCCGAGGACGAAGCTCATCGGAGGGCTCCTTCCGCGGGTGCGGACGCGAGTAGTAGTTCCCGCTTCAAGGCCGCGCGTGCGCGAGTGCGGGAGATGGCTCGGGTGATGATGCTGCGTCGGGGCGAGAAGAGCAGCGAGACGAGGAAGATCGCGAACAGCGTGAGCACGATGAGCGGCCCGGTCGGCACCCTGCCGAGCACGATCGACAGGTACGCGCCGACGCCGCTGCCGACCGCGCCGAACAGGCCGGAGAGCGCGACCATGCCGGGTAGCGTGCGCGTCCACTGACGGGCCGCGGCCGGCGGGGTGACGACGAACGCGACCATGAGCACGAGACCGACGGCCTTCACACCGATCACGGTGGCGATCACAATGGTGGCGAACATGAGCGTGTCGATCGTGCGCGCCCGGAACCCGAGCACCGTCGAGTGATCCGGGTCGAAGGTGTGCAGCGCGAACTCCTTCCAGAACACCAGCATCAGGGCGAGGGCGAGGGCGCCCACGGTGATGCTCGTGGTGAGGTCGGCGATCGTGATCACGGAGGCGTTGCCGAAGAGGTAGTCCTGGATGCCGCCCTTGCCCGGGAAGGCCCCGTTCGCGATGATCCGCATGAGCAGCATGCCGCCACCGAAGAAGACCGTGAGCGACACCGCCATCGCGGTGTCGATTCGAATCTTCGACACCCGGGTCACACCGTTGGCGAAGAGCACCGCGAGCGTGCCGACGATGACCGCACCGATGATGAGTGCGATCATGTTGCGGCCGTCCGCGCCCAGCACGACGACCGCGGTGAGGAACGCGAGCAGCGTGCCGGGCAGCGCCGCATGGGAGATCACATCGCTGATGAGCGACTGCTTCCGCAGATACGCGAAAGACCCCAGCGCGCCGGCGACGAGCCCGATCGTCATGGTGCCGAAGAACACCATCCGGTAGGTGTGATTCCCGAGGAACTCGATCAGGCTCACGACGCGAACTCCAGGAACGCATCGTCGCCTGCCGTGACCTCGTACGCGGTGCGGATGTTCTCGCACGTGAACGATTCGTCGGCCGGCCCCGAGGCGACGACGCGGCGGTTCAGCAGGGTGACGTGGTCGCAGTAGTCGCGCACAGTGGCGAGGTCGTGGTGCACGATCACGACGGTCTTCCCCTGCTCCCTGAGCGTGTGCAGCACGGAGACGATGGCCTGCTGGCTCTTCGCATCGATCCCCTGGAACGGCTCGTCCATGAAGTACAGATCCGGGGCCTGCACCAGCGTACGGGCGAGGAACACGCGCTGCCGCTGCCCGCCCGAGAGCTCCCCGATCTGACGCGAGGCGAGATCCGGGATCCCCGTCTGCTCGAGGGCCGCAACCGCCCGGGCCCGTTCGCGCTTCCCGGGGCGGCGGATCCAGCCGAGGGAGCCGTAGGTGCCCATCGTGACCACATCGAGCACGGTGGTCGGGAAGTCCCAGTCGACGCTGGTCGACTGCGGCATATAGCCGACCCGCTTCCGCGTGCGCGCGAGAGGCTGCCCGAAGAACTCGGAAGCGCCGGTCAGAGGCCTCACGAGGCCGAGCATCGCCTTGATGAGCGTCGATTTGCCGGCTCCGTTCGGCCCGACGATCCCCATCACCACCCCCTGGGGCACCGCGAAGTCCACGCTGCGCAGCACCGGCTCCGCGCGATAGGCGACGGAGAGGCCCTGCGTGCTGCAGGCGAGTGCGGTGTCCGGGGAGGCCGGGGTTCCGATGGGAGCCCCGGCCGTGTGAACGATGTTGGTCACGGTCACTGCCCCGCGGTTCCGAGGGCCTCGGCCACGGCGCGGGCGTTGTGCGAGAACGCGCCGATATAGGTGTCCACGCCGGAATCCGCACCGAGGGAGTCCGCGAAGAGCTCCTCGCCCGAGACCTCGACCTGCCAGCCGAGCGACCGCACGGCCTCCTTCAGGCTGGTGATGGCCTGCGGGTTGGCCTGGTTGTCCTGGAAGATCACCGGCACCTCGTTGTCTGCGATGAGCTGCGCGAGCTCCGACAGCTCCCCGGCGCCGAGCTTGGCCTCGGTCGAGACGAAGTCGGTGGCATGCACCTCGAGGTCGAAGGTCTGCCCGAAGTAATTGAAGGCGTCGTGCCCGGTGATCAGGATCCGCGGCTCGATCTTCCCGTCGCCGAGGAGTTCGCGAGCCTCTGCGACCGCGGCATCGATCTCGGCGATGTACGCCTCGGCGTTCGACGCGTACTCGGCCGCGCCCGCCGGGTCGATCTCGCCAAGCTTGTCCGCGACGTATCCGACGACGAGCGACCACGCTTCGGGGCTGTTCCAGACGTGCGGATCATGCAGCGGGTTGCCCTGGTCGTCGGTCTCGGGCCAGTCGAGCAGCAGATCCTCCGGGAGCTGGTCGCCCACGGCGAGCTGCCGGTCGCCGAGGCTCTCGAGCTGGTCGATCATCTGCGCCTCGAGGTGCAGCCCGTTCCAGAACACCACGTCGGCGTTCTGGATCGTCTCGATGTCCTTCGTCGACGGCTGGTAAGTGTGCGGATCGCCGCCCGGGCCGACCATCGTCGTCACTTCGGCATCGGGGCGAGATTCGCGACCGCGTCAGCCAGGTAGCCGGTGGTCGCGTAGACCTTGAGGGGATCGCCGTCGCTACCGGATTCGGGGGTGCCGGTATTCGCGCAGGCGGTGAGGCCGAGCGCGGCGATCGCGGCGATCGCGGCGATCGCGATTCCGGTGAGGAACTTCCTGGTGATCTTCAAGAGATGCAGCCTTCCTGTATCAGTGGGTGTCGGGGTGTGTGGATCCGGGGCCGGATCCGGGATGCTCGTGGTCGGCCGAGGCCGCTTGTGCGGTGAGGGCGGCGCTGAGGGATTGGTGGGCGTCCCAGATCTCGCGCGGCACATCGGGCAGGCCCTGGAGGTGCTCCTGCCGATGCTGCACTTCCTCGGTCCAGCGCTTCGTGTCGATTCGCAGCAGCCGGTCGAGATCTTCTGCGGGAATATCGAGGCCGGTGAGATCGAGCTCCTCCGCTGTGGGGAGGACGCCTACTGGCGTGGGGTGCCCGTGGGCGTCGCCTGCGCGGTAGCGGAAGAGCCAGTTCAGGGCGCGGAGGTTCTCGCGGTAGCCGGGCCAGAGGTAGTGGCCGTCTTCGGGGTCGCGCTGGAACCAGTTGACGTGCGCGAATACCGGCAGATCGGTGAGCTGCCGGAGCAGGGTCAGCCAGTGCTGGGCGTAGCGGCCTTCTGAGTAGGAGAAGAAGGGGCGCATCGACATGGGGTCGTATCTGAGTTGCCCGTCGACGCCCTCGGCGGCGAAGGTCGCCTCCGCTCCCAGGGTGAGGCCGTCGTAGACGCCGATCGCGAGGTCGTCGATGGCGCGGATCAGGGGTTCGCGGTCGCGGGTGCGGCCGCCGAAGATGATCGCGTCGATCACGACCCCTGCCGGGTCTGCGGCGTCTGCGGCGAGGTTCGGGATGCGTTCGAGGGGGATCGTTAAGCGGCTGTTCGGATGCGCCCACGGAGCATCCTGCTGGTCGGGGCCGCGGTCGGCGATCGGGGCTCCGGTCCAGTCGAGCCACCCGTCGAGTTCTGCGGGAGGCTGCGGGGTGAGGCCTTCCCACCACACCTCGCCGGTGAGCTGGTTGTAGGCGGTGTTGGTGAAGATCGTGCCGGAGCCCTCCGCGATCGCGGCCATCGCCGTCGGGTTCGTACGCTCGTTCGTGTCTTTCGCCACCCCGAACGCGCCGTTCTCGGGGTTGATCGCCCGCAGGCGGCCCTCGTCGTCGATCCACATCCAGGCGATATCGTCGCCGTAGAAATCGACCCGGTACCGGTCGCCGAGCGCGTCCGGCGGCAGGGTCATCGCGAGGTTGGTCTTTCCCGACGCGCTCGGGAACCCGCCGCAGACATGAGTGGTGGCGCCGGTCTTCAGGTCGCGAATACCGAGCAGGAGGAACTGCTCCGCGAGGAACTTCCCCGAGGAATAGCCGTCGTAGGAGGCCTGGCGGAGGCCGTGTGCGATCTTCCCGAGGAGCGCGTTGCCGCCATATGCGGAGCCGTAGTGGAGAATCGTGCGCTCATCCGCGATCGTCGCGAACAGGCGCGCATCCTCCGGCGTGCCGTGCCCGAGCGAGTCGGGATCGCCGGTGACCTGCACGCCGCGCACGAAGAAGTCCGGGTCGGAGAGCCCGTCGAAATGCTCGAGACCGACGCGGGTCATGCGGATCATCTGCAGCACGACCTTGCGATCATCAGTCAGCTCCACCCCGGCCGCGTAGGCCGCGAGCGGAGTACCGGGCGGCGCCATCAGGTAGGGGACGACGTACATCGTCTTCCCGCGAGACGCCCCGCGCATCCGCTCGGTGATGAGCGGCTTCACCTCGCTCGCTGGCTGCCAGTTGTTGTAGCTGCCGCGATCGGCAGATTCCGAGGTTGCGACGACCGTACGCTCCTCGGAGCGGGCGGTGTCCTTCGGATGGGATCTAGCGTAATAGCGGCCCTCACCTGCGGGCAGGAGTTCACCGGCGGCGAGGGCTTCGCCGATGAGCCGGGCGTCATCGACCGCCGAGACGAGTTCGATCCGGTCGGGCTCGGTGACCCGAGCCCACTCCTCCACGAATGCGCTGATGCTCTCGTTCCGAATCTCAGCAGGAATCTGGATCCTGGTCGGATCGCTCATCGCACAACCTCACTCATTCTCGATGGGCCGTCCTCAGCCCGTGTGGATTGGTGACGCGCCCCGCCCGCACCTCACCATGATCTGCGCGTCTAACTCTAATGTTCGTCTATACGTAGTTGCAAACATGGGCGTGTCGTAGCCACGCCCCCACGGATCGTGCTAACACTAGATCTAGTTCCACATGAGCCAGCAACTACCACATGTTGGGTTCTTGATTGCGAGAGGAATGATGCGTGTATGAGCGTGAAACACCGGGTTCCGGGGCATGCCGCCCCGGAAGTGCGGGCGCTCGAGGGGCTGGAGTCGCCGGATCTGGTGTTCTTCTCGAGCGTGTCGGAGAACACCAGGCGATTCGTCGACCGGCTCGACCGTGACGCGGCACGGATCCCGTTGCGGCCCCGGCTGGAGGGCATGATCCGGGTGTCCCGCCCGTTCGTGCTCGTCCTTCCCACTTACGGCGGGGGCGAGCAGGCCGGAGCCGTGCCGAAGCAGGTGATCCAGTTCTTGAACGACCCTGCGAACCGGGCCCTGATCCGCGGCGTGATCGCGGCCGGGAACACGAACTTCGGCGAGCACTACTGCCTCGCCGGACCCATCATCTCCGCCAAGTGCCGGGTGCCCGAGTTGTATCGCTTCGAGCTCCTCGGCACCGACCGCGACATCGCCCGCGTGAACGAGGGGCTCCCCGAGTTCTGGGCGCACCAGACCACTGTGCTGAACCAAGCCACCGAGCTGAACGAACCGAACGAGAAGGAAGTCGCATGACCATCACGGAACCACCTGCCTCCCCTCCCAGCGAGACCGCCGCTACCCCGGCTCGTGGCGGGATCGGCGAGCGCAAGGACTATCACGCCCTGAACGCGCAGCTGAACCTGTTCGCACCGGACGGGTCGATCCAGTTCGACAAGGATCGCGAGGCCGCCGACGCCTACCTCACACAGCACGTCGCACCGAACACCCGACGGTTCGGTTCCGTGTGGGAGCGCCTGGAGTGGCTGATCGCGCACGACTACTACGAAGAGTTGTACCTGCGTGCCTATGACCCGGACTTCGTGGAGTTGCTGCATGAGCGGGCGTCGGGTGTCGGGCACCGTTTCCAGACGTTCCTCGGCGCGTTCAAGTTCTTCACCTCCTACGCGCTCAAGACCTTCGACGGCGCCAGCTACCTGGAGGGCTTCGAGGAGCGCGTCGTCGCAACGGCACTCTTCCTCGGACAGGGCAATGCGGAGCTCGCCGCGCGCCTTGTCGACGAGATGTTGTCGGGTCGGTTCCAGCCGGCGACCCCGACGTTCCTGAACGCGGGCAAGGCGCAGCGCGGCGAGCTCGTCTCGTGCTTCCTGCTGCGCCTCGAGGACAACCTCGAATCGATCGGCCGCAGCGTGAACTCCGCGCTGCAGCTCTCCAAGCGCGGCGGCGGAGTGGCTCTGCTGCTCACGAACCTCCGCGAGACGGGCGCCCCGATCAAGCAGATCGAGAATCAGGCCTCCGGTGTGGTGCCGGTCATGAAGATCCTCGAGGATTCGTTCAGCTATGCGAACCAACTCGGCGCCCGGCAGGGTGCGGGCGCCGCGTACCTGCATGCCCATCACCCCGACATCATGCGGTTCCTCGACACCAAGCGCGAGAACGCCGACGAGAAGATCCGCATCAAGACCCTCTCCCTCGGCGTCGTGATCCCGGATATCACCTTCGAGCTGGCGAAGCAGAACCGCGAGATGCATCTCTTCAGCCCCTACGACGTGCTCCGCGAGACCGGCATCCCGCTCTCTGACCAATCGGTGAGCGACCGCTACGAGGAGTTCGTCGCGAACCCGCGCATCCGGAAGACGACGATCAGCGCTCGCGACTTCTTCAAGACCCTCGCCGAGTTGCAGTTCGAGTCCGGCTATCCGTATGTGCTCTTCGAGGACACCGTCAACCGCGCGAACCCGCTTCAAGGGTGGGTGAACATGTCGAACCTCTGCAGCGAGATCCTCCAGGTCAACACCCCCTCCACCTACGATGCGGCGATCGGCTACGCGGAGGTCGGACGGGATATCTCCTGCAACCTCGGATCGCTGAACATCGCACAGACAATGGCGTCTCCCGATTTCGGGGCGACGGTCGAGACGGCAGTACGAGCGCTCACGAGCGTGTCGGATCAGACCGATGTCGACGCGGTGCCCTCTGTTGCAGCAGGGAACGCGGCGTCGCACGCGATCGGGCTCGGGCAGATGAACCTGCACGGCTACCTCGCCTCCCAGCGCATCCACTACGGCAGCGAGGAAGGCATCGACTTCACCGACGCCTACTTCCGTGCTGTCGCCTACCACGCGCTGCGCGCCTCGAACCGGCTCGCGATCGAACACGGCGAAGCCTTCACCGGGTTCGAGCAGAGCGACTACGCTGACGGCACCTATTTCGACCGCTACGTCGCCGAGGAATGGCGGCCCGCCACCGAGCGCACGCGCGACCTCTTCACAGCGGCCGGGATTGCGCTGCCGAGCGTCGCCGACTGGGAGGCACTGCGCGATTCGATCCGGGAGCACGGCATCTATAACGCCTACCTGCAGGCGGTGCCGCCGACGGGGTCGATCAGCTATGTCAACTATTCGACGGCGTCGATCCACCCGATTGCGGCGAAAATCGAGATCCGCAAAGAGGGCAAGCTCGGCCGGGTCTACTACCCGGCCCCGCACATGACCGACGACAATCTCGAGTTCTTCGAGGACGCCTACGAGATCGGCCCCGAGAAGATCATCGACACCTACGCCGCCGCCACCCAGCACGTCGACCAGGGCCTCTCGCTGACGCTGTTCTTCAAGGACACGGCCACGACGCGAGATATCAACCGGGCGCAGATCTACGCCTGGCGCAAGGGCATCAAGACGCTCTACTACATCCGCCTGCGGCAGCTCGCCCTCGAAGGCACCGAGATCGAGGGCTGCGTCTCCTGCGCCCTCTGACCCCACCCGACTAACTCAGAAAGACCACCAGCATGACCAGCATCGCTTTTGATCGCCCGCTCACCGAACTCTCCGTCACCCCGCCCGCGTACCGTCACGATCCCGCAGCACGCCTCAGGCCGATCAACTGGAACCGTGTGACCGACGAAAAGGATCTCGAGGTGTGGAACCGGCTCACCGCGAACTTCTGGCTCCCCGAGAAAGTGCCTCTCTCGAATGACATCCCCGCCTGGCAGAAGATGAGTCAGGAGGAACGCACCCTCACGATGCGGGTCTTCACCGGCCTCACCATGCTCGACACGGTGCAGGCCACGGTCGGCGAGATCTGCCAGATCCAGGATGCCCGCACCGAGCATGAGGAGGCCGTCTACACGAACATCGCGTTCATGCAGTCCGTCCATGCCCGCTCGTACTCCTCCGTGTTCTCCACGCTCACGTCCACGCCGGAGATCGATGACGCGTACCGGTGGGCGGTCGGCAACGACCTGCTGCAGGAGCGCTGCAAGAAGGTGCTGCAGCACTACTTCGGCCCCGACCCGTTGAAGCGCAAGGTCTCGTCGACACTGCTCTCCTCGCTGCTGCTCTACGCCGGCTTCTACCTGCCACTGCACTTCTCCGTGCACGCCACGCTCACGAACACCGCCGACATGATCCGCCTGATCCTGCGCGACAAGGCCGTGCATGGCTACTACTCGGGATACAAGTACCAGCGCGGCCTCGAAACACATTCGCAGGTCGAACAGCACGAGATGCGCGACTTCACTTACGCACTGCTCGAAGAGCTGTACGAACTGGAGCTGCAGTATTCGGGTGAGCTGTACGAGCCGCTCGGACTCATGGACGACGTGGCCGTATTCGTGCGCTACAACGCGAATAAGGCGCTCATGAACCTCGGCTACCCCGCCCGCTTCGCGTATGAGGAGACCGAGGTGAACCCCGAGATCCTCGCCGCGCTCTCGCCGGGCAGCGATGAGAATCACGACTTCTTCAGCGGTTCAGGGTCGAGCTACGTCATGGGTAAGGGAGAGGACACGACCGATGCCGACTGGGATTTCTGAGCCCGCACCCGCGCCGATGCCGCGCCCCGACGACGGTGCCTGGCTTGAGACGATCGCACTGTTCGAGGCGATCCGCGAAGGCAACCAGCCCGCCGCTCACCGACTCCTGAGCAGCAGCGCGAAACGTGACGCCGTACTCGGAGGCCTGTTCTCCATGCTCGGCGTGTTCCTCCGCGGCGAGGACGCCTCAGGCCGGGCAAAGCTCGACCACTTCATCGAGGCCTCCCACCGGGCGGGGCCGCCGCCGGCATTTGGAGCGCGCCCGTTCCTCCCACCCATCGGCTCCTGAGCCGCCGACAGGCGTTGTCAGCTGAACCGTCGAAAGAGAGCACCACCTATGACCAAGCACGTCAGCGTGATCGTCGGGATGGGCTGACCCCGTTTCGTAGGTCCAGTCGTTATGAGAGCCGTCCTGTTGCCCGCGGCCGCGGGCAGGGAGACTGGTCAGATCATGACGAACAGCAGGAAGCGTCACACCCCCGAGCAGGTCGTCCGTAAGCTCGGGCAGGCCGACAGGATGCTCGCCGATGGTCAGGACGTCGCGGCGGTGTGCCGGGAGCTCGGGGTGTCCGAGCAGACGTACTACCGGTGGCGGAACCAGTACGGCGGCCTCAAGGCCGACGACGCAAAGCGCCTAAAGGAGCTGGAGAAGCAGAACGCGACCCTGAAGCGTCTGCTCGCGGAAGCGGAGCTGGAGAAGGCCGCGCTCAAGGAGCTGGCTGAGGGAAACTTCTAAGCCCGGACAGGCGCCGCGCCGCCGTCGATCACCTCAAGCGCAAGTTGCGGGTGAGCGAACGGATGGCGTGCCGTCTGGTCGGGCTGAGCCGCTCCGCGTACCGGCGACCGCTCAAGGGCGACACGGTCGCGGACCCGGATCGGGCGCTCAGGGAGTGGCTGCGCGCCTGGGCGAAGGACCATCCCCGCTACGGGTATCGGCGGGCGTATCACGACGCCCGCGCCGAGGGGTGGGTGGTGAACCACAAGAAGATCCAACGCCTGTGGCGTGACGAAGGGCTCCGGGTCCCGCAGCGGCGTCGACGCAAGCGCGTCGGGTCCTCGACCGTCGACGCGCCGACGGCGGACGCGCCGAACGTGGTGTGGGCGGTGGACTTCCAGTTCGAGGCCGACGAGCACGGACGACCGATCAAGATCTGCTCGATCGTCGACGAACACACCCGGGAGTGCATCGGCGGCCTCGTGGAGCGCTCGATTACCGCCGACCGACTCACCGCCCACCTCGAGGACCTCGTCGCCGCCCGGGGCGCCCCGGCGGTGCTCAGGTCGGACAACGGGCCGGAGTTCATCAGCGAGGCGATGGCCGACTGGGCCGGCACCCGCACCGGCCTGTCCTACATCCCTCCGGGCTCGCCGTGGCGCAACGGGTACGTCGAGTCGTTCAACAGCCGGATCCGCGACGAGTGCCTCAACATCAACAGCTTCTACTCGCTGCTGCACGCACAGGTCATCATCGGCGACTGGAAGGACGAGTACAACCACCACCGCCGGCACTCCTCGCTCGGCTACCTAACCCCAGCCGAGTACGCTCGGCAGTGCACCCATCAAATGGAAACCGACGACTCACAGAACGTCCGGACCGAATGAAGGGGGCGGCCCAGGGAGCCTGCGTCGCGGCTCCGTCGCCCCCAAGATCGCGCAAAACGTCCTCCCCCTGTTCCCCGAAGGCTACGAGGCCCGGATCGTGGAGATCCGCGACCTCCCCCTCTACGACTTCGACTACGACGACCCCGAGGTCACCGACAAGCCGGTACCGGCCGAGTACATTGCCTTCCGAGAGACGATCAAAGCCTCCACCGGGGTGCTCTTCGTCACACCCGAGAACAACCGCACCATCCCGGCATGCCTGAAGAACGCCGTCGACATCGGTTCCAAACCTAAC
>NZ_BCSN01000029.1 GCF_001570885.1 Micrococcus lylae NBRC 15355 | reverse complement strand
GCTGCTCCTTGCGCTTGTCGGGGTCGATCGTCGCGGCCTCGAGCGTCGCGTCGAGCGGATGCTTGGTCACGGGAGAGGTCCTCTCGGCGTGGGGTGTGAGGTACAGGTCAGCAGACCGAACATACCCCACAGGCCCGGCGCACCATCATGTCTCGGCTCCGGACGGGGCCGACTGCGTCCCGAGACGCAGCGGCCGTCCCGCCGGTCAGCACTCGATGACGTTCACGGCCAGGCCGCCGCGGGAGGTCTCCTTGTACTTGGACTTCATGTCCGCGCCGGTGTCACGCATCGTCTTGATGGCCTGGTCCAGGGTGACGCGGTGCGAGCCGTCGCCGAGCACGGCGAGGCGGGCGGCGTTGATGGCCTTGACCGAGGCGATCGCGTTGCGCTCGATGCAGGGGACCTGGACGAGGCCGCCCACGGGGTCGCAGGTGAGGCCGAGGTTGTGCTCGATGCCGATCTCCGCGGCGTTCTCCACCTGCACCGGGGTGCCGCCGATGACGGCGCACAGCCCCGCGGCCGCCATGGAGCAGGCCGAACCGACCTCGCCCTGGCAGCCGACCTCGGCTCCGGAGATGGACGCGTTCTTCTTGTAGAGGATGCCGATCGCGGCGGCGGTGAGCAGGAACTCGACCGCCTTCGCGTCCTGCTCCTCCTCGGTGGCCTCCTGCGGCAATACGAAGCGGCAGAAGTACATGAGCACGGCCGGGATGATGCCGGCGGCGCCGTTGGTGGGGGCGGTGACGATGCGTCCGCCCGAGGCGTTCTCCTCGTTCACCGCGAGGGCGAAGAGGTTGACCCACTCCATGGCCCACATCGGGTCGGTGCGGGTGGTCTGCTCGAGCAGGTGCGCGCGCAGGGCGGGGGCCCGGCGGCGCACCTCGAGGCCACCGGGCAGGATCTTCTCCTCGCGGGTGCAGCCGTTGTGGATGCACTCCTGCATCACGTGCCAGATCTTCGTCAGCTCGGCCTCGAGGTGCTCCGGGCTGTGGCGGACGGCCTCGTTGGCGCGCATCAGCTCGGCGATGGTCATGCCCTCGCGTTCGCAGTGCTCCAGCAGCTCGGCGGCGGTGCTGAACGGGTACGGCTCCGCGGCCTCGCGGGAGTCCTCTTCATGGCGGGTGATCTCGCGGGCGGCCTCGAGCTCGTCCTCGAGCTCCTCTGCCGTGACCACGAAGCCGCCGCCCACGGAATAGTAGTCGCGGCAGTGCAGCTGGCCGCCGTCCTGGTCATAGGCGGTCAGGCGCATGCCGTTCGGGTGGCCCGGCAGGGACTTGCGCATGTGCAGAGTCATGTCCTTCTTGCGGTCGAACCGGATGTGCCGGTCCCCGTCGAGCGGCAGGTCCCCGGACTCCACGATGGCCTTGACCAGGCCCGTGCACGCGTCCGGGTCGATGGTCTCCGGGTCCTGGCCGGCCAGCCCCAGCAGGACGGCGGTGTCCGAGCCGTGACCGATGCCGGTGGCGGCCAGGGAGCCGTAGAGCTCGGCCTTCACGCGGGCGGTCGAGTCGAGGAGGCCGTTCTCAGCGAGGCTGAAGGTGAAGCGGCGCGCGGCGCGCATCGGGCCGACGGTGTGGGACGAGGACGGGCCGATGCCGATGGAGAACAGGTCCAGGGCACTGAGCGACATGCGCGGCTCCCTTCCAGGTGGCTGCGGCGTCCTGCCGGTGGTGGGCGCGCCGCATGAGGGGGTCACAGACTGTGGACCAGCCTACGCGCTGGCACCCGGGTCCGGCCATGCCGCGGAAAGGTCCTGCCGTCCAGCGGAAGGGCAGCGGCCGTCGTCGTGCCCTGCTCGGCGTCCCCAGCACCGGCCCCGGCGCCGTCGCCTCAGGTCAGAGGACGTTGTCCGGGGACTCCTCCACCCGGGCCGCGGCGCGGAACGAGGCGAGGTCCGCCAGGTACTCCTCGGCGTGCAGGAACTCCTGCAGGCGGCTCTCGCGGTCCGCCTTCGGGTGGAGCATCACCGGGGCGATCGGCTCGTGGGCGTGGCCCAGGGCCACGATGTCCGCCCAGTCCGTGCTGTCCTGGGTGGCTGCGGAGAGCTGGCGAAGCTGCCACCAGGACGGGGTCATGAGGTTCACGGTGCCGCTGCGGAACTCGGTCAGCAGCGCCTCGGGTGAGGCCCAGCCGTGGCTGGCGGCCTCGGAGGACATGCGCTCCGGCTCCTGTCCTTCCGGCAGGCGGACCACGAAGAACACCGTGTCATACCGGCGCGGACCGCCCACCGGGGTGATCCAGCGGGACCACGGCACCAGGGCGGCCGCGTCCGGGACGAGGCCGTGCTCGGTGAGCAGGTCGCCGAAGGCGAGGTCGTGGGACTCGAGGCGCTCGCGGGTGTCCTCCGGGAGGGAACGGACGAGCTTCGGGTCCACGGCTGTGCCCGTCCGGGTGTCCAGGGCCAGCAGCACGCCGGTCTCCTCGTAGGTCTCGCGCAGCGCGGCGGCCAGCAGGCGGCCCGCGGCGTCCCGCGGGGAGAGCTCGGCCATGTGGGAGGCCGCGCCCTCCGGGGCGGCGTCCGTGCCGAGTCGGCGGGCCCAGTCGTCCAGGTCCACGCCCTTCCAGAGGTGCACGGGCAGGTCGTCCGCCGGATCCACGCGGCCGCCCGGGAAGGCGGTGGCGTGCGCGCTGAAGGCCATGGAGCCGGCGCGGCGCAGGGCGAACACCTCGATGCCCTCGGCGGCAGGGCGCACGAGAAGCAGGGACGAGGCCAGGCGGGCCGGGACGGGCTCGGTGCCGGAGCGGTCGGCGGTGGTCATCGGTCTCTCCTCACGCGGGCGGGCGGTTCCTCATCGGTGGCTCCGAGGATAGCGGCGCGGCCGCTGCCGCCCGCGGCGCAGGCCCGGCGGAGGCGGCGGGGTGGCACGAACTGCTTCAGTGAATCATCATTTACTGAGATGGCCGCATCGGGCAGGCGGGGCCATCCCTGTCCGCTGTAGCCTTGACCACAGTTCTGAGACCGTTCAGACCGCGGCGATTCGAGGAGGAGTCCGACCCGTGAAGATCATGGTGCTGGCCAAGCAGGTCCCCGACACCTGGCAGGAGCGCACGCTCGACATGGAGACCGGCATGCTGGTCCGCGACGGTGCAGCCGAGCCCGTGCCGGACGAGATCAGCGAGCGCGTCATGGAGGTCGCCCTGCAGTACAAGGACTCCGGCGCGGACGTGGAGATCGTCGCCATGACGATGGGCCCGGAGGACGCCACCAAGACCCTCCGCAAGATGCTCGCCATGGGAGCCGACGCCGCCGTGCACGTGGCCGACGACGCGCTCGCCGGCTCCGACGCCGTGCAGACCGCACGGGTGCTGGCCGCCGCGATCGAGAAGGAGGGCGCCGATCTGGTGCTCGCCGGCAACCTCGCCACGGACGGCTCCACCGGCGTCGTGCCGGCCATGCTCGCCGAACTGCTGGACCGCCCGTACCTGCCGCATGCCGAGGCCCTCGAGATCTCCGAGTCCGAGGTCGTGGGCACCGTGGTGACCGAGGACGCGGACCTGCGCGCCGCCGTCGCGCTGCCGGCCGTGGTCGGCCTGACGGAGAAGACCGCGGAGCCTCGGTTCCCGAACTTCAAGAACATCATGGCGGCCAAGAAGAAGCCGCTCACCGACTACTGCCTGGCGGACCTGGGGATCGTTGCCGGCCCGGTGGAGGCCGAGTACCGCTCCGTGATGGTCTCCGCCAACGCCCGCCCGGAGAAGCAGGCCGGTCCGAAGGTCGTGGACGACGGCACCGCCGCCGAGCAGCTCGCCGCCTTCCTGGCCGAGAACCGCCTCATCTGACGGACGCAGGACACCGAAGGAGACCTCCCATGACTGAGACCGTGAACACCGCCGCGAACTCCGGCGCCCCCGTCCTCGTCCTCGCCGAGCTCAACGCCGACGGCGAACTCCGTGCCTCCGCCGCCGGCCTGCTCGGGGCGGCCGCCACCGTCGGCGTGCCCGTGGCCGTCGTGGTGGGCGCGCCGGGCAAGGCCGAGGACGCCGCCGCTCGCCTGGGCGAGCTCGGCGCCACCGCCGTGCACACCCTCGAGACCGAGGACGCCGCCACCCGCATGGGCTCGGCCGCCGTGGCCGCGCTGGCCACCGTGGTCGGCCAGACGAACCCGGTGGCCGTGCTGCTGCCGAACACCCCGGAGTCCCGTGCCATCGCCGGCCGCCTGTCCGTCCGTGTGGGCGGCCCGGTCTGCGCCGACGCCGTGGGCCTGCGGTGGGCCGACGACGAGGTCATCGCCCAGCACTCCATCTTCGGAGGCGACATCCAGTCCGAGTCCACCGGCGAGGGCGGCCCGCGCATCATCACCGTGCGCGGCGGCTCCATCGATGCCCGCGCCGAGGCCGTGGCCTCCCCGCAGATCACCGCGATCGACGCCGGCTCCCTGCCGCAGGTCACCGCAGGGGCGGAGATCCGGGAGGTCTCACCACGCCAGCAAACCTCGTCCCGTCCGGAGCTGCGCGGCGCGAAGGTCGTCGTCTCCGGCGGCCGCGGTGTGGGCTCCGAGGAGGGCTTCGCCGTGGTGGAGCAGCTGGCCGACGAGCTCGGGGCCGCGGTGGGCGCCTCCCGCGCCGCCGTCGACGCCGGCTACACCCCGGCCGAGCGTCAGGTCGGCCAGACCGGCGTCATCGTGTCCCCGGACCTCTACATCGCCCTGGGCATCTCCGGTGCCATCCAGCACCGTGCCGGCATGCAGACCGCCAAGACGATCGTGGCCGTGGACAAGAACGAGGACGCCGAGATCTTCGAGATCGCCGACTTCAGCATCGTGGGTGACCTGTTCGAGGTCGTCCCGCAGCTGATCGAGCAGATCCGCGCCCGCCGCTGACGCGGCAGACTCCGGGAGGACCACGCATGCCCAAGCAGCGGATGGCCGGGTACACGCCCTTGAAGGGCCGTACCCACGACGACGCCACGCCCCTGACCCAGGATCCCTCGCCTCAGCCTGTGGCCGAGGCCGGGCCTGAGGAGACGGTCGCCCCCGCCACCGCGGCGCCCGCCGTCGGTGACGGGGTGCCGTACGAGCAGCGTCAGCGCATGGCCGGCTACACCCCGTTCCGGGGCACCGCGCCGCAGGCGGTGACCGGCGGAGCCCAGGGCCGGGCCACCGCGGCGCCGGCCGCAGCACCGGCCGCAGCACCGGCCGCTGCAGAGCCCGCGGCTGAGCCGGACCGGACGGCCGCCGTTCAGACGCCGTCCCCGGGTGCCGCGGCCGCGGTTCCGGCCGCCGTGTCCGGCGTGCCCTACGAGCAGCGTCAGCGCATGGCCGGCTACACCCCGCTCAAGGGTGGCGCCCCCGCCGCACCGGTCGCTGCGACCACCGCTGCGGCCCCGCGCACCGAGGCCGCCGCTGCGGCGGAGGCCACCCCGCCCGAGCGGTCCGCCGCCTCGGCCGAGGGCGCAGGCACCGCCGTGGCGGGGACCGCCGCCGGCGTCGCCGCCGGTGGTGACCTGGCCGCGAGCGCGAACACTGACGCCCAGGCAGCGACTGACGCCCAGGCACCGGCCGCCCCCGTGGGACAGCGCATGAAGGGGTACACCCCGCTCAAGGGCCGCACCGCCGGTGCCGCGGCTCAGACGTCCGACGCGTCCGTGCAGGCCGCCCCGGCCGCGGCCGAGCCGCCTTCCAGCGCCCAGGCGCCTGCCCAGCAGGCTGCCGATGCGCAGCCCGGCCGCAAGCAGCGCATGGGCGCCGGTACAGCCGCCGCTGCCGGAGGCGTCGCAGCCGCCGGTGCCGCCGGTGCAGCGGCCGCCCATGGATCCGGCCAGGACACCCCGGCCGCCCCGAAGCATGCAGCCCAAGCCCCGCCGGGCACCGCGCACCAGGGCACCGCGCACCAGGGTTCCGCGCAGCAGGGTGCTGCGCAGCCCGCCGCGGCGACCTCTGCGGCCGCTCCGAAGGCGGCCGGCAAGCCTGCCGGAAGGCCGGCGGCGCAGCCCACGAAGAAGGCCGAGGGCGCCGAGCCCATGCCGCGGGGACGGAAGGTGCTCTGGGGAGCGCTGGGCGCCGTCGTCGTGGCCCTGGCACTGGTGTTGGCCGCCCGCGGCCTGCGCACCCTCGAGCCGGTGCAGGACTTCATCGCGCAGTATGACGGGCACACGGCCCAGCCGGAGTCCGCCCCGATCGGCATCCCGGCCTGGCTCGGCTGGCAGCACTTCCTGAACATGTTCCTGATGGTGCTGATCATCAGGACCGGCCTGCAGATCCGCTCGGAGCAGCGTCCGCCGGCGAACTTCACCCCGCGCAGGGACTCGCTGTTCTCCGCCAAGGGGAACACGCCGAAGAAGTACTCGATGACCATCTGGATGCACCAGGCCCTGGACGGGCTGTGGGTGCTCAACGGCCTGGTCTTCGTGATCCTGCTGTTCGTCACCGGCCAGTGGATGCGCCTGGTGCCGACGGACCCGTACGTGTTCCACCACGCCCTGTCCGCCGGCATCCAGTACATGTCCCTGGACTGGCCGTCGGAGAACGGCTGGGTCCACTACAACGCCCTGCAGATGATCACCTACACCCTCGTGGTGTTCGTCGCCGCCCCGCTCGCCGCCCTCACCGGCTGGCGCATGTCCTCCTGGTTCCCCACCGAGGCCAAGGCGCTCAACAGGGCGTTCCCGATGGAGGCCGCCCGCAGGGTGCACTTCCCGGTGATGCTGTTCTTCGTCGGATTCATCGTGGTCCACGTGTTCCTGGTGGTCTTCACCGGCTTCCTGGCGAACCTGAACCACATGTACACCTCGCGCGAGGCCACCGACGCCTGGGGTCTGGTGGTGTTCCTGGCGTCCGTGGCCGTCACCGCCGCCGCGTGGTTCTTCCTCCGCCCGCAGTTCGTGGCCCCGGTGGCCCAGCGGTTCGGCACCGTCGGCCGCTGACCCGGCGGGACAGACGAAGGGGCCCGAGCCAGGTGCTCGGGCCCCGCCGTCATGTCTGCGGCCGTCCCTGCGTGGTGCGACCGGCCGAGGCCGCAGCGGCGCAGGCGTCCGGGAGGATCAGCCGGCGGTCGCGTCCTCGAAGTCACCGGCGCTGCGGCGGAAGCGGGTCAGGATCTCGATCAGCGAGGTGACGTCCTCGTCGGACAGTCCCGTGTCCGCGAAGACCTCCGTGTTCAGCGCGGCCGCGGCCTTCGCGGTGAGCTCGCGGCCCTTCTCCGTCAGGGCGAGCAGGGTGGCGCGGCGGTCGCCCGGGTGCGGCTCGCGCGTCACGAGCCCGGCGGACTCGAGGCGGTCCACGGCGTTGGTCACGGAGGTCGGATGCACCTGCAGCAGGGCGCCGGCCTTGCTCATGGGCATGCGGCGCTCGCGGGAGAAGTCCAGCAGGGCCAGCAGTTCGAAGCGGGCGAACGTCAGCGAGAACGGCTTCAGCGCCTTGTGGGCCCGGGCCAGCAGGATCTGCTGCGCGCGCATGATCGAGGTCACCGCGGCCATCGGCGCGGCGACGTCGTCCCACCCCTGGCGCTCCCAGTTGCGGCGGGCCTCCGCGATGGGGTCGCGGTTCAGGGGCTGTCGGGTGCTGCTCATTCGCCCCATCCTAGGTGAGGGGACGAGGGTGCGCCCGGTCGGCGGGCCTCGGTCTCACGGTGCGGGCGTCGGTCATCGTCGCGCCTGCGTCCACCATGTGGAAACACCTCTTCCCGACGGCGCAGCCCCGGCTACTGTGATGCGCATCACGGAATGCTCCAATGTCCGACCTTCGAGGGCACGAGCAGTGATCATCGCACCTGACTAAGGGGACACCTCATGACCGCACACGCATCCCATCCCACAGCGGCCGAGCTTCAGGAGCAGGAGGTCAGCCCGCGCGAACGCCGCAAGGCACTCGTCGGGGCGACCGCCGGCCACCTGATCGAGTGGTACGACTACGGCGTCTACGGCTTCCTCGCCGTGTACGTCGGGGCCAACTTCTTCATCTCGGACGATCCGGTCGTCGGCCTGCTCTCGGCCTTCGCCGTCTTCGCCCTCTCCTTCTTCATCCGCCCGCTCGGCGGCCTGTTCTTCGGTCCGCTCGCGGACAAGATCGGCCGCCGCAGGACCCTCATGATCGTCCTCGGCGTCATGTGCGGCGCCACCATGTGCATCGGTCTGCTGCCGACCGCCCACTCGATCGGCGTCATGGCCCCGGTCCTGCTGGTCTTCCTGCGCATGGTCCAGGGCTTCTCCGCCGGCGGCGAGATCTCCACCATCGCCGCCTTCGTCTCCGAGTTCTCCAAGAAGGGCGGCCGCGGCCTCGCGACCTCCACCCTGATGACCACCGCCGCCTCCGGCCTGATGATCGGTGCCCTCGTCGGCAACGGCATGGCCTGGGCCCTCGGTGCCGAGGCCATGCAGGACTGGGGCTGGCGCATCCCGTTCATCATCGCCGGCCCGCTGGGCGCGATCGCGATCTTCATCCGCATGCGCCTCGAGGACTCCCCGGAGTTCAAGCGCCTGCACGCCGAGAAGCGCACCGCCAAGGCCCCGCTGCGCGAGACCTTCCGCTTCCCGCGCCAGATCATGCTGGTCATGGGTGTGATCACCCTGCTGGCCTCGACCTACCTGACCAGCTACTTCCGCGCCGTGCTGGAGCTGCCGGAGTCCTTCATCTTCGGGATGGTCCTGGCGACCGGCGTGCTCGCCGCCGGCTTCATGGCCGTCGGCGGGCACCTCTCGGACCGCGTGGGCGACCGCCGCATCATCCTGCTGGTCGGCCTGGTGATGACCGTGGCCTCCGTCTCGTGGTTCTTCCTCACCGCCCCGCACGCCGAGACCGGCATGGACATCGTCCCGGCTCTGATCGCCGTCGGCGTCTCGGTGGGCATCTACTGCGGCGTCCCGTACGCCACCATGACCGAGCTGCTGCCGACCCACGTCCGCTCCACCGGCATCGCCGTGGGTTACAACATCCCCGTCGCAGTCTTCGGCGGCTCCGCCCCGTTCGCGGCGACCTGGCTGATCGACCAGACCGGCGACCCCTCCTCCCCGCTGTGGTTCTTCGTGGCCACCGCCGTCGTCTCCCTGGTGTCCATCTTCTTCCTCCGTTCCGAGGACCTGCTGGGCCACGAGTCGCTCGCAGTCACCGGCTCGATGGAGACGATCGACACCGCGCAGGTCGCCGACGCCGTCGAGGCCGACATCAAGGGATGACCGTCTCCGCGGACCCCTCTGCCCGGCGCTGATAGGCTCCGAAGCGGGCAGTCCTCGGACGTCCAATCAATCGCCGCGTCCGGCCGGGCACCCGTTGCCCGGCCGGACACGCGTGAGGAAAGGTGAACTCCATGACCGACGCGCAGACCGCACAGCCCACCGACGAGCTGCTCATCGAGCAGAGGGGTCGCCTCGGCGTCCTCACGCTGAACCGCCCGAAGGCCATCAACGCCCTGACCTTCGAGATGGTCAAGGGCATCCGCGCGCAGCTGCTCGAGTGGAAGGACGACGACTCCGTCCAGACCGTCCTGGTCCGCGGCGCCGGCGATCGCGGCCTCTGCGCCGGCGGCGACATCGTGTCGATCTACCACTCCATCAAGGCCGGCGACGTCGCCGAGGGAGAGGAGTTCTTCGCCACCGAGTACGCCATGAACCACCTGATCGGCGACTACCCGAAGCCGATCGTCGCCTTCCAGGACGGGATCGTCCTCGGCGGCGGCGTGGGCGTCTCCGGCCATGCCTCCCACCGCGTGGCCACCGAACGCACCCGCTGGGGCATGCCGGAGACCGGCATCGGCTTCGTCCCGGACGTGGGCGGCACCTATCTGATCTCCCGCCTGCCCTCCGAATTCGGCCTGCACGTGGGCATGACCGGCGAGCACATCACCGGCGCGGACGCGGTGGCCCTGGGCCTGTCCACGCACCACGTGTCCTCCGAGACCCTGGACGAGATCGCCGCCGCCCTCGAGGCCGAGGAGCCGGACGCCGTCCTGGAGCGCTTCGCCACCGAGCCGGGCGAGTCCCCGCTCTGGCAGCAGCGCCCGTGGATCGACGAGTGCTACGCCAAGGACACCCCGGCGAAGATCATCGAGGCCCTGCGCGCCCGGGACGAGGAGGCCGCCCACAAGGCCGCCGACCGACTGGAGAAGCTCAGCCCGACCGCCGTCTCGGTCACCCTGGCCGCCGTCCGCCGGGCCCGCCGCGCCAAGGACCTCGCCGCCGTGCTCAAGACCGAGTACCGCACCACCGCCGCACACCTGCGCGGCCACGACTTCGCCGAGGGCATCCGCGCCCTCCTGGTGGACAAGGACAAGAACCCGCAGTGGCGGCCGGCCACCCTGGACGAGGTGACGCCGGAGCTCGTGGAGTCGCACTTCGCCGAGCCGGAGACGGGTGACCTGACGCTCTGAGCCCCACCTCAGGCCCAGACCCGGCCATACGGCACAGGGGACGACGACGGATAGGAGCCTGCCGCCGTCGTCGTCCCCTGTCGTCTGCGGTGGGCTCGGTCAGCCGCGCGCCGCGCGGAAGGTGACCTGCACCTGCACCATCGGCTTGTCCACGACGGGGGAGCCGTCCTCGCCGAGGGGGACGAGCTCGACGTCCACGAACCGCAGCGAGCGGCCGGCGTGGCGGACACGGGTCATGGCGACCATGTCCCCCCGGCCCGGGCGCGTGTAGACGGTGCGGGCGGCCTGGACGTCGTAGCGAGCGCGGTCCGGCATCGCGCCCTGGGCGGCGAGGATCGCGCGGAGCATCATCGCGCCGCCGTGGACGGCGCCCTGCGGATTGTCCAGCTCCCGGTTCTCGCGGAAGCGCGCGCCCGGGACGAACTCGCCGGACTGGGCGGGCCGGGACGTGTCGTCCTGGACGGTGACGGAGTCCGGCTCCAGGCCGAGCAGGTCCGCCATGGGGACGCGGGTCTGCGGCCCCAGCGGCAGGCCGCCGTGGCGGACGAACGCCTCCATCGAGGCGGCGGGAGCGGCCGGCACGGCCTGGAACCAGCCGGTCGCCTCGGCCACGCGGTCGCCGTCGGCGTCCACGAGCCAGGCGCGGGCGGCGCCGCCGGCCTCGTCCACCGTCAGCGGGGTGTACCAGCACTCCATGCGGGGCTGGTCGGCCGGGTCGGCGTCCGCAGATGCGTCGAAGGCCGGCATCGGCTTGAGCACGTTGAGCGTGAGCTCCGTGGTGACGATGGCCTGCATGGCACCGGCGGCTGCGTGGTGCACGGCCACGGCGGTGGCGTTGTCCATCAGCACGGTGGCCGCGGCAGCGGTGGGGCGGCCGTCCAAGCCGATCGAGCTGGGCCCGGCGAGCATGTACCCCGGGTTCCAGTGGGCGCCCTCCTGCCGCACCTGCTCGTGGCGGCGCACGCCGAACAGCTGCTCCGTGCGGCCCTGCGGATGCGCACGGGGCCCGGTGTTCTCCGCGTCCTCGGCCGTGCGGCGGCCGCCGGGATCCGAGGTGCCGGCCATGATGTCGGGGATCGAATGTCCGTAGCTCACGGAGTGAACGGTAGCGGAAACGGCAGCGGGGACGCCCGGAAGGAGACGTCCCCGCCGCAGGCGGTGTGGAGCGTGCGGCTCAGCTCAGTAGAGCGTGCGGCTCAGCTCAGTAGGAGGAGTAGCCGTCCTCGGAGAGCGTGTGCTTCTCGTCGCCGGTGATCGGCGGGTTGAAGATCGAGACCAGGTGCATGTCCTCGGTCTCGCCGCCGCGCAGCTCGTGCGGGTCGTGTTCGTCCAGCACGTAGATGGTGCCGGGGGTGATCTCGTGGACGGTGCCGTCCTTCTCCACCACCGAGCCGGAGCCGGAGATGCAGTAGCAGGCCTCCAGGTGGTTGCGGTACTCGAGCTTGGAGGCGGTGCCCTGCTTCACGATCGTGTGGCAGACGGCGAAGCCCATGTTGTCCTTCTCCACCAGCAGGCGGTCGGACGTGCCGCCGCCCCACTCGACGGTCTCGGCCTGCTCTCGGTTGCGCGTGAACATCTGCGGATTCGCTCCTTCGACGGATCGGGTGTGCGGGTCCGGGCGCCTGCCAGCCGCTCGCCGCGCGGTCTGCCCGGTCTGCGGGCGGCCGAGGGAACCCAGTGCTCCGACCGTAGGCAGATCCCGGCGGCGGTTCCCACCCCTGGTCTGCGCCCGTCGCCGGCCGGTCAGCCGAGGGAGAGGCCGGGGCCCAGGAGCCAGGCGCCGGCGCCGCCGACTGCCACGGCCACCGCCGTGCTCGCCGCCCCGAGGACGAGGGGGCGCGGCCCGACCTGCACGATCGAGCGCAGGTGCACACCCAGGCCCAGCGCGGCCATCGCCGTGGCCAGGAGCAGCTGCTGGACGGCTGCCGCCGCATCCAGCACCCCTGCCGGCAGCAGGCCGGTGGAGCGCAGCAGCATCGCCGCCACGAACCCCAGCACGAACCACGGGACCAGGGGAGGGCGGGAGGCGGAGGCGGCCGAGCCGTCGTCGGGAAGGGCGGACGACCGGGCGTCCCGGCGTCGCTGGGCGGCGGCGAGCGAGGCCATGACCGGCGCGAGCATGACCACGCGGGCCAGCTTCACCGTCACCGCCACGGACAGCGCGGCCGAGCCCACCAGGCCGCCGGCGGCCACCACCTGGGCGACCTCGTGCGTGGACGCGCCGATCCACAGGCCGGCGGCCTCCTCGGACAGGCCGAACGCCCCGGTGGCCAACGGCATGAGCGGGATCATCAGGGTGCCGAAGAGCACGACGAGGCCGATGGCGGTGGCGGCCATCTCCCGGCGGGCACGGACCACCGAGTCTGCGGCGGCCACGGCGGCGGCGCCGCAGATGGAGAAGCCGGACGCCACGAGGGCGATGAGGTCCCACGGCAGGCGCAGGGCACGGCCGAGCGCGAGCGTGGCAGCGAAGGTGATCCCGACGGCCGCCACGACCAGGCCGATCACGCCCCAGCCGAGCGCGAGGACGTCTCCCAGGGCCAGCTGCAGGCCGAGCAGGACGATGCCCGTGCGCAGGACGGGCTTGGCGGCGAAGGCGATCCCGGGGGAGAGGCGCTCCGGGACCGCGGCGAGGTTGCGCCAGGCCATGCCCGCCAGGATCGCCAGCAGCAGCGGGCTCAGCGCAGGGGCCCACGGGCGGACCAGCGCGGAGAGGCCCACCGCCACGGCGCCCAGGGCCAGGCACACGAGCAGGCCGAATGCGCGGGAGGCAGGGGTGGAGGCAGCAGTGGTCACGGGCGCACTCTAGCCCCGCGGCCGATCCGAGTGACCCGGCACACGCTCTGTGGGATACTGGCACCACGTCGCAATCGCCCTGTGCGGGAGAGCGTCGGCGCGTCTGCGGAGACACCCCGGACGTCAGCCGGCCGCCGAAGGAGCAAGACCTCCCCGGGAATCTCTCAGGCACCCGTACCGCGCAGGGGAAGGACGCTCTGGAAAGCACGCAGGATCCGCCGACCCCGGACCGGAGGACTGCGTCACCGACGGTGCAAGCCCGCCGCAGGCGGGTGGAAACTCTCAGGTCAATGACAGAGCGGGGAGGTGAATGATCATGCCGCACCGGCAGGACCCCTCGGAGGTACCCGTGACCAGCACCCATCCGACCGCAGACGAGACCACGGCGCTGCCGCAGTCCGCGCACGAGCCGCGGGACACCGCCTCGGCGCCGTTCGTCGACCGCCACATCGGGCCGCGCGCCGACGACGCCGCGCACATGCTCGAGGTGCTCGGCCTCGACTCCATCGACCAGCTCGTGGACAAGGCCGTCCCCTCGGTCATCCGCATGGAGGGCGGCCTGGACCTGCCCGCCCCGCTCACCGAGTCCGCCGTGCTCGAGCAGCTGCGCGAGATCGCCGGCCGGAACGTGATGAAGACCCAGATGATCGGCCAGGGCTTCTACGACACCGTCACCCCCGGCGTCATCCTCCGCAAGGTGCTGGAGAACCCGGCCTGGTACACCGCCTACACCCCGTACCAGCCCGAGATCTCCCAGGGCCGCCTCGAGTCCCTGCTGAACTACCAGACGATGGTGCAGGACCTCACCGCCCTGCCCATCGCCAACGCGTCCCTGCTGGACGAGGCCTCCGCCGTGGCCGAGGCCGTCCTCCTGATGCATCGCGCCAACAAGAGGAAGGGCAGCGGCGTCACCCTGCTGGACGCCGACCTGTTCCCGCAGACCCTCTCCGTGGCGCAGCTGCGTGCCGACGCCGTGGGCATCGAGGTCCACGTGGCGGACCTGTCCGCCGGCATCCCGGAGGACGTCAGGGCCGTCGTCGAGGAGAAGGGCCTGTGCGGCATCGTCCTGCAGCAGCCCGGCGACTCCGGCCGCCTGCACGACCACACCGCCGTGATCGCCGAGGCCAAGGAGGCCGGCGCCCTCGTCACCGTGGCCGCGGACATCCTCGCCCTCACCCTCATCACCCCGCCGGGCGAGCAGGGCGCGGACATCGCCGTCGGCTCCACCCAGCGCTTCGGCGTCCCGCTGTTCTACGGCGGCCCGCACGCCGCCTACATGGCCGTGCGCGAGGGCATGCAGCGCTCCCTGCCGGGCCGCCTCGTGGGCGTCTCCCACGACGACGCCGGCAAGCCGGCCTACCGCCTCGCCCTGCAGACCCGCGAGCAGCACATCCGCCGCGAGAAGGCCACCTCCAACATCTGCACCGCCCAGGCGCTGCTGGCCATCACCGCCTCCATGTACGCCGTCTACCACGGCCCGGCCGGCGTCGCCCAGATCGCCCGCCACGCCCACCGTCAGGCGCACCGCCTCGCCACCGCGCTCGCCGGCGCCGGCGTGAAGGTCGTCCACGAGGCCTACTTCGACACCCTCACCCTCGAGGTGCCGGGCGCCGCGGAGCAGATCCGCGCCGCCGCCGAGGACAACGGCGTGAACGTGCGCGTGGTGGACGCGGACACCGTCCGCGTGGCCTGCGACGAGACCACCGTGGACGAGGACCTCGCCGCGGTGCTCGCCGCCTTCGGCGCCGATGTTTCGGCCCTGCCGGCGCCCTCCCACGAGGGCGCCGTGGCCACCCCGGCCATCCCGCAGGAGCTGCTGCGCACCTCGGAGTACATGACCCATCCGGTCTTCAACAGCCACCACTCCGAGACCCAGATGCTGCGCTACCTGCGCCGCCTCTCCGGCTACGACCTCGCCCTGGACCGCACGATGATCCCGCTGGGCTCGTGCACCATGAAGCTCAACGCCACCGCGGAGATGGAGGCCATCTCCTGGCCGGAGTTCTGCTCCATCCACCCGTACGCCCCGGCCCACCAGACCGAGGGCTGGAGGTTCCTCATCGAGGACCTCGAGGCGAAGCTGTCCGAGATCACCGGCTACGCCGGCGTCTCCGTGGCACCGAACGCGGGCTCGCAGGGCGAGTTCGCCGGCCTCTGGGCCATCCGCCGGTTCCACATGGACAACGGCGAGGGCGAGCGCGACATCTGCCTCATCCCGGCCTCCGCGCACGGCACCAACGCGGCCTCCGCGGTGCTCGCCGGCCTCAAGGTGGTGGTGGTGGCCACCGCGGAGGACGGCACCATCTCCGCCGAGGACCTGGACAAGAAGATCGCCGCCAACGAGGGCCGCATCGCGGCCATCATGATCACCTACCCCTCCACGCACGGCGTGTACGACGCCGACGTGCGCGAGGTGTGCGACAAGGTCCACGCCGCCGGCGGCCAGGTGTACATCGACGGCGCGAACCTCAACGCCCTGGTCGGGCTGGCCCAGCCGGGCCGCTTCGGCGGCGACGTCTCCCACCTGAACCTGCACAAGACCTTCTGCATCCCGCACGGCGGCGGCGGCCCGGGCGTGGGCCCGGTGGCCGTGGGCGAGCACCTGGTGAAGTACCTGCCGTCCCGCGAAACGCTCATGACCGCGGCCCCGCACGGCTCCGCCGGCGTGCTGCCGATCTCCTGGGCCTACCTGCACCTCATGGGAGCCGAGGGCCTCACCAAGGCCACCGGCCACGCCCTGCTCGGTGCGAACTACATCTCCCGGCGTCTCGCGGGGCACTACCCGACCCTCTACACCGGCGAGGGCGGCCTGGTGGCCCACGAGTGCATCCTCGACCTGCGCGAGCTCACCGCGAAGCACGGCGTGACCGCGGAGGACGTCTGCAAGCGCCTCATCGACTACGGCTTCCACGCCCCGACCCTGGCCTTCCCGGTGGCCGGCACCCTCATGGTGGAGCCGACCGAGTCCGAGGACCTGGGGGAGCTGGACCGCTTCATCGAGGCGATGATCTCCATCCACGGCGAGATCGTGGAGACCACCCCGGAGACCCTGGCCGACTCGGTCCTGCGCAACGCGCCGCACACCGCGGCCGTCCTGACCGGCGACGAGTGGGACCGCTCCTACTCGCGCTCCCAGGCCGGCTACCCGGTGGCCTCCCTGCGCCAGGACAAGTACTTCCCGCCCGTGGGCCGCATCGACGGCGCGTACGGCGACCGCAACCTGGTCTGCTCGTGCCCGCCGCCGGAGGCCTTCGAGGAGGAGACCGACGCGACCGCCACGGCGGACGCCTGAGAGGAGACCACCATGTCCGAGAACCTGCGCAACTCCCCGCTGCACGCCGTCCACGAGGCCGCCGGCGCCTCCTTCACCGACTTCGGGGGCTGGAACATGCCGCTGAAGTACGGTTCCGAGCTCGCCGAGCACAAGGCCGTCCGCTCCGCCGCAGGCATCTTCGACCTGTCCCACATGGGCGAGGTCCGCGTGACCGGGCCCGAGGCCGGCGAGATGCTCGACTACGCGCTGTCCAGCGTCATGTCCACGCTCAAGCCGGGCCGTGCCAAGTACAGCCTGTGCCTGACCGACGCCGGCACGGTCCTGGACGACCTCATCGTCTACCGCATGGACGACGGCGCCGAGGGCGCCGTCCCGGAGTACCTGGTGGTGCCCAACGCCGGCAACGCCGCCTCCGTGTACACCGCCCTCGCCCAGCGCGCCTCCGGCCGCGACGTCACCGTCACGGACGAGTCCGCGGACACCTCCCTGGTGGCCGTGCAGGGCCCGCAGGCAGAGCAGATCCTGGCCCAGGCCATGCCGGCCCACGTCCAGGAGCTGGCGGAGCTGAAGTACTTCGCCCACATCACCCTGGCGCTGCCGACCGGCGCGGGCGACGTGGAGGTCCTCGTGGCCCGCACCGGCTACACCGGCGAGGACGGCTTCGAGCTGTTCGTGCACGCCGGCTCCCCGGAGGAGGCCGGCGGCCGCGGCTCCGCCGTGTGGAACGCCGTGGTGAAGGCCGCCGAGGCCGCGGGCGTCGAGCTGACCCCGTGTGGCCTGGCCTCCCGCGACTCGCTGCGCCTCGAGGCCGGCATGCCGCTCTACGGCAACGAGCTGGACAACGCGCACCAGCCGCACGCCTCCGGCGTCTCCTTCGCCGTCCCGGCGTCCAAGGAGACCGACTTCGTGGGCAAGTCCGCGCTCCAGGGCAAGGACGAGGTGTCCCAGGTGCTCGTGGGCCTGAAGGGCGCCGGCCGCCGGGCCGCCCGCCACAGCTACGCGGTGCAGGACACCGAGGGCAACGTGATCGGCGAGGTCACCTCCGGCGCCCCGTCCCCGACCCTCGGGCACCCGATCGCCATGGCCCGCATCGACCGCGCCTTCGCGGCCGAGGGCACCGAGCTGCTGGTGGACCTGCGCGGCCGCGGCGAGTCCTTCTCCGTGGTGCCCCTGCCGTTCTACCGCCGCGAGCGCTGAGCACGTGTTGAACTCGGCACCGTGACGACGGCCCGCCGTCTCGGGCTCCGGGCCTCCTTCGCTAGGATGGGTCTCCGAGCCGGGGCGGCGGGCCTCGTCCGCGTCCGGGCTCGACCGTCCATCGTCCACTGTCAGGATCCTCCGCATGACTCATGTCGCCTCCCGCGCTCGGGTGTCCAAGAAGGCGTTCGTCGTCTTCGCCGTCGTGGCGCTGACCATGATCCTGCTGGCCGTCATGGTGATGTTCCGCGGCATGGTCGACGAGGGCCGCCGCATGCAGATCGTGGAGGTCGTGGACGGCACCACCGTCAAGATCAATGCCCACGGGGAGGAGAAGCTCGTCAAGATGGCCGGCCTCACCGCCGGTCCCCGCAACCCGGACGGCCTGCGGGTCGGCCCGGCGCTCTGCATGGGCGAGAAGTCCTATGTGTGGCTGCGTGACCGCCTCGTCACGGGAGCGACCGCGGTGGTGGACATCGAGGAGGTCGACGGCGAGGAGTACGCCAGCTTCCGCATGGCCGGCGAGGACGTCAACCTGGCGATGATCGAGGAGGGCATGGCGGCCCCCACCGGCGTCGGTGTGGGTGAGGCCGAGGCCTCCGAGATGCGGTCCGTGAACGAGAAGGCGTACACGCGCAACATCGGCCTGTACGACCTCGAGGAGCGCTGCACCCTCAACAGCGAGCTCTACGAGGCCGAGTACGCCCTGGACGTCATCTCGGACGACGTGGAGCCGTCCATCGCCAAGATCGACGAGAAGTCCGTCGAGCTGGGTCAGGCCGTGGACAACGTCCGTCTGGTGCAGGAGGACATCCACAACCTCGACCCGGAGGGCACGGACTTCGTGAACACCGTCTGGGGCCCGTCCAAGGACCTCCTGGTGGCCGAGGCGGACGAGATCGCGGACCGCGGCATGAAGCGCCTGCGCGATCTCAACGACCGCCGCAACGAGATCTACTCGCGCTGAGTCGCCGCATCTCCTCGCGCTGAGCCGGCGCATCTACTCGCGCTGAGTCGGCGCATCTACTCGCGCTGAGCCGGCGCCGGGGTCCGCCGCCCCTGTCCGGACCCGCTTCACGACGTCGGCGCGTCACCGTCCGAAGGTGACGCGCCGACGTCGTGGGTGTGGCCTCCGGCGCCGTGCCGGAGGAGGCAGGTCAGTCGAGGGAGAGGGTGACCAGGCCCAGCTGCGCGGAGCGGATGATGGCCTGGACGCGGTCTCGGACCTCGAGCTTGTCCAGGATGCGGGTGAAGGTGGCCTTCACGGTGGACTCGGACAGGTGCAGGCTCTGGGCGATCTCCGTGTTGGACTGGCCGCGGGCGAGCAGGCGCAGCACGCCGAGTTCGCGCTCGGTGAGGTCGGAGCCGTCCGGGTCGCCGGGACGCACCGGCCGGGTGCCGACGCCGGGACCGTCCTCCTCGATGGCTGTGAGCAGCTTCTTCGTGACCGTGGGGGAGAGGACGGACTCGCCACGGTGCACGGCGTGGATGGCGCTCAGGATGGAGGCCGGCTCGGCGTCCTTGACCATGTAGCCGGCGGCGCCGGCGCGCAGGGCGGGGACGAGGTAGTTCTCCGAGGTGAAGGTGGTGATGGCCAGGACGCGGATCTCGGGGTGGTCGCGGGCGATGTGGCCGGTGGCCTCCACGCCGTCCATGACCGGCATCTGCATGTCCATGAGGACGACGTCCGGGGTGGTGGCGTCGCAGGCCTCGAGGGCCTCCGCGCCGTTGGCGGCGACGCCGATGCAGCTCATGCCGGGGGCCGAGTCCACGAGGGTCTTGAGGGCCCCGCTCATGAGCGGCTGGTCGTCCACGATGAGCACGCGAAGATTCTGGGTCACCGCATCAGCGTAGAACACGCGCGGGTGTAGCGCGGATCACAGTGCGCTTTTCACAGGCAGACATATGGGATGCGGTGTTCTCACAGGAAAAAGTATGGAGTGCGGGGTTTCCTGTGAATCTGCGCTCTGTGGTGTTCAGGCCTGGCGCGGTGTGTGAGCTGCATCCCATAATGCTGGACATGAAGACTCGTACCTTCGCTGCCAGCATCCTGACCGCTGCCGCCCTGTTCACCATGGCTCCCGCCGCCTCCGCCGCGCCGACCGGCACCGGCTCCGACGTCGCCGAGACCACCGGCTTCGCCAAGGGCACCCGAGACTACTTCTGCTTTAACTTCGGCATGTTCTGCGACTGATCGTCCGGCATACCGGAACGGGTGACTTCGACCGGGACGATCGACCTCACCCCCGCTGAACCGTCGCCTGCGAAGGCGCCGGTTCAGCGGGGGTGGCGTCGCTTCTGGGATGCACGCCAGTGCAGTCCCTGGTATCTGGGGATCGTCAGCATCCTCGTGGTGCTGTCGATCTCGTCCGACCTCGTCTCTGAGGTCACGGAGCTGGAATCGGCTGAGCGCCAGGACAGGTACGTCCTGATCCTGGGTCTGCTGGCGGCGGCCTTCCTGCTGCAGTGGGTGTCCACCACGGTGGCGTTCACTGCTCTTCTGCCCGTCTATTTTCTGGCGCGAACGGGCGGGGAGACCCTTCCCATCCTGCTGTACGACACTCTGATCGTCAGTGCCGTCGTGGCGACGGCCAATGCGCTGTTCAGTGTCATCGCCAGCGTGCTGGCGCTGGGGTGGGCCGTGCTCTTTCCGTCTCTGCTGCATCAGCCGGCATCGACGATCTGGTTCTCGGTGATCATCTCGGTGCTGGGCATCGGCGTGGGGCTCTTTGTCCGATTCGCCTGGATGCGCCGCGAGGCAGACGCCCTCAAGATCCAGGAGGCCCGCCGGCAGGCGCTGGAGGCCGCGCTGCGTGAGCGGCGGGTCCTCGCCCGAGACCTGCATGACATCGTGGCGCACAACCTCACGATCATCTCGATGCAGGCGCGTACCGCGCAGTTCGTCGGCACGGACGAGGCCGCGCGTCAGGCGCTGGACGTGGTCGGCAGCTCCGCCAAGGATGCGCTGGTGGACCTGCGGCGCATGCTCGCGCTGATGCGCGAGGAAGGCGTGGTGGGGGATCAGGCGCAGCCCGGCCACTCCGGCTCGGAGTCGAGCACCTCGGTGGACATCGACCTCGGCGTCTCCCGGGTCTCCCACGAGCTCATGGAGCTGGGCTTCACCGTGCGCGCGGACGTCCGGCTGGAGGGGAGAGCGGTCCCCTTGGGCACCCAGAGCACGCTCTACCGCGTGCTCCAGGAGGCCACCAGCAACATCGCCAAGCACGGGGACCGCAGCGAGCCGGTGCAGATCTCCGTCGGATTGGAGGGGGCGGACGCGGTCCTGCGGGTCTCCAACGCGATCGAGCGCCGGCCCCAGAGCAGGAAGGGGCGCGGCGGACAGGCCTGGAACTCCTCCGGCGTCGGACTCAACTCGATGCGCGAGCGCGTCTCCGCCTTCGGCGGCACGTTCAGCGTGGGGCCGGAGGGGGATCAGTGGCGGCTCGTGGCCGCCGTTCCCGCAGGTGATCCCGCGGACATGTGATGCATGTCACACTGACCGCGAAAGTGTAGACAAAAGTCCACTACCGGTCCGGCTGTGGCCCCGACTACAGTGAAAAGTGCCCCAAGAGACGGTGCACAGTGCAGGACGACACCGACCGGAACAAGCCTGAGGGGATGCGGGCCCGGGAGGACGTTCTAGGAGGAAGGCGGCGGTCGCAGATCGCCGCCTTCTTTCTCTCTGCACGACGTGCAGTGCTGCAGGCCTGCGGCACGATCACCTACATGTGAGGCCTCGCCTCGTCGCCGGGGTCCGGCCGCTGCAGGCGGCCGGCCCCCGGCGATACGCCTGCCCAGGGCTGCACGCTCCGTGGCAGGCAGGCACGCCCTGGACGGGTCAGGCGGCAGCCTGACCCGGATGCTGGTCCGCGCCCGCGTCGCCTGCCTCGTCCGGGCCGCCGACGACCTTCACCAGCGGACGGGCGGCCACGCGTCCCAGGCCCATGAGGATGCCGGCCGGGAAGCCGATGACCGGGATGAGCATCGGCAGGATGCCGCCGGCGCCCTGGGTCAGCACCACCAGGCCGTACAGCATGCCCACCAGGGCGTAGGCGAGCACGTGCACCCACTGGTTGAGCACGTGGCGGAACGCCCAGTTCACCAGCAGGCACAGCGGCAGGCCGACCACCAGGCCGGCCAGGCCCACCACGGTGAGCAGCGGTGTCAGGCTGCCGAACTCCTGCAGGCTCGGGATGAGCGCCAGCACGAGCACGAGCGCCGCCATCAGCAGGTTCGGGACCAGCCAGGCCACCAGAAACCCGTAGATGCTCATGTGCAGGCGCGGGCGCGGCCCTGCGGCGGCTCGGGCGGCCTTGCGGCGGGCACGGGCGGTGCTCTTCACCGGGGCGGGAGTGGTCATGGCGGGGCGACTCCGAAGTCAGTGGACACAGCGGGCGGCTCCCCACTCTAGTCACCCGGCCTGACCCGGACCTGAGTGCGGCGTCAGCCCTCCGCGCCGTCCACGGCGAAGGTCAGCTCCTCCGGGGACGGCCAGCTCTCCAGGGTGGCGCGGGCCTGCCAGGCGTCGTCCGAGTCCTGGTCCACCGGCTCGACCACGAGGGCGCCGAGCTCGCCGTCCACCACGCACAGGCGCACCTCGAACTCCTGGCCCTCGTGGGTGAATCGGCCGCGCACGGGCCAGGTGAAGTCGTGCGGAACGGCGCGCACCAGCGGGGTCTCGGCGTCGACCACCAGCGGCAGCCAGTCGGTGAATTCGACGCCCGGCTCCTGCTCCACGGCCTTCGTGTGCGCCAGCTGGGCGCACAGTGCGGCCTGGCCCGGCAGAGCGGCGCCCTCGGCCAGGGCCGGGTCCAGGAGGGTCTCCAGCAGCACGCGGGCGGCGGCCGGGACCGGGACCGGTGCGAGTCCGTCCTCATCCTCGGGCATGTCGTCCATGAAGCGCAGCAGGGCACCCTGCTGCACGGCGTCGCGGTGGGTGCGGCGGGCGGCGGCATTGCCCAGCAGGGCGGCGGCCACGCCGAGCACGGCCATGGCCGCGCGCGGATGCGTCAGGCCGGCCTTCTGGGCCAGACCGGTGGCGCCGACCTTCTCCAGCAGGTCCATGCTCGTGGCGTCCCACTTCGCGTAGACGGCCGGGGCCAGGGCCACGAGCCCGCCGGCGGCAGCACCTCCGGCCAGACCCACCAGGCCGTTGCGCAGGCGGGTGGTCAAGCGCGGGGTCACGCCGGCGGCGAGGGCACCCACGTCCATCGCGGCCCGGAGCTCAGCTGCGCCGTAGACGCCGGTGGCGGCGGCGATGATCCGGTTCACCGTCCTGCGCTCCCGTGCGTCCCCCTCCGAGGGGTCCAGCAGGCTGAGGGCCCCGAGACCCGCGGCGGCGAGCAGGCCGTAGCTGCGGCTGCCCGGGCGCAGGAAGCCGGGGCGGGTGGCCCGCTTCGGCAGATACGCGGCCGTCTCGCCGGACATCGGGGCGTGGGCGAACATTCCGAACTCGGTGGTCTTCATGCCTCCATCCTCTCTGGAAAGTCCGCGCTTGTCGCCATGAAGTCCGCTCCTGCCGCCATGCGCGGAGCCGGCGCTCTCCCGGAGCCCTCGTTCCGATCCGGAGCCGGCGAGACGCTCTCCGGATCGGAACGAGGGCTCTGAGGGGAGAGGGCTCAGCTCCGTCCGATGTAGGCCAGCAGACCGGCCAGGGCGGCGCGGTGCCCGGCCTCGAGGGTGGGTGCCATGACGGGCCCGAAGGCGGGGTGATGGTTCACCGGGTACTGCTCCGGGGCGCCCTGGAAGCCGCCGAAATGCCAGTACACGAGGGGGACGCCGATGGCGTCGGCCAGGGCGCCCACGTCCTCCGAGCCCATGAACGGGGCGGCGGAGGTGACCTGCTCTGCGCCGAGCTCGGCGCGCAGGGCGGCGGTGACGCGCTCGGAGTGCCCGGGATCGTTGTAGCAGCGGGGGAACGTGCTGATCGGCTCGACGGTCGGTTCCGGGGCGCCGGAGGCGGCGGCCTCGGCCTTCACGATGCGCTCCACGGCCGCCACCACCTGGTCCCGACGCGCGGGGGTGAAAGTGCGGATGTTGAGCTCGATGGTCGCCTCGGCGGGGATGATGTTCTCCTTCAGGCCGGCGTGGAACGTGCCGACCGTGACCACGGCGGACTCGCGCGGGTCCACCTCGCGGGAGACCACGGTCTGCAGCCGGGCCACCGCGTGGGAGGCCATCACGATGGGGTCGATGCTGTCCTGCGGCTGAGAGCCGTGCGCCTGCTTTCCGTGGAAGGTCACCCGCAGGGAGTCGGCCAGGGCCATGGCGGTGCCGGGGATGACGTAGACGCTTCCGGCCTCCAGCGGCATGACGTGCTGGCCCAGGACGACCTCCGGCCGCGGGGCACGGTCCCAGAGGCCGTCCGCGACCATCGCCGCGGCGCCGGCTCCGGTCTCCTCGCCCGGCTGGAACACGAACACCACCGTGCCCTGCCAGGTCTCAGGGGCCTTCACCAGCTGCCGTGCGGCGGTGAGCGCTCCCATCACGTGCGTGTCGTGGCCGCAGCCGTGCATCACCGGGACGTCCCTGCCGTCCGCGAGGGTGCCACGGGCGGTGGACGCGTAGTCCAGCCCCGTGTCCTCGAGGATCGGCAGCCCGTCGAAGTCCGCGCGGAACGCGACCGTGGTCGCCTCCGGGGACTCCGGGTGCCGCAGGATGCCGACCACGCCGGTGCCGCCGCAGCGGAAGTGCTCGACGCCGAGCTCGTCCAGCTGCCGCTCGATCCAGGCGGCGGTCTCATGCTCCTGCATCGACAGCTCCGGGTGGCGGTGCAGGTGGACGTAGTCCGCGTGCATGCGCTCGCGCTCGGCGTCGGTCAGCCGCAGGGCCTGCGGCAGGCAGGTGGGGGTCGGCAGGGGAGCGGCGGTGTCGGTCGGGGAGGTCATGGGGTCCTCTCGTCGGCGATGGCGGCATGACGAAGCCCTCGTTCCGATCCGGAGCGCGTGCGGGGGGCTCCGGATCGGAACGAGGGCAACATGGGCGGGGGAGACAGAGGTCAGCCCTGGCGCAGGCCGCCCTGCCACAGGGCGGCGAACGGGGTGTTGCCGTCCACCGCCTGGCGGATGCCGGCGGTCACGAAGGCCTTGGCGCGCCGCGCAGCCTCCAGCGGGGTGGCGCCCTTGGCCAGCTCGGCGGTCACGGCGGCGGCCAGGGAGCAGCCGGCGCCGGAGACGCCCGCGGTGCCGATCTTCGGCTCGGAGAGGACCTCCACGGTCTCGCCGTCCACGAACACGTCCACCGCGTCCGGACCCTCGAGGTGCATGCCGCCCTTGGCGAGCACGGCGGCGCCGGAGACCTCGTGGATCTTCTTGGCGGCGGCGATCAGGTCGTCCACGGTCTTCACGGTCATGCCGGAGAGCTGCTCGGTCTCGAAGTGGTTCGGGGTGGTGAAGGTCGCCAGCGGCAGCAGCTCCGCCTTCAGCGCCTGGTCGGTGTCCAGCGCGTGGCCGGCCTCCTGGCCCTTGCAGATCAGCACCGGGTCCAGCAGCACGTGGTCCCACTCCTGGGACTTGAGGGCGCCGGCGGTGGTGCGGATGACCTCCGGGGAGCCCTGCATGCCGAGCTTCACGGTCTTCAGGGTGCCCTCGTAGTCCTTCTGGACAGCCTCGAGCTGGTCCGCGATGACCTCGGTGGGCACCGGGAAGAAGCGGTGGTTCCAGTCGTCCTTCGGGTCGAAGGAGACGATGCAGGTCAGGGACACGATGCCGAACACGCCCAGCTCCTGGAACGTCTTCAGGTCGGCCTGGGCGCCGGCACCGCCGGTGGCCTCGGAACCGGCGATGGTGAGTGCGATGGCGGGGCGCTCCGTGCGCGCGATCACGTCAGACATGAGGTCGATGCTACTCCCGTGGCGGCTGTGCCCTCACCCGCGCCCGTCACAGATGTCAGGTGCCCGGGTCCGCTGGGATTCCGCCGTGGGCGGAGCCGCCGTGCTGGCGCGCTCCCGGCCTGATCGGCCAGAGTGGACGCATGATCCTGATCAACCTGAAGTTCACCGTCAAGCCCGAGCTCGCCGACCAGTGGATGGACGCCGTCGCGAAGTACACCGCAGACGTCCGCAGCGAGGAGGGCAACATGTTCTTCGAGTGGTACCAGCCGGTGGAGGGCGAGAAGAACGAGTACTTCCTGCTCGAGGGCTTCACCGACGAGGGCGCGAAGGCCCATGTGGAGTCCCCGCATTTCCAGGAGGGCATCGACGCCATGAAGCCGCTGCTCGCCAAGACCCCGCAGATCATCTCCGAGCAGATCTCGGCCGACGGCTTCGGTCCGATGGGGGAGATCCAGATCGACGAGTGAGCCTTCCGGCCCGCTGAACTCCGGCTGAGCCCGTCTCAGCTCTCCAGGGCGGCCCGCACCGACGCCAGCACGGCGTCCGTGTCGGGCCGCCCTTCGTCCACCGTCACGACGACGGTCCTCACCCGGGCGGCGTCGGCCGCCGGGCTCGGGGGCCGGGTCAACGCCCGGACCAGGCCGGTCAGGTCTTCGGCGAGCCGCTCCTCGGCGTCGGCGGCGTCCGGCAGAACGCCGGTCTCGGCGCCCTCCCGCAGCCAGCCGCGCAGCGCCGCGTTGTGGACGGCCACGGCGGCGCCGGCCAGGCCGAACGCCGTGGCGTCCCCGCCGGGCAGCGTCTCCGGTCGGCCCCGCAGCCAGCGGGCGAAGAGCCGCTCGTAGCCGTGCGAGCTCAGCAGCTCCCGGTTCCGCAGCGCCTTGGACTGCCGCAGCAGCCGGTACCGGGCCTGCGCCTGTGCCGGGTCCCCGGCATGGTGCCGGAACACCCGCAGCACGGCCTCCACGAGCGCGTCCGCGGTGGCCTCGGGGCCCGGGCTCGCTCCGTCCAGGAACTCTTCGAGCTCCTCGAGCAGCACCGCATGGTCGTGGAAGACCACGTCCTCCTTGGAGCCGAAGGTGCGGAAGAACGTGGCTCGGCTGACGCCGACCGCAGCGGCGAGGGCGTCCACGGTGGTGGCGTCCCAGCCCTGCTCGTCCAGCAGGCGGATGAGGGCGGGCGTGTGCGCGGCGAGCCTCTTGTTCATGTCGACGATCATACGCAGTCTGATACGGCGTCTCACTTGACCTGAAACTCAGTCTCATACGATGCTGGATCCAGCATCCCGCGCCGGACAGGCGGAGGCGAGCGGCCGTCGTCGTGAGGCTCCGCGCACCGTGAGGCCCCCGCCGCACGGACCCGGCGCTCCACCTCCCACCGAGAGGACCCGCCATGACCGAGCAGCTGCCCACCGCCGAGCCCGAGTACGACATCACCGGTCCCCTGGACACGGACGCCTACGCGATCTTCGAGGACATCGACGAGCAGGATCTCGTCCTCTTCAAGGCCGCACGCGCCTACCTCACCCCCGAGGTCCAGAAGACCCTCCAGGACGCCTGGGACAAGGGCGAGTACCCCACCGGGCTGATCCCGGGACTGGCCGAGTCGGACCTGCTGCGAGACGGCGTCGAGGTCGAGGGCAAGCCCACCTACTCCCGCCTCGCCTCCGGCCTGGCCACCATGGAGCTCTCGCGCATCGACGGCTCGCTGTCCACCATCGTGGGCGTGCAGGGCGGACTGGCCATGCGCTCGATCCAGATGTGCGGATCCGACGAGCAGAAGGCCACGTACCTGCCGAAGATGGCCGCCGGCGAGCTCTACGGGGCGTTCGCGCTCACCGAGCCCACCCACGGCTCCGACTCCGTCTCCCTCGAGACCACCGCCACCCCCGTGGACGGAGGCTGGAGGATCAACGGCCACAAGAAGTGGATCGGCAACGGCGCCGCCGGCGGCATCACCGTCACCTGGGCCCGCTCCACCGAGGACGGCCAGGTCAAGGGCTTCATCGTCCACCAGGACACCGAGGGCTACACGGCCGAGGTCATCCGCGGCAAGATGTCCCTGCGCGCCATCCACCAGGCCCACATCACCTACGACGACGTGTTCGTTCCGGCCGAGGACGTCATGCCGGAGGCCACCTCCTTCAAGAACACCGCCGCCGTCCTCTTCGCCACCCGCGTGGGCGTGGCCTGGGCCGCCGTCGGCCACGCGGTCGGCTGCTATGAGGCCGCCGTGCAGTACTCGCAGCAGCGTGTGCAGTTCGGCCGCCCGCTGGCCCACTCCCAGGTGGTGCAGGAGCGCCTGGCCCGCATGCTCTCCGAGCTGACCCAGGTGCAGCTGCTCGTGCTGCGGGCCTCCCGACTCGAGGACTCCGGCCGCCTCACCGGCCCGCAGGCCTCGCTGGCCAAGTACTCGGCCACCCGCGCCGCCCGGTCCATCGCCGCGAACGCCCGGGACCTGCTCGGCGGCAACGGCATCCTCGTGCAGAACGAGGTGGGCAAGCACTTCGCGGACATCGAGGCCATCCACACCTATGAGGGCACCGAGACCGTGCAGGCGCTCATCGTCGGCCGCGACATCACCGGCAAGGGGGCGTTCGCCTGAGCCTGGGGGACGGCGCCGGGCCGGTGTGAAGCCGGGGCCGGCCGCCGGCCCTGCTGAGGCCACCACGACGGCGGCACCCGCCCTGCCAGGGCGGGTGCCGCCGTCGGGGTGGGCGGCAGGCGAGGAACGTGCCGGGTCCCCACAAGGAAGCGGCCACCTCCATGCCGGTTCCGTCCCCGACCGGGGCGTCCGCAGGCCACCATCCTGGACGTATTCTGTCCACACCGTGGACACGGCCTGTTGCGCAGGTCACCGTGTGGCCTAGGTTGGGGCCATGGAGAACACGCCCCGCGACCACACCCACCGGTGGCCGTCCCGCGTCGCCGACCACTCGTCCGCCGAGGACCGCAACGCGATCCGCCGCATCAACGAGCTGGCGTTCGAGACCTCTGCCGAGGCGGACCTCGTGGAGGAGCTCCAGAAGGACGAAGGAGCCTGGCTGCCGCAGTTCTCGATGGTCACCATGACCGCCGCGATCCCCGGCACCGACCTGCACTCGGACCCCGTGGCATACGGCCTGCTGTGCCGCGCCCACATCGGGGACGCCGAGACCCTCGCGCTCGCCCCGCACGGTGTGCTGCCGGAGCACCAGAACCAGGGTGCCGGCACCGCGGTGGTGAAGGCGCTGCTCGCGGCCGCGAAGGAGGCCGGCGAGCCCCATGTGGTGGTCTACGGCTACCCCGAGTACTACCCGCGCTTCGGCTTCGAGGATGCCGCCGAATACGGCGTCACCGCCGCCTTCGCGGACCGCCCGGGGGCCCTCCAGATCCTCGTCCTCGACCAGTCCGTCGAGGTCCCCTCGGGTGAGTTCGCCTACCCCGAGGCGTTCGGCGCGGAGACCCGCGCCCCGCTGGGCTGACGACGGCGGGCGCCCGCGGGGTGGGGTGACACCACGCGGAGCGCCGCCGGCGTCGACCCCCGTGCGCGGCCGTCCTCACCGGAGAGGGCGGCCGCGCGCAACCATGTCCGGGGCGGAACGGGCTGGGCAGGGACGCAGCTGATCCCCTGTGTGCCACGAGTCGGAAAGCCGGCCTCGACGGGCGGAGTTCCGACGCTGCGGACACAGAGAGCGAGCCTTCACGCGAAGTTGGAGCGCCTCGACGGGCGGAGTTCCGACGCTGCGGACACAGAGAGCGGACCTTCCCGGCCCCCGCCTCACTTCTTGCCGGCGTAGTACCGGCCGAGGGTCTCGGTCTTGAGCTCCGCGAAGGTGCCGTCTCCGATCGACGCGCGGATGCGGTCCACCAGGGACACGGTGAAGCGCTCGTTGTGGATGGACACCAGAGTGTGGGCGACCATCTCCTTGGCCTTCATGAGGTGGCGGATGTAGGCGCGTGAGTAGTGCGCGCAGGTGTAGCAGTCGCACTCGGGGTCCAGCGGGCCCCAGTCCCGCCGGTACTTGGCGCCGGGCAGGTTGTAGCGGCCGTCGCGGGTGTAGAACGCTCCGGTGCGGGCCACGCGGGTGGGGGAGACGCAGTCGAAGGTGTCCGCGCCGTTCTCCACGGCGGTGAACAGGTCGTCCGGCTCGGAGATGCCCAGCAGGTGCCGCGGCCTGTCCTCCGGCAGCACCTCGGCGCACCAGCCGACGATCGTCCCGAGGTTCTCCTTCTCCAGGGCCCCGCCCACGCCGTAGCCGTCGAACCCGGCCTCCGTGCCGTCGGCGTACCGGGTGGTCATGGCGGACAGGTCGGCGCAGGCCTTGCGGCGCAGGTCCTCGTACTGGGCGCCCTGGATGACGCCGAACAGCGCCTGGTAGGGGCGGTCGGCGCGCTCGGCGGTGAGGCGGGCGTGCTCGTCCAGGCAGCGTTGCGCCCAGCGGCGGGTGCGCTCGAGGGCCTCCTCCTGGTAGCCGCGGGAGTTGTGCAGGGTGGTCAGCTCGTCGAAGGCGAACATGATGTCCGCGCCGAGGTTGTGCTGGATCTGGACGGACCGCTCCGGGGTGAACCGGTGCCGGTCACCGGTGAGGTGGGACTTGAACCAGACGCCGTCGTCGTCCACGTTGGCCAGGCGCTCCTTGCCGGGGGCGACGGCGTCGTCAGCGCCCTGCCCGTCCGGGGCGGAGGGGCCCTTCATGTCGATGACCTTCTTGAAGCCCGAGCCGAGGCTCATCACCTGGAAGCCACCGGAGTCGGTGAAGGTGGGGCCGCCCCAGTTCATGAACCTGCCGAGCCCGCCGGCCTCGTCGAGCAGCTCGTCGCCGGGCTGCAGGTACAGGTGGTAGGCGTTGGCCAGCAGGGCCTGCGCGCCGAGGTCCTCCATGGACTCCGGCAGCACGGCTTTCACGGTGGCCTGGGTGGCGACCGGGATGAACGCCGGGGTCTGGATCTGCCCGTGCGGGGTGGTGATGACGCCGGTGCGGCCGTGGCCGGGGCCGTCCTCGAGGCGCCCGGTCACCTCGTATCCGAAGTGCGAGGGGTGGGCGGGCTGCGGCGCGGGGGTCTCGGCGTCGTGGTGGGGCATGGGATCCATCGTAGTGAGCCGGCCGCCTCCCGTGGCCCCCGGATCAGGCCTCCAGCGCGTCCATCACCGCGGAGGCCACCACCAGGTCCTGCCAGGGCATGCCGGTCGTCACGACGACGGCAGGCACCCCCGCCTTCCGGCTCGCCCGGCCTGTGGCCAGGTCCGCGAAGGTGACCAGCTCGCGCTCGGCGACGGCGCCGGACTCCATGCCGAGCACCACCTCGCCGGCCTCGCGCAGCGCCGAGTCGCGCGACTCCACGACCACCTGTCCGCGGGCGAGCAGGGCATCGTCCAGCTCACGGGTGTCCGGGGTGTGGGCGCCCATCGCCACCACCACGGCGTCGTCGCGCACCAGGGCGCCGTCGAACAGCGGGGACGTGGAGGCGGTGCAGGTGACCACCACGCCCGCCTCGGCAACAGCCTCCTCGTCGCCGGCCTCCGCGGAGACGCCGAGTTCGTCGGTGATGCGCGCGGCCAGCGCCTGGGCCTTCTCCGCGCTCCGGCCCACCACGGTGATCCGCTCGACCTCCAGGACGTCGCAGAACGTCACTGCGTGCTCCCACGCCTGGACCCCGGTGCCGAACAGGACGAGGTGAGCGGCCGCCGTCGTGGTTCCGGGCGTGTCCGAGGAGCCGGTGGCCGAGGAGCCGGCGGGGACGGCGCCGGCCAGGCGCGCGCCGAGTGCGGACACGGACGAGGTGCGCAGGTTCGTGAGCTCGATGCCGTCCAGGACGGCACGCGGCGCCTGCTCGGCACCGCCGAAGAGGACGTAGACGCCCTGGATGACCGGCAGGTCCGCGTCCGCGTTCTCCGGGGTGAGCGTGAGCAGCTTCGTGCCGACCTCCTCGCCGCGGGTCGACGGCATCTGCATGAGCATGCCTGTGGCGGTCTCCACCCGGGTGCGCGGAGCGTCGGTCTCCGGGTCGAGTCCTTCGCGCAGGGCGCGTTCGAGGGCCTCGACGGCGGCCGTCGGGCTGAGAGCGGAGCGCAGGGCGGGGCCGTGGACATAGGGCAGCTGAGAGGGGGCAGGGGAGGCTGTGCTCGGATCCGTCATGGACTCCACCGTACGGAATCCGCCGCGGGCGTACCGGGTCCGCGGTGGCGGATACTGTGAGGGACATCAGGAGGCCGCCCGTGCAGCGCCGCCTCCCCGCATTCCCGAGAGGACACCGATGAGCCACGAGCACCCCGACGGCGGCCGGCGTCGCCGCCACGGCGAGACGCCGTCCTGGTACCAGGGCGGCGGCGACGAGCAGCAGGAGCCCCGCCCCTGGGAGCAGGAGGGGTATGCGGACGCGGGATATCCGCAGTACGGCCGCGACGGACAGGGCCCCTACGGGCCGGGCTCCTACGGACAGGGACCCCACGGGCAGGGCACCTACGGGCCGGGCGGTCAGGTCGGGCCGTACGGCCAGGTCCCGCCGCCGGGCTACGCCGGGGCGGGGATGCAGCCCTGGGCAGGCGGGATGGCACCGCAGCAGTACACCTCGCCCAAGTCGTTCATCGCCACGTGGCTGCTGTCCCTGTTGCTCGGCATCCTGGGAGTGGACCGGTTCTACCTGGGCAAGATCGGCACCGGGCTGCTGAAGCTGTTCACCTTCGGCGGCCTGGGCATCTGGTACCTGATCGACGTGATCATGACGCTGGCCCACGGCCAGACCGACGGCGTCGGCCGCAAGGTCCGCGGCACGCGCAACGAGCAGGCGGCGGCGGTCATCATCACCGTGGTCCTCTGGGTCATCGGCGGCGCCGTCAACGGCGGAAGCTGACACCGGCCGGCATCAATACAGGCGGCTGACACCGACCGGCGGATTCGCGCGTCCGGCCAGAGGGACAGATCGCCGGCCACGGATCCGCACGCCGCACGGGGGCACGACGAAGGGCCAGGACGTCGTCACGACGTCCTGGCCCTTCGCGCTGAGTACAGGCGATCGGCGCCCGCCCTGGGGGCAGGGCGGGCGCCGACCCGTGATCACCGGCGCCGAGGCGAGGGGAGGCCTCGGCCGGGGATCACTTCACTTCGCCGGGCCCGGGCGGGGCCCGGCGAAGTGAAGGTGAGGTGCGGCTCCGGTGCCGATGCCGCAGTGTCCTGCACCCCGCGGGGCGCAGGACACTGCGGACGGTCAGTCCTGCAGTCGGTAGTCCATGCGCTGCATGATCCGAGCGACGTCACCGCGCTGGATCTCGGTGCGGCTACCGTACGTGCCGTCGGCCTGGCCCATGATGATGCCCTGCTCGTACAGCCACATCACGGCCTTGAAGTGGCTGTTGTGGGTTGGCATGTCCGGGAACACGGCATACGTCGGCGGGACGTAGTCCGGGTCGCCCACGGCACGGAACACGAACGAGGCGAACTCCTGGCGGTTCACCATCTGGTACGGGCGGAAGGTGCCGTTGACGTACCCCGAGGTCACGCCGTTCTCGGCGGCCCAGGTGATGGCGTCGAAGAAGTTGCGGTCCCTGCGCACGTCACGGAACGGAGACGTGGCAGGGGCCTCGTGCTCTGGATCCAGGTAGCGGTACAGGAACGCGACGGACTCGGCACGGCTGATGTCATGGTGCGCGCGGAACGTGTTGTCTGTGTAGCCCTGGGTGATGCCGGCACAGCGCATCCAGGTCACGGCCGAGTAGAACGGCGAGCTCGGAGCGACGTCGGTGAAGTCCTCGACCTCGCAGATGTCCGGATCGGTCGGGTCGACCGGATCCTCCGGATCGGCCGGTTCCTTCTCGCCGTTGTGGATGCGGACCGCGGTGGTGTCCACCACTCGGCCGTTGTAGAGCACGTCCACGAAGCCGTTGTAGGCGGACTCGCCGTCGGTGTTCAGGGTGCCCGTGAAGGTGTGGGTCTGACCGGCGGTCACCGTCGCGGAGGACGGGTCGAAGGCCAGCACACCGGTGTCTTCCTCAGCCGGGAAGGACACGCGCAGGGTGTACGGGATCATTGCGTCGGTGCTGCCCTTGGCGACCACGTAGATCCTGTGCTCCGGGGCGGAGGAGAAGATCGGGCCGTTGTAGACCTCGGCACCGGTGCCACGCGTGGTGGAGCGGGCCACTGGGTAGGACGACCAGGAGCTCATGACGTAGATGTCGAGGTCGGCCTCAACGTCGCCGGCGGTCTCGGCCTCGATGCGCACGTTCGGGTAGCCGCGCGGGTACGCGAAGTCGTGGGCGGTCAGGCGCTCG
>NZ_BCSN01000028.1 GCF_001570885.1 Micrococcus lylae NBRC 15355 | reverse complement strand
CCAGGGGCCGACCGTCTAGGGTGGCGTCCATGAGTGAAGTGGAGTCCACCGAGAGGACCGACGACGAGCTCGGCCCGCTGCGCGCCTACCTGACCGCCACGGTGCCCGCCGTGGAGTCGGGCGCGCGGGCGCCGCGCGTCATGCTCGTGGCCTTCGAGGGGTGGAACGACGCCGGCCAGGCCGCCACCAGCGCCCTGGAGACGCTCGTCCGCCAGTGGGAGGCCTTCCAGCGCGCGGACGTCTGCACCGGCGAGTACTACGACTTCCAGGTCACCCGCCCCACCGTGCGGCGCGATGCGGACGGCATGGGCACCATCGAGTGGCCCGCCATGCACGTCCACGAGGCGGTGCTGGACGCCGACGGACGTCCGGTCTCCACCGAGGAGTGCGGCGCGGACGGGCTGCAGCTGCTGCTGTGCTCGGGCGTCGAGCCGAACGTGCGCTGGCGTGCCTTCACCCAGGAGATCCTGCAGGTGGCCGCAGACGAGGGCGTGGACGCCCTGGTGGTCGTGGGTGCGCTGCTGGCCGACGTGCCCCACACCCGTCCGATGCCCGCCCGGGCCTCCTCGCCGATGGGGGATGTGCGCGTCGCCGTCGGTGCAGACCAGCCGACCTATGAGGGGCCTACCGGCATCGTGGGGGTGGTCACGGACACCGCCGCGCGATCCGGCCTGCCGACGCTCTCCCTGTGGGGCATGGTCCCGCACTACGTGGCCCAGTCGCCCTCGCCGAAGACACAGCTGTCCCTGGTGGAGGCGCTCGAGGAGCTGCTCGGCGTCACCGTGGACACCGCCGAGCTCCAGGCGGACGCGGCGCTGTGGCGGCAGTCGGTGGACGAGGTCGCCCAGGACGACGCGGACATCGCCGCCTACGTGCAGCAGCTCGAGGAGGCCACCGACGCCCGCGAGCTGCCGGACGCCTCGGGCGAGGCCATCGCACGGGAGTTCGAGCGCTACCTGCGCGGCCGCCGTCGTTCCTGAGCGGGCACCTCAGCGCAGGCGCAGGCCCAGCAGGGCGTCGGCCACGTCAGCGACGTCCACGTCCTGCCCGGCGCCGATCGGCTCCGCCTCGGGCAGCCGCTCCCCCACGGCCCAGGCGTCCAGCACCTGCAGTGCGGCCGGGGCGTCCAGGTCTGTGGAGAGGGCGGAGACCACAGCGGCGTGCACCGCGGCGCCGTCCCGGCGGGAGTCCTGCAGGAGCGCGGCGCGCCAGGCCGCGACCCGCTCCTGGGCGTGGGTGAGCACGTCCTCGGACCACTGCCAGTCGGAGCGGTAGTGGTGGTCCAGCAGCGCGGCACGGACGGCCACCGCCTCGACGCCGCGGGCGGTGAGGCGGGACACGAGCTCGAGGTTGCCCAGTGACTTGGACATCTTCTGCCCGTCCAGGGCGACCATGCCGGAGTGCAGGTAGGTGTGGGCGAGGTCCTTGCCGTCGATGCCGGTGGCGTGCGCGGCGGAGAACTCGTGGTGCGGGAAGCGCAGGTCCGAGCCGCCGGCCTGGACCGTGAACGGAGCCGGCAGCGTCCGGCGGGCGATCACCGAGCACTCGATGTGCCAGCCGGGACGGCCGCGGCCGAGCGGGCCGCCGTCCCAGACAGGCTCGCCCTCGCGGTGCACGCGCCACAGCAGCGGGTCGAGCGGATCCCGCTTGCCCGGACGCTGCGGGTCGCCGCCGCGCTCCGGGAAGATCTCGGCCATCTCGGCGTCCGTGTGCGCCCCGACCGAGCCGAGGCGCCAGCCGGTGGTCCGCTCGGCGGCGCGGGTGTCGAAGTAGACGTCCCCGTCCGGCTCGCCGTCCCGGCCCGGCACGGTGTACCCCAGGCCCGCGTCCACGAGCGCCTGGACGCCCTCCACGACGGCGGGGACCGTCTCCGTGACGCCGAGGTAGTGGTGCGGCGGGAGCACGTTGAGGGCGGTCATGTCCGAGCGGAACAGGTCCGTCTGCTGCTCGGCGAGCCACTGCCAGTCCACGTCCGTGGCCGTGGCCCGCTCCAGGAGCGGGTCGTCCACGTCGGTCACGTTCTGGGTGTAGGTCACGGCCAGGCCGGCGCCGAGCCAGTAGCGGTGCAGCAGGTCGAACGCCACGTAGGTGTTCGCGTGGCCCAGGTGCGTGGCGTCATAGGGGGTGATGCCGCAGACGTAGAGCGAGGCTGAGCCCTCCGGGTTCCCGGGACGGCGCAGCGTGCCGGTGGCGGTGTCGTGCACCCGCAGGGTGTCCGGATGGGCCGGGAGCGTGGGCACGCCGGGGACGGACCAGGACTGCATGGAGGCCTTTCGAGTCGGAGGCGGTGATTCAGGCGCTGATGAGGCCGGTGCCGAGCATCACGTAGAGACCGAGGCCCAGGGCGATGCGGTACCAGACGAACGGCATGAAGGAGTTCTGGGTGATGAAGCGCATGAGCCAGGCGGTGACGGCGTAGCCCACCGCGAAGGCGATGAGGGTGGCCAGCAGAGTCTCGCCCATGCCGTACGGGCCGGCGGTGGTCGGGTCGCCGACGGACTTGAAGAGCTTGTAGAAGCCGGAGGCGAACACCGCCGGCACGGCCAGCAGGAACGCATAGCGGGCGGCGGCTTCCCGGGCGTATCCGAGGGCCAGGCCCATGGTGATGGTGCCGCCGGAGCGGGAGACTCCCGGGATCAGGGCGAGGGCCTGCGCGAAGCCGTAGAGGATGCCGTCGCGGACGGTGAGCTGCTCGAGGGGCTTGCGCTGGCGGCCGAAGCGGTCGGCGAGGGCGAGGAGGATCGCGAAGACGATCAGCATGGTGGCGGTGACCCACAGGGACCGGAACTCGGTGTCGATCCAGTCCTCCAGCAGCAGGCCGAGGATCGCGATCGGCAGGGAGCCGAGGATGATCAGCCAGCCCATGCGCACGTCCGGATCGGAGTGCGGGACCTTGCCGGACAGCGCCCTGCACCACTGCGCGATGATGCGCGTGATGTCCTTCCAGAAGTAGATCAGCACGGCCAGCTCGGTGCCGATCTGGGTGATGGCGGTGAATGCCGCACCCGGGTCCGCCGCGGAGGGCAGGAACTCGCCCACGATGCGAAGGTGCGCCGAGGACGAGATCGGGAGGAACTCCGTGAGGCCCTGCACCAGGCCCAGAATGACTGCTTCGATCCAACTCACGGGGTCACTCTACGGCACGGCGACGGCCCTGCACCGGGGGCGACGCGCAGGTGTGAACACCCTCTCTGAAAAGGAGGGGCCTCTGGGAAGCCGGCGGCGGTCAGTCCTCGAGGTCGTCGAGCTCCTCGTCGTCGTCATCGTCGTCCTCGAACACTTCGAGCGGGGTGACCTCGCCGGTGCTGGCGTAGAGGGCGTCCTCGTAGGCCTCGAAGGCGTCGGCGATCGAGAAGAACGCGGCCTCGACGGCCGGGTCGTCCTCGCCGCGGCTGTTCTGGACGGCGACCAGGTGCTCGTTGAAGGCGGCGACGAGGGCTTCGAGGGCCAGGCGCGGGTCAGTGCTCATGCGCTCACGGTACCCCCGTCGCGGCGGGCACGGAAGCCCTGCTCTCAGCGCTGCGTCTCTCGCGGCTCGAGGATCCGGGCCAGGACCCGGCAGCCGAACTCGAGGGCGTCGATGGGCACGCGCTCGTCGATGCCGTGGAACAGGGAGGTGAAGTCCAGGTCCGGGGGAAGGCGCAGCGGTGAGAAGCCGTAGCCGGCGATGCCCAGGCGGGACAGGTGCTTGTTGTCCGTGCCGCCGCCGAGCATGAAGGGCAGCACCTCGGCATCCGGGTCCTCCTCCTGCAGGGCCGTGGCCATCAGTTCCACGAGGTCGCCGGAGAACGGGGTCTCCAGGGCGATGTCCCGGTGCTCGTGCTCCACCTGCACCTTCTCCCCCGCCAGGGTCTTGAGGACCTCGAGCGCCTCCTCGTCCGAGCCGGGCAGGGTGCGCATGTCCACGGTGCCGGTGGCGGTGGACGGGATGACGTTGTGCTTGTATCCGCCGCCGAGCCCGGTGGGGTTGGTGGAGGTGCGCAGGGTGCCGGCGACCCAGGTGCCGGCGTGGCCGAGGGCCTCGAGCTGCGGGGTCGGGTCCTGCTCGTCGAACTCGGTGCCGGTGAGCTCGGCGACGGTCTCGAGCAGCTGGCGGGTGGTCTTGGTGTACTCCAGCGGCCACTCGTGGGTGCCGATGCGCTGCATGGCGGCGGCCAGGTGGGTGACGGCATTGTCCGGATGCGGGGCGGAGCCGTGGCCGGGGCGGTCGACTGCCTTGAGGTTCAGCCAGTGGATGCCCTTCTCCGCGGTCTGCACCAGGTAGGCGCGGGTGCTCCCGATCTCGGTGGAGAACCCGCCGACCTCGCTGATGGCCTCGGTGCAGCCGGCGAAGACCTCGGGGTGCTCCCGGACCACGTGGCCGGCACCGTAGACGCCGCCGGCCTCCTCGTCGGCGAAGAAGGCGACCGTGAGCGGACGGCGCGGGCGCTGTCCGGTGCGGGCGAAGTGCAGCAGCGTGGACAGGATCATGGCGTCCATGCCCTTCATGTCCACGGCGCCGCGGCCCCAGATCATGCCGTCCTTGATCTCCGCGCCGAACGGGTCGACGCTCCACTCGGAGGCGTCGGCGGGGACCACGTCCGTGTGCCCGTGCAGGATCAGCCCTGGGGCGTCCGGCTCCCAGCCGGGCAGGTGGCCCACCACGGACACGCGCCCGGGCGAGGATTCGAAGAGCTGCGGCTCCATGCCGGCGGCGCGCATGAGCTCGGCGCAGAGCTCGGCGGCCTCCGGCTCGCCGACGGACACGTTGCCGCCGCGGTTGGTGGTGTCGATGCGGATCAGGTCGCGGCAGATCTGGACGACATCGCGGTACGGGGTCTGCTCCGCACCGGCCTCGGCGTCGGTCGGGATGGTCTGTGCGCTGTTCTCGGACATGCCTTCAGGCTAGCGCCGGAGCCGATCCGCCGTGGCCGGCGGTGTCCCGCGGCGACTCATCATGGCTGGCCGAGACGGCCCGACGACGGTGCCTCACCTGCGTTTTGGCGGTCGCCGAAGCACCGTGGTACAGTTCTCGAGTTGCCCGCGCAGGGCATGGCGGAACGGCCACGGCCGGGTCCGCAACAATGAGCGCGAGTGGCGGAATTGGTAGACGCGCAGCGTTGAGGTCGCTGTGTCCGATAAGGACGTGGGGGTTCAAGTCCCCCTTCGCGCACTGCTCATCGAGGCGAAGGCCCCGGCAGAACTGCCGGGGCCTTCGCCGTGTCCGGCATCTCGTCGGGGCGTGGGCCCTGGACAGTCCCGGTAGTGTGGGGGTGGGCCTCGTGCGCACACGCCCGCGCGTTCAGCGACCGAGGCCTCCCCGCCCGGCCCAGAGCATCCGATGGAGGACACCGGTGAACCGCGCCGCCCAGGACCTTCTCCACCGTCTTGCCCGCCTGCACGGCGTGCAGCCGACCTACGTCGGCCAGGACGGCTCCGACCAGACCGTCGCCGACGACGTCCTCGTGGAGGTGCTCTCCGCCCTCGGCGTGGACGTCCCCTCGGACGGCGTGGTCGCCCTCGACGCCGCGGTGCAGGCCGCCGAGGAGATCGACTGGCGCCGCGTGGTCGCGCCCACGGTGGTGGCGGTCTCCGGCTCGCGGCGTACCGTCCCCCTCACCGTGCGCCCCGGCGCGGAGGTGGCGGCCACCGTGGTCTGCGAGGACGGCAGCCACGTGCTCGCCGGGGCCACCGACTCCCTCGGGGAGCGCCGGAGCGTGGACTCGATCGAGCGCGAGCGGCGCCACCTGCAGCTGCCCGAGTCCCTGCCGGTGGGCTACCACCGTCTGGTGGTGTCCGTGGACGGCCGCACCGTCGCCGAGGCCGCGGTCCTCTGCGCCCCGGAACGGCTCACCACCGCCGAGCCGTTCCTGGCCCGCCGCGGCTGGGGCGCCTCCGCGCAGCTCTACTCGGTGACCTCCTCGGGCTCCTGGGGCATCGGCGACATGCACGACGCCGCCACCGTGGCCGCCGCGGCGGCCGAGCACGGCGCGGACTTCCTGCTGCTCAACCCGCTGCATGCGATCGACCCGGGCCACGCCCCGCTCGACTCGCCCTACTCCCCCGTCAGCCGCCGCTTCCTCAACGTGCAGGTCGTCCGGGTTCCCGAGATCCCGGAGTTCGCGGACCTGCCCGAGGCGGAGCAGCAGCGCTGGCTCTCGGCGGGGGCCGCCCTGCAGGCCGCCGTGGACGCGGGCGGGCCGATCGACCGCGCCGCGGTCGCCGAGGTGCAGTGGCCCGCCCTGCGCGCCGTGCACGCCGTGGGCCGCTCGGCCGAGCGCCAGGCCGCCTATGAGCGCTTCTGCGCCGACCAGGGCCGGGGCCTGGAGGACTTCGCGTCCTGGTGCGCCGTCCGCACCGGCACGGACACCGAGGACGAACGCGACTTCCACCGCTGGTGCCAGTGGGTGGCGGACACGCAGATCGCCGCCGCCCAGGCCGCGGCCGTGTCCTCGGGGATGCGCCTGGGCCTGATGCTGGACCTGGCCGTCGGCGCCGACCGCCACGCCGCAGACCTCGCCCTGCTCGGGGACCAGCTCGTGGAGTCGATGTCCGTCGGCGCTCCCCCGGACATGTACAACCAGCTCGGCCAGGACTGGTCGCAGCACCCATGGCATCCGAAGGCCCTGGCGGACAACGGCTACGCGGGCCTGCGCCAGATGTTGGGCACCGTCATGCGCCATGCAGGCGGCGTCCGCATCGACCACATCCTCGGTCTGTTCCGCCTGTGGTGGGTCCCGGCCGGCCGCGGTCCGCGCGAGGGCGCCTATGTCAGCTACGACCACGAGGCCATGCTGGCCGTGCTGACGATCGAGGCCCAGCGGGCGGGCGTCGTGGTGGTCGGTGAGGACCTGGGGACCTTCGAGCCGTGGGTCCAGCAGGCCCTGGCGGACGCCGGGATCCTGGGCACCACCATCCTCTGGTTCGAGAACCGGGACGGCGTCCCGACCGAGCCCGGCACCCACCGGGCACTGGCCATGGCGGCCGTCAACACCCACGACCTGCCTCCGACCGCCGGCTACCTGGAGGGCGTCCACCTGGACCTGCGCGAATCGCTCGGCCTCGTGGACGGGGACCCCGCGGACGAGCGGGCCGGCCACGAGCACACGGTCGCCGGCTTCCTCGACGCCGCTGCTCAGCTGCCCAGCGATCCCGCGATCGGCCGGCCGTCCGACGAGACCGAGGCGAAGATCCTGGCCCTGCACCGCTTCGCCGCAGGCTCCCCCGCCGCCCTGCACGCGGTGGCCCTGGTGGACGCCGTGGGAGAACGCCGCATCCAGAACCAGCCCGGCACCACCCAGGACCAGTACCGCAACTGGACCGTGCCCCTCGGCGGACCGGACGGCGCCGTGGTGCACGCGGACGAGATCGCGGCGAGCCCGCGGGCGGGCCGACTCTTCGACGCGGTGGACCGCCGTCTGCGCCAGGACGTGCCGGTCGCCGTCCTGGTGGCCTTCCACACCCACCCCCTGGACCAGCCCGGCCAGGGCGACGCCGGGGGCCTGAACACCTATGTCCGCCACGAGGCCGCTGCGCTGGCCCGCACGGGCATGCGGCCGGTCGTGTTCACCCGTGGCACCGGCCCGGATCCGGTGGTGTCCGCGCTGCCGTCCGCGGCCCCGCGCGTGCAGGCGGAGGAGGTGACCGTCGTCGAGGTCCCGGCCGGTCCCGGCGGCGAGCTGTCCAAGGAGGACCTCGCCGCGCACGCGGATGAGTTCGCGGGCAACGCACTGGCCTGGCTGGACCAGGAGGGCCTTGTGGCCGACGAGCAGATCGCCTTCGTCCACGGCCACTACTGGCTCTCCGCTCCGGCCGCCCGACGCATCGCGCAGGCCGCGGACGCACCCTGGCTGCACACCATGCACACCGTGGCCGCCATGAAGATGGCCGCGGACCCGGAGGCGGCCGAGTCGGACGAGCGTCGGGCGGCCGAGCGGGAGATCGCCGCCGGCGCGGACCTGCTGGTGGTGAACTCCCCCGGTGAGGCCCGCACGCTCATGGAGGTGCTGGACGCCCCTCGGCGCCGCATCGTGGTGGCCACCCCCGGCGTGGACACGGACGTCTTCACTCCCGCGGGGCATGCCTGGTGGCCCGGCGGTGAGGCCGAGGACGTGGATCCGTTCGACCCGGAGCTTCGCGTCCTGTTCGCCGGCCGGATCCAGCACCACAAGGGTCCCCAGGTGCTCATCTCCGCGCTGGGCGAGCTGCGCCGCCGTGGCGTGCTCGCCCCGGGCACGGACCGCCTGCGCGCCCACGTCAACGGGGCCCCCTCCGGCGCCGACACCCCGGACCTGGCCGCCCTGGCCGAGGCCGAGGGCGTGGCGGACCTGGTGACCTTCAGCGAGCCGGTCCCGGCCGATCAGCTCGCCGCCCAGTTCCGCGCCGCGGACCTGGTGGCCATGCCGAGCTTCTCCGAGTCCTACGGCCTGGTGGCCCTCGAGGCGCAGGCCTGCGGCACGCCGGTGCTCGCCCACCGCACCGGAGGGCTGGTGCATGCGGTGGCAGACGGCGCCACCGGGCGCCTCGTCCGGCAGAACACGCCTCAGGCCTGGGCGGATGCCCTGGAGCGGGTCCTCCAGGATCCGGCCTCCTGGCGCGCCATGTCCGGCGAGGCCGAGCGCCGGGCCCGCTCCCACACCTGGGACGACTACGCCCGCCGCCTGCGCGCAGCGGTCGCCGGGCTCTGAACGGGACGGCCGGCACCGGTCGTCTCCTCGGACGGCGACCTGCCCGGGTCCTGTCCCGCCCCCGCGCTTCACGACGACGGCCCCCGTCACCTTCTCTGCGGTGACGGGGGCCGTCCGGTCTGCCTCACACGAGGCCTCGGTGCGAGTGGGGCCGGGTCAGGCCTCGCTCGGGGCGATCGTGCCGGTGAAGTGCCGGCGGCCCCTGCGGGCGTTCCAGCCGGTCACCTCCGTGATGCCCGCGGCCGGATGGGCGTAGGCGACCGCGACGGTGCCGGGCAGCTGGACCGGGGCGTCGAAGCCGATCTCCCAGCGGAAGCCCGCTGCGGCCGGCTCGCGGCCGGCGAGCATCTTCGCAGCGAGGTACATGCCGTGGGCGATGGCGCCCTTCATGCCGAGCGCCTTGGCGGTGGGGCCGCTCAGGTGGATCGGGTTGTAGTCGCCGGAGACGGCTGCGTACTTTCGGCCTGCGCCGCCGTCGAAGCGCCACTGCCCGGTCATGCCGGGAGCGGTGAACTCCTCGCGGGCCGGACGCTCGGGCCGCTCACCGCGGTGCACGCCCTTGGCCAGGTAGCGGGAGACGCCCTCCCAGAGGACCTCGCGGGTCTCCGGGTCCGTGACGGTGACGGTCAGGTCCACCGCGGTGCCGGCGTGGTGGGCCACCAGCTCGGAGGCCCGGGCGGTGATGTCCAGCGGCACGTCCACGGGGACCGGGCGGTGGTGGAACACCGTGTTGGTCAGGTGCACCATGCCCATCAGCGGCAGCGGGAAGGACTCGTCCGCCATCAGGTGCATCGCGGCGGGGAAGGCCTCGATGTGCACCAGCACGGAGGGCACGGACTCGGGTTCGCCGACGCCGAGCAGGCGGCGGTAGGCGTCCAGGGACTCCGCAGAGATGCGGTGTCCGCGCACGAGAACCGGCGCGGCGGGCAGATCCGCGGGACGACGCCGCCTGGTGACGGCGTCCTTGGCGGCCTGGCCGAAGGCGGCCCGGTAGCAGGCGGCCAGGGACGGCATGGTCTGCAGCTCGGTCATCTCAGGCTCCCATCATGGCCTGGCCGCACACGCGCAGCGTGTTGCCGTTGGTGCCGCCGGCGGCGTCGGAGACGAGGAAGGCGATGGCCTCGGCCACGTCCACCGGCGTGCCGCCCTGGCTCAGGGAGTTGATGCGGCGGCCGACCTCGCGGGTGAGCAGCGGGATCTTCGCGGTCATCTCGGTCTCGATGAAGCCGGGGGCCACGGCGTTGATGGTGCCGCCGCGGGCGGCCAGCAGCGGCGCAGTGGCGGCCGCCAGGCCCATCACGCCGGACTTGGAGGCGGCGTAGTTGGTCTGGCCGCGGTTGCCGGCGATGCCGGAGGTGGAGGCCAGGGTGACGATGCGCAGGCCCTCGCCCACCACGTCCTTCGCGTCCTCCGCCAGGAACGCCTCGTTCATGCGCAGCTGGGACAGGGTGTTCACGGCCAGGACGGAGTCCCAGCGGGCCGCGTCCATGTTGGCGAGCATCTTGTCCCGGGTGATGCCGGCGTTGTGCACCACGATGTCCATGCGGCCGTGACGCGAACGGCAGTGCTCGAGGATCCTGGCGCCGGCGTCCTCGGCGGTGATGTCCAGCGGCAGGGCGGTGCCGCCGAGCTCGTTCACCACGGCTGTGAGGGACTCGCCGGCGGCCGGGACGTCCACGCCCACCACGGTCGCGCCGTCCCGGGCGAGGGTGCGGATGATGGCCGCACCGATGCCGCGGGCGGCGCCGGTGACCACGGCCACCTTCCCGGCCAGCGGACGGTCGGGGTCCTCCGGGAGGCGACCGGCCGTCGTCGTGACCGGGAGGAACTGGCCGGAGACGTAGGCCGAGCGACCGGAGAGCAGGAACCGCAGGGCGCCGGCGGCGCCCGGGGCGTCCAGGCCCACGCCGTCACCGAGCTGGATGCCGTTGGCGGTGCCGCCGGCGCGCATCTCGTGGGCGAGGGACCGGGTCAGGCCGGTGATGCCCTGGCGGGCGGCGCGGGCGGCCGGGTCCTCGGCCACCGAGGCGGCCTCCGGGTCCTCGGCCACGGTGACCACACGGGAGTTCGTCGCCAGCTGACGGAGGGTGCCGCCCAGGTCGAGGACGGTCTCGCCGATGGCCGCGGGGGTGTCGATGCCGTCGAAGCAGGCCACCACGGCGGCGTACTTCACGGACTCGGCACGGGAGGTCTGGACCTCCACGCCCCAGCCGGTCAGCAGGCGGGCGGCGGCCTCGGCGGCGGGGGTGCCGCCGAGCACGAGCGCCGGGCCCTCGAGCAGCGGGGCGCCCGGGGTGTGCCGGCGCAGCTGGACGGGCATCGGCAGGCCGAGGGCCTTGGCGAGCCTCTTGCCGACGGCGGAGTCGACGAAGGTGCCGTACGGGTCGTTCATCAGATCAGTCCTTCTTCAGTCGGTCTCGACGGTCGGTTCGGCTCAGCGGCCGCGCATCAGGGCGACGACGCCCTGGCCGCCGGCGGCGCACACGGAGATCAGGCCGAGGGAGCCCTCGCCCTTCTCGTGGAGCATCTTGGCCAGCAGGGCGGTGATGCGGCCGCCGGTGGCCGCGAACGGGTGGCCGGCGGCCAGGGAGGAGCCGTGCACGTTGAGCTTGGCGCGGTCCACGGTGCCGAAGGCGCCGTCCAGGCCGAGGCGGGAGCGGCAGAACTCCTCGTCCTCCCAGGCCTTCATGGTGGAGAGCACGGTGCCGGCGAAGGCCTCGTGGATCTCGATGAAGTCCAGGTCCTCCAGGGTCAGGCCGTGGCGGCCCAGCAGACGCGGGACGGCGTACACCGGGGCCATGAGCAGGCCCTCGTCCCCGTCCACGAAGTCCACGGCGGCGATCTCGTGGTCCACGAACTCGGCCAGCACGGGCAGGCGACGCTCGGCGGCCCACTGCTCCGAGGAGACCAGCACGGCCGAGGCGCCGTCGGTGAGCGGAGTGGAGTTGGCGGCCGTCATGGTGGCCTCCTCCCCCAGGTGGCGGCCGAACGCCGGCTTGAGGCGGCCGAGCTTCTCCAGGGTGGAGTCACCGCGGAGGTTGTTGTCCTTGGCCAGGCCTCGGAACGGGGTGACCAGGTCGTCCATGTAGCCGGAGTCGTAGGCGGCGGCCAGGTTCTGGTGGGAGGCGAGAGCGAGCTCGTCCTGCTCGGCGCGGGTCACGCCCCAGTCGTGGGTGGTCAGGGCCTGATGCTCGCCCATGGCCAGGCCGGTGCGGGGCTCACCGGCCCCGGCGGGCTCCGGGACGAGGTGGCCCGGGCGGAGGTCCTTGAGAGCGGCGAGGCGCTCCTTGCCGGTGCGGGCGGCGTTGAGGCGCAGGAGCACACGGCGCAGGCCGTCCGAGACGGAGATCGGCGAGTCGGAGATGGAGTCCACGCCGCCGCCGATGCCGGAGTCGATCTGGCCCAGGCGGATCTTGTCCGCGAGGATGCCGAGGGCCTCCATGCCGGTGGCGCAGGCGACCTGCAGGTCCATGGCCGGGGTGTCATGGGACAGCGACGAGCCGAGCACGGACTCGCGGGTGAGGTTGAAGTTGCGCGGATGCTTGAGCACGGCGCCGGCGGCGACCTGGCCGAGGCGCTCTCCCTGCAGGCCGCAGCGGGCGACGAGACCCTCGATGGCCGCGGTCAGCATGTCCTGGTTGGACGCGTCCGCGTAGGCGGTGTTGGCACGGGCGAACGGGATGCGGTTGCCGCCGACCACGACGGCCTTGCGCAGCGGGCCGCCGGCGACGGCGGGACGGGAATCGGTGGCGTCGGTGACGGTCACGTCGGTCTCCTTCGAGGGGCAGGCGCGTCCGCGTGAAGAGGGGACGTCGCCAGGGCGAACGGTGTTTCCGCAACCGAGAGTACCTGATACGGTGGGTTCCGTGAAGTCACACACATCCTCGCTGCGCGACGGGCGTCATGCCCGCTGGGACGAGCATCGCCGCCTGCGACGCCGCGCGCTCCTTCGGGCCACCCGTGAGGCCGTGCATGACCTGGGCCCCCACCCCTCCATGGAGGAGATCGCCGCCCACGCCGGCACCTCCAAGTCCGTGTTCTACCGGTACTTCAGGGACAAGGCGGGCCTGCAGGAGGCTGTCTCGCAGGAGGCCATCGCTCTGATGGAGCGGCGCCTGCTCGAAGCGGTGGGAACCTCCTCGGACCCCCGCCTGGCCTTGGGCGCCATGGTCGAGACCTACCTGCGGATGGCCGACTCCTCTCCGCATGTGTACGCCTTCTCCGTGCAGTCGGCCCACGGGCTGCAGGACGGCGCCGACGCGCAGACGCTCCACGGCTTCTTCGAGCGCATGCACCAGGCCCTGGAGGAGCGGCTGCGCGCCCATCTCGCCGCCGCCGGGCGCGAGGCACCCGCCAACGGCGACCCCCTGCTGCTGTGGCCCACCGCCGCGCTCGGCATGGTCAAGGCCGCCGGCGAGGCCTGGCTCTCCGCGTCCGGCGTGCCCGGCCGCGCCACGGCGGAGCAGACCGCCGCCCAGATCACCGGCTGGCTGCTCAACGGCCTGACCGGATCCACCACATCCACCACATCCGCCCTTTCCCGCACGCAAAGGAGCACCTCATGACCGCCGCAGAGCCCACGACCGGGACCCCCGCCACCGACCCCACGGACTCCGTTCCCCACGACATCGATCAGATCGCCCCGGAGCACCCGGAAGCCGGCGCCCTCGATGGAGCCGCCCTCCAGGAGGCGCTGCTGGGACGGTGGGCCGACGTCCGCCGCGCCTCCCGCGCCCTGATGAAGGATCCGGCGCTGCACCGCGACCCCCTGCTCGGCATGGACGAGCACCGTGAGCGCGTGCTGGACCAGCTGAGGATCCTCGTGGACAACGACGCCATCGCCCGCGCCTTCCCGGCCAGGTTCGGCGGTGAGGACGCGCACGGCGCCTCCGTGGCGGCGTTCTCGGACATCGTCACCGCGGATCCCTCCCTGCAGATCAAGGCCGGCGTCCAGTGGGGCCTGTTCTCCTCGGCGATCCTGCACCTGGGCACCGCCGAGCACCATGAGAAGTGGCTGCCGGATGCCCTCACCCTGCAGCTGCCCGGCGCGTTCGCCATGACGGAGATCGGCCACGGCTCGGACGTGGCCTCCATCGCGACCACGGCCACCTATGACGAGGCCTCCGAGGAGTTCGTGATCCACACGCCGTTCAAGGGCGCATGGAAGGACTACCTGGGCAACGCGGCACTGCACGGCCGTGCCGCCACGGTGTTCGCCCAGCTGATCACCAAGGGCGTCAACCACGGGGTGCACTGCTTCTTCGTGCCGATCCGTGACGAGGACGGGAACTTCCTGCCGGGTGTCGGCGGCGAAGACGACGGTCTCAAGGGCGGCCTCAACGGCATCGACAACGGCCGACTGCACTTCACCGAGGTCCGCATCCCGCGCACCAACCTGCTGAACCGCTACGGCGATGTGGCCGCGGACGGCACCTACTCCTCCCCCATCGCCTCCCCGGGCCGCCGCTTCTTCACCATGCTCGGCACCCTCGTGCAGGGGCGTGTCTCGCTGTCCCTGTCCGCCACGGGCGCCTCCTTCCTCGGCCTGCAGGGCGCGATCACCTACGGCAACCAGCGCCGCCAGTTCAACGCGTCCTCCCCGGACCGCGAGGAGGTGCTGATGGACTACCAGAACCATCAGCGCCGCCTGATCGACCGCCTCGCCCGCACCTACGCGGACGCCTTCTCCGCCAACGAGCTGCTGGAGAAGTTCGACGAGGTCTTCTCCGGCCGCGGAGACACCGACCATCACCGCCAGGAGCTCGAGACCCTCGCGGCGGCGGTGAAGCCGGTGACCACCTGGAACGCCCTGGACACCCTCCAGGAGGCCCGCGAGGCCTGCGGCGGCCAGGGATTCATGGCGCGCAACCGGGTCACCCAGCTGCGCGCGGACCTGGACGTCTTCGTCACCTTCGAGGGGGACAACAACGTCCTGCTCCAGCTGGTGGGCAAGCGACTGCTCACGGACTACTCGAAGGAGTTCGGCCGCCTCGACGTCGGCGCCGTGTCCAAGTACGTGGCCAGCCAGGCCTCCGAGGCCCTGCACCGGGCCGGCCTGCACAAGGTGGTCCAGTCCGTGTCCGACCGCTCGGACGAGCGCCGCTCGGCGAACTGGTTCAAGGACCCGCAGGTCCAGCAGAGCCTGCTGACGGATCGGGTGCGCTCGAAGACCGCGGACATCGCCGGCACCCTGCAGAAGGTGCGCGGCAAGGACCAGGCCGCGCAGGCCGCCGCCTTCAACTCCCGTCAGCACGAGCTGATCGAGGTCGCCCGCGACCACGCCGCCCTGCTGCAGTGGGAGGCCTTCACCCGGGCCGTCGAGGGCATCGAGGACGAGCACACCCGCACGGTGCTCACCTGGCTGCGCGACCTCTTCGCGCTGCGCACGGTGGAGGACGACCTCGGCTGGTACGTGGCCCACGGCCGCGTGTCCTCCCAGCGCGCCCGGGCCCTGCGCGGCTACATCAACCGCCTCGCCGAGCGCCTTCGCCCCTTCGCCCAGGAGCTGGTGGAGGCCTACGGCCTGGAGCAGGAGCACCTGCGCATGGAGCTGACCACCGATGAGGAGCACGCGCGTCAGGCGGAGGCCCACGCCCACTACGCGGAGCTGGGCGCCTCGGGTGACGCCCCGGTCCACGAGCGCACCCTGCGCGCCCGGCAGAAGGCGGCGAAGAAGGCGAACAAGTCCGACGCCTGAGCCTGACGTGACCCGGTCCGGCCGGGTCCTGCCCTTCGCGACGACGGCCGCCCACCTCAGCCTGAGGCGGGCGGCCGTTCGCGTGGGGCCGGGTCAGCGCAGGACGGTCCGGTAGACCTCGAGGGTGCGCTCGGCGATGGTCTCCCAGGAGAAGTGCTCGATGGCCCGGGTGCGACCGGCCTCGCCCATGGCGGCGGCCTTCTCCGGGTCGGAGAGCACCTGGGTGAGGGCGGCGGCGAAGTCGGCCACGAAGGCGTCCTCGTCGACGGGGGTGCCGGTGCCGTCGTCCTCCTGCTCGATGTCCACGAGCAGCCCGGTGGTGCCGTGGTCCACGACCTCGGGAATGCCGCCGACGCGGGAGGCGACCACGGCGGTGCCGCAGGCCATGGCCTCGAGGTTGACAATGCCCAGCGGCTCGTAGACGGACGGGCAGGCGAACACGGTGGCCTGGGACAGGATCTCCATGACCTCCTGGCGGGGCAGCATGCCCTCGATCACCACGACGCCGTCGCGCTTCTCACGCAGCTGGGCGAACAGGGCGTCGACCTCCTTCGCCAGCTCCGGAGTGTCCGGGGCGCCGACGCAGAGGACGAGCTGGACCTCCTCCGGCAGCTGCAGGGCGGCCTTGAGCAGCAGCGGCACGCCCTTCTGGCGGGTGATGCGGCCGACGAAGGCCACGGACGGCCGGTCCGGGTCGATGCCGTGCTCGGCCAGGGCCCCCTGGGAGGTCTGCGGCGTCCAGAGCTTCGTGTCGATGCCGTTGTGCACCACGTGCACCCGGGCCGGGTCGACCTGCGGGTAGCACCTCAGGATGTCCCGGCGCATGCCCTCGGAGACGGCGATGACGGCGTCCGCGGCGTGGTAGGCGGTGGACTCGGCCCAGCTGGAGACGCGGTAGCCGCCGCCGAGCTGCTCGGCCTTCCACGGGCGCAGCGGCTCGAGGGAGTGGGCGGAGAGCACGTGCGGGGCGTCGTGCAGCAGGGCGCCGAGGTGGCCGGCCATGTTGGCGTACCAGGTGTGCGAGTGGATGACGTCCGCTCCGGCGAACGACTCGAGCATGGTCAGGTCGGTGGCGAGGGTCTGGACGGCGCCGTTGGTCTGCTCGAAGCCGGACGGCGTCGGGTAGGTCAGCACCTGGGCCCCGTGGAAGTCGGCGTCGCGGGGGTCGCCGAAGGCGTGGACGCGGACGTCGGCGCGTGCGGCGAGGACGCGGGTCAGCTCCGCGACGTGGACGCCGGCTCCGCCGTAGACGGCCGGGGGGAACTCTTTGCTCACGATGTCGATGCGCACGCCTCCAACCTAGTCCAGCGCCGAACCGTGCCGATAGTCTGGCGGTACCGGACATCGGTGCGATGCCGGCATCTCAGCCAGCAGGAAGGGAGTCCTCGTTCCATGGTCCAGAAGAAGGTCCTCTCGATCGTCCTGGCCGGAGGTGAGGGCAAGCGTCTGATGCCGCTGACCGCGGACCGCGCCAAGCCGGCCGTGCCCTTCGGCGGCGCCTACCGGCTCATCGACTTCGCCCTGTCCAACCTCGTGAACTCGCGCTACCGCGAGATCGTGGTGCTGACCCAGTACAAGTCGCATTCCCTGGACCGCCACATCTCCGAGACCTGGCGGATGTCCACGCTGCTGAACAACTACGTGGCGTCGGTGCCGGCGCAGCAGCGCCGCGGCAAGGACTGGTTCCTCGGCTCGGCGAACGCCATCTACCAGTCGATGAACCTGATCCAGGACGCCCGCCCGGACATCGTGGTGGTGATCGGCGCGGACCACGTCTACCACATGGACTTCCAGCAGATGGTGGACCAGCACATCGCCTCGGGCGCGAAGGCCACCGTGGCCGCGGTGCGCCAGCCGCTTCAGATGTCCTCCTCCTTCGGCGTCATCGAGACCGCGGAGACCGACCGGCAGCGGATCGCCCGTTTCGTGGAGAAGCCGGACTCGACCCCCGGCCTGCCGGACGACCCGAACGCGTTCCTCGCCTCCATGGGCAACTACGTGTTCGACACGGACGCCCTCGTGGAGGCCCTGAACCGTGACGCCGAGGACGAGGACTCCACGCATGACATGGGCGGGGACATCATCCCCTGGTTCGTGGAGCGCGGCGAGGCAGGGGTGTACGACTTCACCGCCAACGAGATCCCGGGCGCCCGCTCCTGCCAGCACTACTGGCGGGACGTCGGCACCCTCGACTCCTACTACGACGCCCACATGGACCTGGTCCAGCCGGTGCCGGAGTTCAACCTCTACAACCGGGACTGGCCGCTGTACACCCGGCAGTCCGTGTCCCCGCCGGCCAAGCTGGTCCGCTCGGCCTCGAAGCGCCCGGGCACCGCGGTGGACTCGCTGCTGGCCCAGGGCGTGGTCGTCTCCGGCGGCACCGTGGCCCAGTCCGTGGTGTCCACGGACTGCCGGATCCTCGACGAGGCATGGGTGGAGCAGTCCGTGCTGCTGGACTCCGTGGTGATCTCCGAGGGCGCCCAGGTGCGCAACGCGATCCTGGACAAGAACGTGGTGGTTCCGCCGGGCGTGCGCATCGGCTTCGACCGCGCCGAGGACGAGGCCCGCGGATTCACGGTCACCGCGTCCGGCCTGACGGTCATCCCGAAGAACCAGGCCGTCCCGGCCTGACCCGGCCGTGTCCCCGACAGACCCGACCCGACGACGGCCCGGGGCGGCTGATGTGATGGGATAGGACGCATGTCTGAGAACACTTCCGCCCTGCCGCGCCCGGACTGGGACACCGCCGAGCTCACGCGCGATGAGGCCCGTGGGCGCGCGAACGCCGTGTCCGTGCGCTCCTACGACGTCTGCGTCGACGTCCGGAACGCCGAGGACGCGGAGGCCGAGGCGTACCCGGTCACCGCGACCCTCGTCTTCTCCTGCTCCGAGCCGGGCTCGGAGACCTGGCTGGACTGGATCAACGCCTCGGTGGAGTCCGTCGAGCTCAACGGCGAGACCCTGGACGTCGCCGAGGTCGCCGGCCGCAACCGTGTCCGACTGCCCGGCCTGGCCGCGGAGAACACCGTGGTGCTCAGGGGCACCTCGCTGTACTCCCGCTCCGGTGAGGGCATGCACCGCTACGTGGACCCCGCCGACGGCCAGACCTACCTGTACACGCAGTACGAGCCGGCCGACGCCCGCCGTGTGTTCCCGAACTTCGAGCAGCCGGACCTGAAGGCGTCCTTCTCCTTCCGCCTCACCGGCCCGGCCGCGTGGGTCCTCGCCTCCAACGGCGTGGAGACCTCCCGGACGAAGAACGACGACGGCTCGGTCACCGTGGCCTTCCAGGCCACCCGTCCGCAGTCCACCTACATCACCACGCTGCTCGCTGGCCCCTACGCCGTGTTCGAAGACCACTGGGGCGGCCACGAGGCCACCGGGGCCGTGCCGGTGGACCTGCGCATCTTCTGCCGGCAGACACTGGCCGAGCACATGGACGCAGACGCCGTCTTCGCCATCACGAAGAACGGCCTGGACTTCTTCCATGACCTCTTCGGCGTCCCCTACGAGTGGGGCAAGTACGACCAGGCGTTCGTGCCGGAGTACAACCTCGGCGCCATGGAGAACCCGGGCCTGGTGACCTTCACCGAGCACTACATCCATGACACCGCGCCGACCCGCGCCCAGCTGGAGGGCCGCGCGAACACCATCCTCCACGAGATGGCGCACATGTGGTTCGGCGACCTGGTGACCATGAGGTGGTGGGACGACCTGTGGCTGAAGGAGTCCTTCGCCGACTACATGGGCACCCTGGCCTCCGCCGAGGCCGCCGGCTTCACCGAGGCCTGGACCTCCTTCGCCTCCCGGCGCAAGGCCTGGGCCTATGTGCAGGACCAGTACCCGACCACGCATCCGATCGTGGCGGACATCGTGGACCTGGAGGCCGCCCGCCAGAACTTCGACGGCATCACCTACGCCAAGGGCGCATCGGTGCTCAAGCAGCTGGCCGCCTATGTGGGCCGCGAGGCCTTCGAGCAGGCCGCCCGCACCTACTTCCGGCGCCACGCGTGGGGCAATGCCGAGCTGAAGGACTTCCTGGCCGTGCTGTCCGAGGCCTCCGGCCGGGACATGTCCGCCTGGGCCGATGCCTGGCTGCACACCGCCGGCGTGCCGACGCTGCGCGTGGACATCGTGGACGGCACCGCGGTGCTGGTCCAGTCCGGCGAGGACCCGACCACCGGCGAACCGATCCGCCGCCCGCACGTGGTGCAGGTGGGCGTCTACGAGCCGAACGCCTCGGGCGCCCTGATGCGCACCGACTCGGTCACCGTGGACGTGGCCGAGGGTGTCGAGCGCACCCCGATCCGTGGCCTGGAGGTTCCGGAGCACGGCGTGCGCCTGGTGCTGCCCAACGACGAGGACCTCACCTACGCCGCCGTGTCCCTGGACCAGATCTCCCTGGACGCCGTGCTCACCCACCGCATCGCCGACCCGCTGGCGCAGGCCACCGTGTGGGCCTCCCTGTGGGCCATGGTCCGCGGCGGCGAGCTGTCCGTGGCGGCCTTCGTGGACGCCGTGGAGGCGCTCGCGGACACCATCGCCCCGGTGGCCGTGTACACGCAGGTGCTGACCCAGGCCGCCTCGGCCGTGTCCCTCTACGCCGCTGCCGACGAGCGCGCCCGGCTGCGCACCCGCCTGGGCTCGCTGCTGCTGCGCCACGTGGCCGGGCTCGAGGCCGGCTCGGACCGGCAGCGCGCCGCCGCCCGCGTCCTGGCCCTGCTGGCCCGCAAGGACGCCGAGCTCGCCGGTCAGGTGGAGCAGGCCCTCGTGCAGGACGCCGAGACCGCCGCGCCGGGCCTGGCCGTGGACACGGAGATCCGTTGGCTGGTGCTGCAGGCGTTGGCGGCCACCGGCGGCATCGACCGCGCCGGTCTGGACACCGCCCTGGCCGAGCAGCGCACCGCCAAGACCGTGGTCGGCCACACCCTGGCCGTGAACGCCCTGCCGGAGGCGCAGGTGAAGCAGGCCGCATGGGACGCCGTGATCTCCGGCGTGGACGCAGCGGGCACGCCCCTGTCCAATGACCTGCTCTCGGCCACCGCGGAGGGCTTCGCCACCGACGCCGGCAAGCTGACCGCCGGCTACGGCCAGACGCTGTTCGGCGAGCTCGAGCAGCTGTGGTCCTCCCGCTCGAACGGCCTGGCCTCGCGTGCCATCCACGGCCTGTTCCCGCTGCACCAGGACGCCGTGGACGGCGACGAGGCCGCGCAGGAGCAGCACCCCGTCCTGGCCGCCGCGCAGGCGTGGATCGACGGACACCCGGACGCCCCGGGCGCCCTGCGCCGCCTGGTGATCGAGGAGACGGACGCACTGCGCCGCAGCCTGCGCGTCCAGTCCCGCCAGGAGGAGCTGCGGCACATCTGATCCTGTGCCGGGGTCGACGACGACGGCCCGTCGCCTTCTGAAGTGAAGGCGGCGGGCCGTCTCTGGTGCTGATCACTGCGTTGTGAGGGGACGACACGGTGATGAGATCGACCAACGTGACCGTGTCTCGCCCTCACTCCGGACGGTGGGGCTCACTCTGGACGGTGGGGAGGGTGGCCCACGTCGTCGGGGCCGTCACGGCACGCGCTGAAGCCACGTCTGGGTGAGGAACTTCTCCTCGGCCAGGGCCTGGGCACGGTCCAGGGTCTTCTGGTCGAGCTCGACACGCTTCGCACCGTAGCGCTCCTCGAAGACCTGCATCATGACCTCCCAGATCTCCGGGCGGGTCATGTTGCCGGTCTGCCGGCGCAGCGGGTCCACACGCTTCTTCGCGGAGGCGACGCCCTTGCCCTTGAGCTTCTCGCGGCCGATGCGCAGCACCTGGGTCATCTTGTCCGCGTCGATGTCGTAGCTCATGGTCACGTGGTGCAGCAGGCCGTGGGTGCCGACCTTCTTCTGGGCGGCACCGCCGATCTTGCCCTGCGGCGTGGCGATGTCGTTCAGCGGCTGGTAGAACGCCTCCACGCCCACGCGGGAGAGGGCCTCCATGGTCCAGTCGTCCAGGAACGGGTAGGACTCCTCGGTGCTCATGCCGTCCACCAGGGAGCGCGGCAGGGACAGCGAGTAGGTGACGCAGTTGTCCGCCTCCATGAACATCGCCCCGCCGCCGGAGATGCGGCGCATCACGTGGATGTCATGGGCGGCGGCCCCCTCGGCGTCGACCTCGTTGGCCAGGGACTGGAAGGCACCGATCACCACGGCCGGCTCGGTCCACTGCCACAGGCGCATCATCGGCTTGCGGCGTCCGGCGGCCACGTCCTCGGTGAGGATCTGGTCCAGGGCCACGTGCTGGTGGATCGGCAGTGGCGTGGGGGCGATGACCTCCCACTCGTGGTCCTCCCAGGCCGTGGCCCGGCCGAGGGCGCGGCGTACGGCGGTGGCCACGGCGTCGGCGTCGAAGCCGAAGAGCTGGGCACCCGGGCGGATCGCCGCCTGCACCCGCTGGGCGGTCACGGCGTGCTCGGTGTCCTCGGCGAGGCCGACGAGGGCGCCGTTGATGTCCTCCAGCGCCTCGTCCGGCTCGAGGAAGAAGTCCCCATTGAGGCTCGCGGCGGTGACGACGCCGTCCTCCACCGTGAGGTCGACGCGCACGAGCTTGCCGCCGAGGACCTTGTACTGGCCGTGATGCTGGGTGCTCATGCCTCGAGCCTATCGCTCGAGCGCCGCCGTCCCGCGCGGGGACGGCACAGGCCAGGTGACCCGCGTTTCAGCCCGGACACGACGAAGGGCCCGGCCCCCGTTCTGAGGGGAGACGGACCCTTCGCGGATCGGACCAGCGGCTCAGGCCGCCTCAGATCACTTCTTGCCGCCGAAGCCCTTGAAACGGGCGTTGAAGCGCTCGACGCGGCCGGCGGTGTCCATGATGCGCTGCTTGCCGGTGTAGAACGGGTGCGAGGCGGCGGAGATCTCGACGTCGATCACCGGGTAGGTGTTGCCGTCCTCCCACTCCATGGTCTTGTCGGAGTCGGCGGTGGTGCGGGTCAGCACCTTCTCGCCGGAGGCCAGATCGTTGAAGATCACGTAGCGGTACTCGGGGTGCAGGTCAGCCTTCATGGAAAGTCCTTCGTTCAGTGCCCCTGGTTTTGGCCAGGGCGCTCGAGAGGTCACATCTGTCAGCCGTACATCGCGCACGGCCAGCGCATCACTATACCGGACGACAGCGCAGTTCCCACAGTGCCACCGCGGCCGCGGCGCCGACATTGAGCGAGTCCACGCCGGCAGGCATCGGGATCTTCACGTGGACGTCGCACAGGGCAAGGGTCTCGGCTCGCACGCCTGGCCCCTCGGCACCCACCACCAGCGCCAGCCGCTCGGCGTACCGCAGTGGCTCGAGCACGGGGTCCTCCAGTGCCACGGCCTGATCCGTCACCTCGAGTGCGACGACGACGAAGCCCGCCCGTCGCAGCGCCTCCAGTCCGTCCGTGGCCGGCGCCCGGTGCGGCTTCCCCACCTGCCCGGCCGGCATCCCGTGGTGGCCGGCCCCCGGCCACGCCAGCGCTCGCGCCCAGGGCAGCCGGAACACCGTGCCCATGGACACCCGGATCGCGCGGCGGTACAGCGGGTCAGCGGCCCGTGGCGAGAGCAGCAGCCCGTCCCAGTCCAGGGCCACGGCGGAGCGGACGATCGCTCCGAGGTTGGTCGGGTCGGTGAGGTCCTCGGCCACCAGCACCCGGCGGGCGCCGGCCAGCACATCGTCCACCGGACGCGGCGCCGGCCGTTCCATCGCCGCCAGCGCACCGCGGTGCAGGTGGAACCCGGTCAGCTGACTGAGCAGCTCGTCGTCCCCGGTGAACACCGGCGCCTCCGGGAACGTCTCGAACGCGTCGGCCAGCTGCTCGGCCGCCGTCTCCAGGTACCGCTGCGGCAGCAGGAAGGACACCGGCCGGCAGCCGGCGTCCAGGGCCCGGCGCACCACGGGCGTGGACTCTGCCAGGAACACGCCGTGCTCGGCATCGGCGGCGCGGCGCAGCGCCGCATCGGTCATGCAGACGTAGGGGGCGAGCTCGGGCGAGTCCAGGTCTCGGCGGGAGACGAGCACGCTGAGGCGGCCGTCGTCGGGACGCGGTGCGGCGGTGCCGGCGGAGGCGACCACGTCCGGCTCAGCCCTGCACGAGGCGCAGGAGCATCACGGCCAGGCCCACCAGACCGACGGCCACGATCACGCCGCGCAGCAGCGTCGGGGAGATCCTGCGGCCGATCTTCGCGCCCACGGAGCCGCCGACCAGTGAGGAGGCGGCGATCAGCAGCACGGCCACCCAGTCGATGCGGTCGAAGGCGAAGAGCAGGTAGAACACGGCGGCCACGAGGTTCACGCACAGGGACAGCCACGTCTTCACCGCGTTGGCGTGCACCAGCAGACCGGTGAGGAAGACACCGAGGATGCCCATCAGCAGCACCCCCTGGGCCGCCACGAAGTAGCCGCCGTAGACCCCGGCGCCGAACACCAGGGCCCAGAGCAGGGGGGACACGGGGCCGCGGGGGACGTCGTCGGCCTGGTCGACGGGTCCGGCGAAGGCACCCACCGGCTGTCCCTCCCCCTGCTCGGTGGCCCTGCGGGCCTTCACCCAGCGGTTCAGGCGCGGCTGGAAGACCACGAAGCCCAGGGCCACCACGATCAGACACGGTGCGGCGATCTCGAAGACCCGCTCCGGCAGCACGGTCAGCAGGAAGGCGCCGATGACGCCGCCCAGCAGGGACGCGACCGTCAGCACGGGCACGACCGCCATCGACTGCTTCAGCTCCCGCCGGTATCCGACGGTGCCGGAGAAGCCGGCGGCCACCAGGCCCATGGCGTTGGAGATCTGAGCGGTGACCGGGGGGAAGCCGACCGCCACCAGCACCGGGAAGGTGACCAGCGTGCCGGAGCCGACGATCGAGTTGATGGTGCCGGCCCAGAACCCGGCGAGCAGCACCACCAGCACCTGCCAGAGCTCCAGCCCCAGCACGTCCGCGGTCAGCAGCTCCATCAGGCGGCGACGGCCGCGTACCGGCCCTTGTGCTGGGAGACCTTCAGCGGCATGCCGAAGGCGGCGGAGAGGTGCTCTTCGGTGAGGGTCTGCTCGATGGGACCGGCCGTGACCACCTGGCCGTCGCGCAGCAGCAGGGCGTGGGTGAAGCCCGGCGGCACCTCCTCGAGGTGGTGCGTGACCAGCACGAGGGCCGGGGCGAACTCGTCCTCGGCCACCTCGGTCAGCTGGGCCACGAGCTTCTCGCGTCCGGCCAGGTCCAGCCCGGCGGCCGGCTCGTCCAGGAGCATCAGCTCCGGGTCGGTCATCAGGGCGCGGGCGATCAGCACGCGCTTGCGCTCACCCTCGGACAGGGTGCCGAAGCGGCGGTGGGCCAGGCGGGACAGGCCCCACTGGGTGATCAGGGCCAGGGCGCGGCCCTCGTCCTCAACCTCGTACTCCTCGCGCCAGCGGCCGGTCACGCCGTAGGAGGCGGTCACCACGGCGTCCTGGACCTTCTCCCCGTCCGGCACCTGCTGGGCCAGCTGAGCCGACGACAGGCCGATGCGCGGACGCAGCTCGAACACGTCCACCGCGCCGAGCACCTCGTCCAGGATGCCGACGTCGCCGGTGGTCGGGTGCATGCGGGCGGCGGCGACCTGCAGCAGCGTCGACTTGCCGGCCCCGTTCGGGCCCATCACGATCCAGCGCTCGCCCTCGCGGACGGTCCAGTCCACGTCCTCGATGAGGTTCTTCGTCCCGCGGCGCACGGTCACCCCGCGCAGCTGCAGAACGGCGTCGCTGTCCGGGGCGAAGAGGTCGTCGTGGAGGTGGGCGTCCGAGGCGGAGGTGCTCATGCGGACCACTGTAGTGGCCTCCACCATGCGAACCCGGTCACGACGCACGGGACCGCCCGGCCTGCGATCCGCCTACCATCGGCCGTATGAGCCAGGTCCGTGATGTGGTCTACCGTCCCCTTCCCGACGACGGCGCCCTCCCCTCCGGAGCGTCCGTGGCCGGGTCCCTCGGCGCGCCCGGGCAGGCTGCGCCGGGCACGATGCCGGACCGGGAACCCGACCGTCCCGCCGGCGTGCCCGAGCACGCCGAGCACCTGACGGCCGCGGCCGAAGCGGGCACGGCCGTGGAGGGCTGGCGCTGGATGTCCGATTCGTGGGCCGCGGCCGCCGAGGCCCCCGAGGGCTGGCATGCCGTCCGCGTCCCCGCGGACGTGGTGGATGCCCCGATGCCCTTCGTGGTCACGGACGTGGACTCCACCCTGATCCAGGACGAGGTCGTCGAGCTGCTCGCCGCGCACGCCGGGCGCGAGGCCGAGGTCGCCGAGGTGACGGAGCGCGCCATGCGCGGCGAGCTCGACTTCGCGCAGTCCCTGCACGCGCGTGTGGAGGCCCTCGGTGGACTGCCGGTGGCGGTGATCGAGGAGGTCGTCGCCCGGGTGCGCCCGACCCCGGGTGCCCGGGACCTGATCGCCGCCGTGACCGGCGCGGGCGGTCGGATCTATGCCGTCTCGGGAGGCTTCACCCAGGTCCTGGCTCCCCTGGCCGCCGCGTGGGGGCTGTCCGGGTTCTGCGCCAATGAGCTCGAGATCGCCGACGGCCACCTCACCGGCCGGGTGGCCGGCTCCGTGGTGGACCGCGCCGTAAAGGAGCAGATGCTGCGGCAATGGGCCGCCGAGGCCGAGATGCCGCTGCTCGGGACCCTCGGCTGCGGCGACGGAGCCAACGACATCGACCTGCTCACCGCCTCCGGGTGCGGCGTGGCCCTGTGCGGCAAGCCCGCCCTGCGCGAGGTCGCCGACGCCTGCGTGGATGTGCCCCACCTGGCCGTCGTGCGCTGGATGCTCGGGCTCTGAGCGGCGCAGGTCCCCCACCTCCCCGCTTACTGGTGAGGACACACCGTCAACCGACCTGAAACGTGAGGTGCAGAGGGTGAGTCCTCACCAGTAAGCGCGCGGATGAGGCAGCTCAGCTAGGCGCCCGGATGAGGCAGCCCAGCAACGCGCGCGTGTGAGGCAGCTCAGCCCTTCTGGTCGCCCTGGAAGTCACGGGCGCCGCCCACGAGCTCGGTGTGGCCAACCTGAAGGTCGGTGCGGCCGACCATGGCGGCGACCTCGGCGGCGAACTCCTCCACGGTGTAGAGCTTGCCGGCGGCCTCGCGGCGGGCCTCGATGGCCCCCGGCTCGGCACGGTTGAGCAGGGTGGCGGTGATGGTGCCCTCGATCATGTCACCGGAGACCACCACGAAGCCGATGCCCTTCTGCGTGAACGCGGGGATGCGCTCACGCAGGGCGTCCTCGCCGGCGCGCTTGGAGCGGGCCACCGGCTCGTAGGAGTCCATGGTGGGCACCTCGTTGATGAAGTGCGCCTGGTGGGAGGTGACGAAGACGATCTGGCCGCCGGCGGACATCCGCTCGACGGCGGCGTCGGCCAACGCGGCCTGGGCGTCCCGGTTGAGCTTCATGGCGTAGTCCTCGCCGAACTGGGACTCCATGCCGCCGGAGGCGTTGAGCACCAGCACGTCCAGGGAGCCGAAGGTCGACACCGCGGCGTCCAGCAGCGCGGCGCGGTCCTCGGCGGAGGTGACGTCCCCTCCCACGGCCACGGCCCGGCCGCCGGCCTCCTCGATGGACGTGACCACCTTGTTCGCGCGCGGAGCCTTCTGGCGGTAGTTGACGACGACGCCGGCGCCGCGGGCGGCCAGCAGCCGGGCGGTCTCCGCGCCGATGCCGCGGGACGAGCCGGTGACGACGACGCCCTTGCCGGCCAGGTCCTTCTCGCCGGAGGCGGCGGTGGTGTTCTCGGTCATGTTCCCTCCTGGGACGTGGTCTGGGCTGGTGGGTCTGCTCGGAGCGGGGCGCGGGCTCAGTGGCCCATGCCGAGGCCGCCGTCCACGGGGATGACGGCGCCGGAGATGTAGGCGGCCTGGTCCGAGGTGAGCCAGGTGACGACGTCGGCGACCTCGGACGGCTGGGCGAAGCGGCCGGCCGGGATGGACTTCTTGTACTGCTTCTTCAGGTCCTCGTCCAGACCCTGGGTCATCTCGGTGTCGATGTAGCCGGGGGCCACCACGTTGGCCGTGATGCCGCGCGCGCCGAGCTCACGGGTGATGGACCGGGCCATGCCGACCAGGCCGGACTTCGAGGCGGCGTAGTTCACCTGACCGGGCGAGCCGAGCAGGCCCACCACGGAGGAGACCAGGACGATGCGGCCGCGCTTCAGGCGCATCATGCCCTTGGTGGCGCGCTGCACCACGCGGAAGGAGCCGGTGAGGTTGGTGTCCACCACGGAGGTGAAGTCGTCCTCGGACATGCGCAGCAGCAGCTGGTCCTTGGTGATCCCCGCGTTGGCCACGAGCACCTCGACCGGGCCGTGGGCCTGCTCGACCTGCGTGAACGCTGCGTCGACCGAGGCGGAGTCGGTGACGTCGCAGGCGACGGCCAGGGCGCCGGCGGGCCCCTCGCCGTTGCGGGAGGTGATGGCCACCGTGTCCCCGTTGGCCAGGAACGCCTCGGCGATCGCCCGGCCGATGCCGCGGTTGCCGCCGGTGACCAGGACGCTGCGGCCCGTGGTCTGCCCCTCGGTGGTGGTCTTCTCTGCGGCCATGCTCGGGTCCTCCTGCATCCTGGGCCGGCCCGTGACCGGCACGTTCGGTGACGTCGTCGTTCACTGCGCGGCGGGCGCCGGACGGCCCGGGGCCGTGCGGAGGCGTCCGTCACGCAGACGTACGGGTCCACTCTACGTGGCGCCCGGCGTGAGACAATGGACGCCTGTCCGAGCCCGATTCGTCTGCACCGACCTGAGGGAGGCTGTCATGGCTGCGTCCGCTGCCGAGGCCTGCGGTCCCGCCGCGATCCAGTCCGTCACCACCGCGCCGCAGGCCAGCTCCGCGGACCGGGAGCAGCGCATGCGGAAGTACCTGATCCAGATGATCATCCGCACCGGCTGCTTCATCGGCGCCTTCTTCGCCGACGGCTGGCTGCAGATCGTGCTGTTCGCAGCCGCCGCCGTCCTGCCCTACGTGGCCGTGGTGGGCAGCAACAACGCCCGGCCCTACTCCCCCGGCACCATGCAGGCTCCGGCCACGCAGGCGACCGCCCTCGCCGCCGAGCCGTCCGAGCCCACCGCGCCGAGTACGGCTCAGGACGTGGTGGTCGGCGAGGTCGTCGAAGACACCCCCGCCCTGCCCGCCGGCTCCTGGCACCGTCCGGAGGACTCCGCCCAGACGAAGGGCCCGGCGGCATGACCGGCGGCTTCGATCTGCTGGGCTCGCTCATGTCCGGGTCCTCCCCGGACGAGGCCGCCCGGGACACGACGACGGCCGCGCACCCGGGTGCCCCCGGCTCCTCCTCCCGTGGCCGGGACGCCGGCGCGGCCGGCTCCGCTGACGGCGCCGACGGCGCCCCGCTGCCCTGCTCCGCCCGCGGCTGCTCCGCGGAGGCCGCGTTCGGCCTGCGCTGGAACAACCCGCGCATCCACACGCCCGAGCGGCGCAAGACGTGGCTGGCTTGCCCCGTCCACCGCGAGCACCTGACCGCCTTCCTGTCCGACCGCGGCTTCCTGCGCGAGACCGTGGACGTGGCCGAGCTGCCCGGCCTGGACTGCCCCGCCGACGCTGCGGCGGGGCGCGCGAGCACCGCGGACCGGACCCCGAGCACCCGAGGAGGGGACGCTGAGTGACCGCCCCCGGCACCGGCGCGGCGCACCGCCAGAGCCCCGACGCGCCGCAGTACGGCGCGCAGCAGCGCACCAAGCTGGACTTCCGCTTCCTGCTGACCGCCCCGTGGATCTTCGGGTTCGTGGTATGCATCCTCTTCGCCTTCGCCTGCCACCACCTGGCGCAGTGGCAGATCGACCGCCGCATCCAGGTGATGAACCAGATCAACCGGGTGCTGGAGAACTACGACGACGCCCCGGTCCCCTTCGCCGACGCCCCTGTGGCCGACTTCCAGGCCGACGACGAGTGGACCCCGGTCACCCTCTCCGGCGAGTACCTCGTCGAGGACACCCTCGTGGTCCGGAACCGGCCACGGGCCGGCCGCCCCGGCTACGAGGTGCTGGTGCCGTTCAAGACCGAGGAGGGGGCCGTCGTCGTGGTGGACCGCGGCTGGCTGCCGATCGGCAACTCCCCCGGCCGCCCGGACAGCATCCCCGCGCCCGCCGAGGGACAGCAGGAGATCGAGGTGCGGCTGCGCCCCGGCGAGCCCACCCTGGACCGTGACGCCCCGGAGGGCCAGGTGGCCTCCATCGACCTGCGGCAGATCGGCCGCGTGACCGGCCTGGAGGTCGCGGACCGCGCCTACGGGGAGATGGTGTCCGAGTCCAACGACCCGGGCGAGCGACCCCGGCCGCTGGTCCAGCCGACCCTGGACGAGGGGCCACACCTGTCCTACGCCCTGCAGTGGTACCTGTTCGCGCTCATGGGCTTCGGCGTCTGGGGCTACATGGCCTACACCCGCGCCCGCAACGACAGGGACGACCTCGAGGACGCCGCCGAGGCCGGTGACGACGCCGTCATCCCCGCCAAGCACCACCCGCGCCGGCAGCGCGTGAAGCGCCGCCGCTCCGGGCGGATCACGGACGAGGAGGCCGAGGACGCGCTCTTCGACTGAAGGCCCGCCCACCGGGTACGACCGGCGTCACCGGTCGGCGGGCCCGATCAGGCCGGAGCGTCCCCGATGCCGATCAGGCCAACGTGATGAGGTCCCGGTACTCGTCGTTCCACAGGTCCTCCACGGCGTCCGGCAGCAGCACGACCCGCTCGGGGTCCAGTGCCTCCACGGCGCCCTCGTCGTGGGTCACCAGGACGATGGCGCCCTCATAGGTGCGCAGGGCGTTGAGGATCTCCTCGCGGGAGGCCGGATCCAGGTTGTTCGTCGGCTCGTCCAGGAGCAGCACGTTGGCCGAGGACGCCACGAGGGTGGCCAGGGCCAGCCGGGTCTTCTCGCCGCCGGAGAGCACACGGGCTGGCTTGTCCACGTCGTCGCCCTGGAAGAGGAACGAGCCCAGCAGCGTCCGGGCCTGGGTGTCCCCCAGCTGCGGGGCGGCGTGACGCATGTTGTCCAGCACGGTCGCCTCCTGGTCCAGGGTGTCGTGCTCCTGGGCGAAGTAGCCCAGCTTGAGCCCGTGACCCTCCACGACGCGCCCGGAGTCCGGTGCCTCCACCCCGGCCAGCAGACGCAGCAGCGTCGTCTTGCCGGCGCCGTTGTAGCCGAGGATCACCACGCGGGAGCCGCGGTCGATGGCCAGGTCCACTCCGGTGAAGATCTCCAACGATCCGTAGGACTTGGACAGCGCCTGTGCGGTGAGCGGGGTCTTGCCGCAGGCCTGGGGGGTCGGGAAGCGGATGGCCGCCACCTTGTCCTGCGCACGCTCGCCCTCCACACCGCGCATCAGGCGCTCGGCACGCCGGATCATCTGCTGGGCGGCCACGGCCTTGGTGGCCTTCGCCCGCATCTTCTCCGCCTGCGCCATCAGCGCGGTGGCCTTCTTCTCCGCGTTCGCGAACTCCCTGCGGCGGCGCGCCTCGTCCTGCTGTCGCTGGGCGAGGTAGTTCTTCCACGTCATGTTGTACACGTCCATGGTCTGACGGTTCGCATCCAGGTAGAGCACCTTGTTGACCGTCATCTCCATCAGCTCCACGTCGTGGCTGATCATCAGCAGCCCGCCCTCGAAGGTCTTCAGGTAGTCCCGCAGCCAGACGATCGAGTCGTGGTCCAGGTGGTTGGTCGGCTCGTCCAGCAGCATCGTGTCCGCGTCCGAGAAGAGGATCCGGGCCAGTTCCACGCGGCGGCGCTGGCCGCCGGAGAGAGTGTGCAGCGGCTGGTCCAGCACGCGGTCCGGCAGTCCCAGGTTGGAGGTGATACGGGCCGCCTCGGACTCGGCCGCGTAGCCGCCGCGGGCGGAGAACTCGGCCTCGAGCCGGGCGTAGCGGGCCATGGCGCGGTCCCGGTCGGCGTCTGCGGCGGCGGCCATCTGCTGCTCGGCCTCGCGCATCCGGCGCAGGGTCTGGTCCAGCTCGCGGGCGGAGAGGATCCGGTCCCGGCCGGACTGGTCCATGTCGTCGACCTTGGGGTCCTGCGGCAGGTAGCCGATGCGGCCCGAGCGGGTCACGGTGCCGTCGGTGGGCTCGGCACGGCCGGCGAGCACCTTCGTCAGGGTCGTCTTGCCCGCGCCGTTGCGGCCGACCAGTCCGACCTTGTCGCCCTTCGCCACCCGGAAGGTGACCTCGTCCATCAGCAGGCGGGCACCGACGCGAAGCTCCAGGTCAGTCACGGTCAGCATGGGGTCTCGGACACTCGTTTCGTCTCGGAGGGCAGGACACAGGCCGGGCCAGTCTAGTGCGTCTACACTCACCGCATGAGCTTCAACGACAATGTCCAGCTGGACCCGGGACGCGCCCGGGACAGCCGTGGACGTTCCGGCGGCCGGGGCGCGGTCCTCGGCGGCGGACGGGTCGGCGGCCGGGGCATCGCCCTCGGCGGCGGCGCGGGCCTGCTCGCCGTGCTGATCTACTTCATCGCCCCCGGATTCGCCCAGCAGGTCGGCATCAACCCGGACGGCACCATCGGCGGCGGCTCCTACCAGCAGCGCGAGATCGGCGAGAGCCAGAACTCCGGCCCGGGGCAGCAGATCGACTCGTGCCGCACCGGCGCGGACGCCAACGAGCGCTCCGACTGCCGTGTCCTGGCCACCACGATCGCCGCGGACACCTTCTGGGAGGAGCATCTGTCCCAGTACCGCGACGTCTCCTTCCGGGAGCCGGGCGTGGAGCTGTTCTCCGGAGGCGTGAACACCGCGTGCGGCTCCGCCTCCTCCGCGATGGGCCCGTTCTACTGCCCCGGCGACGAGTCGATGTACTTCGACACCGACTTCTTCTCCACCCTGCAGACCGACTTCGGCGCCGAGGGCGGCCCGCTGGCCGAGCAGTACATCGTGGCCCACGAGTACGCCCACCACATCCAGCAGGTCATCGGCTGGCTGCGCTACTCCCAGGACGGCCGCACCGGCCCGGACTCGGGCATCGTGCGCGTCGAGCTGCAGGCCGACTGCATGGCCGGCATGTGGGCCGGCTCCGCCGCGCACACCGTGGACCCGGAGTCCGGCGAGACCTTCCTGAAGCCGATCTCCGACGAGCAGCTGCGCCAGGCCCTGGACGCCGCCGCCAGCGTCGGCGACGACCGCATCCAGCAGGCCTCCACCGGCCAGGTCCGCCCCGAGGCCTTCACCCACGGCACCTCGGAGCAGCGCCAGCGCTGGTTCATGCGCGGCTACGAGTCCGGCCGGTCGAACCCGGACATCAACCAGTGCGACACCCTCTCCATCCCGGCAGACCAGCTCTGAGCCGGCCCTGACGGGCCCCGGACGACGACGGCCCGACACCTGCCGCCGGGACGGGACCGAGGTCGCTGTGCCCGCCCGACGACGAGACGGCCCCTCGCCTTCGGCTGGAAGGCGAGGGGCCGTCGTCGTGACGCGGTCACTCAGATGTTGAAGCCCAGGGCGCGCATCTGGTCCTTGCCGTCCTCGGTGATCCGCTCCGGACCCCACGGCGGCATCCAGACCCAGTTCAGGCGCCACTCGTCCACCATCGTGCCGATCGCCCGGGAGACCTGGTCCTCGATCTCGTCGGTGAGCGGGCACGCCGCGGTGGTCAGTGTCATGTCCACGATCAGGGCGCCGTCGTCCGCATAGTGGAGGCCGTACAGCAGACCGAGGTCCACCACGTTCACGCCCAGCTCCGGGTCGATGACGTCCTTGATCGCCTCGCGCACGTCCTCGACGGGAGTACGGTCAGCAGTCATGTCAGGCCCCCGCGGCCACGGCCTGCTCGAAGCGGGCGTAGCCCTCGGCCTCGAGCTGGTCGGCGAGCTCCGGGCCGCCCGACTCCACCACACGGCCGTCGACCATCACGTGCACGTGGTCCGGCTTGATGTAGTTGAGGATGCGGGTGTAGTGGGTGATGAGCAGGGTGCCCATCTCGTTCGCCGCCTGGGCGCGGTTCACGCCCTCGGACACGATGCGCAGGGCGTCCACGTCGAGGCCGGAGTCGGTCTCGTCGAGGACGGCGAACTTCGGCTTGAACAGCTCGAGCTGCAGGATCTCGGCGCGCTTCTTCTCACCGCCGGAGAAGCCCTCGTTCACGTTGCGGTTCATGAAGGCCGGGTCGATCTGCAGGGCCTCGAAGGCACCCTTGACGTCCTTGGTCCAGTGGCGCAGCGACGGGGCCTCGCCGTCCAGGGCGGTCTTGGCGGTGCGCAGGAAGTTCGTCATGGTGACGCCCGGGATCTCGACCGGGTACTGCATGGCCAGGAACAGGCCGGCCTGGGCGCGCTCGTCGACCTCCATCTCCAGGACGTCCTCGCCGTCCAGCGTGATGGAGCCCGAGGTGACCTCGTAGCGCGGGTGGCCGGCGATGGTGGCGGCGAGGGTGGACTTGCCCGAACCGTTCGGGCCCATGATGGCGTGGGTCTCGCCGGTGCTCAGGGTGAGGGTCAGGCCCTTGAGGATCTCCTTGGGGCCGTTCTCGGTCTCGATCTGGACGTGGAGGTCCTTGATCTCCAGGGTTGCCATGTGTGTGTACTCCTGATTCTGAAGAAAGTGTGTGGTGGGGAGGGCTGCCTCAGAGCGAGGCGATCTTGAGCTCGGCCTCCATGACGTCCGTGAGCTCCTGCTCCACGTCTGCCACGCCGACCTTCTGGATGATCTCGTTCAGGAAGCCGCGCACGATGAGCTTGCGGGCCTCGTCCTCGCCGATGCCGCGGGCCATGAGGTAGAACAGCTGCGTCTCGTCGAAGCGGCCGGTGGCAGAGGCGTGGCCGGCGCCCTCGATGACGCCGGTCTCGATCTCCAGGTTCGGCACCGAGTCGGCGCGGGCGCCGTCGGTCAGCAGCAGGTTCTGGTTCTTCTCATAGGTGTCCGTGCCCTCGGCCTCGGCTCGGATCAGCACGTCGCCGACCCACACGGTGTGGGCGTCCTGGCCCTGCAGCGCTCCCTTGTAGAGCACGTTGGAGACGCAGTTCGGACGGTTGTGGTCCACGAACAGACGCTGCTCGAGGTGCTGGCCGGCGTCCGCGTAGTAGAGGCCGTAGAGCTCGGCCTCGCCGCGCTCGTCGGCGAAACGGGCGGTCGGGGTCAGGCGCACCAGGTCGCCGCCGTAGGTCACCGCGACGTGCTTGAAGTGCGCGCCGGTGTCCACCGAGGCCTGCTGGGAGGACACGTGCACGGAGCCGGCGTCCCAGGCCTGGATGGAGGTGACGTTCAGTGCCGCATCGCGGGCCAGCTCGAACTCGACGTTCTGGGCCAGCACGGCGGAGCCCTTGTGGGTGATCACCACGTCGGCACGGCAGTTCGCCTCCACGACCACCTTCAGGTGGGAGGCGGCGGCCTCGGTGCCGGTGCCGACCACGTCGATGCGCACCGGGGCGGAGACTTCGCCGGAGACGGTCACGACGGTGGCCTCGGAGAACGAGTTCCACGCGGCGGCGGAGACCCGGTCCTCCGGGGTGTGGACGGTGCCCAGACGGGAGTCGTCGCGGGAGACGGTCTCCACGCGGACGCCCTCCAGCTCGGAGACGGTCACGGACGGGGCGGCACCGGTGAGGCGGCCCTCATCGCCGTCCGGCAGGTGCAGGCCCTGCAGGCGCTTGAGCGGGGTGAAGCGCCAGTCCTCCTCGCGGCCGGTGAGCACCGGGAAGGCGGAGAGCTCGCGGGACACCGGGCGGGAGCCGCGGGAGTCCACACCCTGGGTGGCACGACGGGCCGGGGCGGCCGTGGCCTGGGTGACGGTGAGCTTCTCGCCCTCCTCGCCCATGCCCGGGATCAGCGGCGACTCGGCGCCGAGGGTGGTGTTGTCGGTCGTGGTCATGGCTCAGCCCACCGATCCTTCCATCTGCAGCTCGATCAGCTTGTTCAGCTCGAGGGCGTACTCCATGGGCAGTTCGCGCGCGATCGGCTCGATGAAGCCGCGCACGATCATCGCCATGGCCTCGTCCTCGGAGAGGCCGCGGCTCATCAGGTAGAAGAGCTGCTCCTCGGAGACGCGGGAGACGGTGGCCTCGTGGCCGAGGGTCACGTCGTCCTCGCGGATGTCGATGTACGGGTACGTGTCCGAGCGGGAGATCGTGTCCACCAGCAGGGCGTCGCAGACCACCGAGTTGGCGGAGCTCGTCGCCCCCTCGTTGACCTGGACGAGGCCACGGTAGGCCGCGCGGCCGCCGTTGCGGGCCACGGACTTGGACACGATGGCGCTGGAGGTGTGCGGGGCCATGTGGACCATCTTCGAACCGGTGTCCTGGTGCTGGTCCTTGCCGGCGAAGGCGACCGAGAGGGTCTCGCCGGTGGCGTGCTCGCCCGTGAGGTACACGGCCGGATACTTCATGGTCACCTTGGAGCCGATGTTGCCGTCGATCCACTCCATGGTGCCGCCGGCCTCGACGACGGCACGCTTGGTCACCAGGTTGTACACGTTGGTGGACCAGTTCTGGATGGTGGTGTAGCGGACGCGGGCGTTCTTCTTCACCACGATCTCCACGACCGCCGAGTGCAGCGAGTCGGAGTTGTAGATCGGCGCGGTGCAGCCCTCGATGTAGTGCACGTACGAGTCCTCGTCCGCGATGATCAGGGTGCGCTCGAACTGGCCCATGTTCTCCGTGTTGATGCGGAAGTAGGCCTGCAGCGGGATCTCCACGTGGACGCCCTTGGGGACGTACACGAAGGAGCCGCCGGACCACACGGCGGTGTTCAGGGAGGCGAACTTGTTGTCGCCCACCGGGATCACGGAGCCGAAGAACTCCTCGAAGATCTCCGGGTGCTCCTTCAGACCGGTGTCCGTGTCCAGGAAGATGACGCCCTGCTCCTCCAGGTCCTCACGGATCTGGTGGT
>NZ_BCSN01000027.1 GCF_001570885.1 Micrococcus lylae NBRC 15355 | reverse complement strand
CTGGACGGCACCTTCCGCCTGGACGACTACCGGCGCACCATCCGCGCCGAGTCCTCCGACGGCTACATCTCCATGCGCACGGGCGAGCAACTCCTCGCCATGGGTGCGCTGGTGCGGGTGGCGCGCGGGGACGAGATCGACGCGCTCGACCAGATCGTGGAGCACGCCCAGTTGGGGGAGGGCGCGGAGCTGGACCTGGCCCCCTTCCTGGAGCAGTTCTCCGAAGAGGACATCGACCGGCTGCGCGAGCACATCGGCATGACCCTGCGCGAGCCGGCCGTCTCCGAGCTGTTCGAGCGGTGGGAGGAGTCCGGCGAGCTCGAGCGCTGGCTGGAGCGCTCCCGCGCCGTCGTGCCGTGAGCTGGTGAACGCTCGGTCCTGAGCGCTCGACTCTGGGGGCTCGGTCCTGAGCGCTCGATCCGATTCGGAGTGCGCCAGAGTGGCTCTCGATCGGAACGAAGGCCCGGCGGCCCGCCGGGCTCCCCGCCCTGACGCCCCGACGCCCCGACGCCCTGGACCTGCCAGGTCGCCGGGGCGTCGTCGTGCCTCGGCGTCAGCGCGCGTAGCGCGTGAGCCGCAGCGAGTTCAGCACCACCAGCACGGAGGAGGCGGCCATCGCCCCGCCGGCGATCATCGGGTTGAGCAGGCCCAGTGCCGCCACCGGGATGCCGAGCGTGTTGTAGGCGAACGCCCAGAACAGGTTCATGCGGATCACGCCGAGCGTCTTCCGGGACAGCTCCAGTGACTGCACCACCTGCCGCAGGTCCGACCCCATCACGGTGATCGCCGCGGCCTCGCGCGCCACATCGGTGCCCGAGCCCATCGCGATGCCCACGTCCGCCAGGGCCAGCGCCGGGGCGTCGTTGACGCCGTCGCCCACCATCCCGACGACGGCTCCCTCGCCCTGCAGAGACCGGACCACCTCGACCTTGGCCTCCGGCCGGACACCGGCCACCACGTCCTCCGGGTCGATCCCGACCTCGGCGGCGACGGCCTGCGCGACGGCGGCGTTGTCCCCGGTGACGAGCATCGGGCGCAGGCCCATGGCCTTGAGGTCCGCGATGGCTGCGGCGGAGGACTCCTTCACGGTGTCCTGCACGGCCACGAAGCCGGCGAGCTCGCCGTCCACGGCCACCCAGACGGCCGTCGACCCGGACTCTTCGGCCGCTGAGAACCGGGCTTCGGCCTCGGGGGAGAACGGGCGGGTGACGTGCTGGAGGATGAGGTCGCCGCGGCCGACCGCCACCTGCTGGGACGCGGGGGCGGCAGTGCCCTGCCCGGCAGTCTGCTGCCCTGCGACGTCGGGCGCGGACTCCGCCTGGGCCTGGTCGTCGAACACCACGCGACCGCTCACGCCGCCGCCGGCCGAGGACGCGAAGTCCTCCACGGCGGGCAGCTGCAGTCCGTGCTCCGCGGCGCCCTCCACGATCGCCTTGGCGATCGGATGCTCCGAACCGTGCTCCACCGCTGCGGCGAGGGTGAGCAGGGCCGCCTGGGCCGGGGTCAGCGCCCGGTGGGCGTCGTGGCGGGGGCGGGTGCCGTCGTCGGGAAGGGGGGCCGCCGGAACAGACCCGACGTTTTCCCGAACGAAAGCGCTCGGGGACTCGACGTTGTCCCGAACGAAAGCGTCCGGGGACTCGACGTTTTCCCGAACGAAAGCGCCATGGGCGTCGCCGTCGTCCCTGCCGTCGGGCAGGGGCACGACCTGCGTCAGCCGCATGCGGCCCTCGGTGACGGTGCCGGTCTTGTCCAGGACGATCGTGTCCACGGTGCGGGAGTCCTCGAGGACCTCGGGCCCGCGGATGAGGATGCCCAGCTGCGAGGCCCTTCCCGTCCCGGCCAGCAGCCCCACGGGCGTCGCCAGGCCCAGCGCGCACGGGCACGCGATCACCAGCACGGCCACAGACGCCCGCAGCGCCGAGGCCACGTCCCCACCGGTGACCAGCAGCCACACCACCAGGGTGACCGCGGCGATCGCCATGACGATCGGCACGAACACCGCGGAGATGCGGTCCGCCAGCCGGGCGACCTTCGCCTTGCCGGTCTGTGCCTCGGCCACCAGGCGGCCCATCTGGGCGAGCGTGGTGTCCGCGCCGGTGCGCACGGCCCGCGCCACCAGCCGCCCGGTGACGTTCACGGTGGCGCCGGTGAGCTCGTCGCCGGGCCCGACCTCCACCGGCACGGACTCGCCCGTCAGCAGCGAGGCGTCCACCGCGGAGGTCCCCTCGACCACCACGGCGTCCGTCGGGACCTTCTCGCCGGGGCGGATCAGCATCGTGTCGCCCGGGGCCAGGGACTCTGCCGGCACCACCTGCTCGGTCCGCGTGGCCGGGTCCCACAGCGTCGCCTGCGCGGCGCCGAGGTCCAGCAGCGTCCGCAGCGCCTGCCCGGCCCGGCGCTTCGCGCGCGCCTCGAGCCAGCGGCCCAGCAGCAGGAACGTGGTGATGACCGCCGCGGTCTCGAAGTAGAGGCTGTGGTCCGCCATCTCGGCCATCGTGCGGCCGACGTGTGCGGTCATCTGCGGGTGCAGGAGCAGCTCGATCGTCGAGTAGCCCCAGGACACCAGCACGCCCACGGACACCAGCGTGTCCATGGTGGACGATCCGTGCCGGGCGGTGCGCGCGGCGGCCGCGTGGAAGGGCCAGGCCGCGTAGAACACCACCGGCGCGGACAGGACGAGCGCCACCCAGCCCCAGTGCGTGAACTGCGCGGCCGGGACCATCGACACCACCACGGTCGGCACGGTCAGCAGCGCCGCCACCACCAGCCGCCGCAGCAGCGTGTCCGGGGCGTGCGCATCGGTGGCGCCGGAAGCGGGGTCGGCAGGGGAGCCGGCGGGTGTGCCGCCGTCCGGGGCGGCCGGGTCCGTCCCGTCGTCGGGACGGCGGTTGCCGTGCTTCCCGACGACGGCCGGGGCCTTCTCCTGCACGCTCGCCCCGTAGCCGGCCGCCTCCACGGCGGCGATCAGCTCCGCGTCCGAGACGGACTCGGGTGCGGTGACGGCGGCCTGCTCCAGCGGCAGGTTCACCGTCGCCGAGACCCCGTCCACCTTGCCCAGCTTGCGCTCCACTCGGCGCACGCAGGACGCGCACGTCATGCCCGTGACGTCAAGGGTCACGGTGCGGGTGGGCGCCGGCGTCTCCTGTGCGTGCGCGTCCGCCGGGTCGTGCGGCGCCGGGGCGGTGCCGTGTGACGCCTGAGGCGAGGCCGTCGCCGAGGCCTCCGCCGAGGCGGGGCGGCCGTCGTCGGGAAGGGGTGAGGGGCCGGTGGGCATCAGGCGGACACGACCTCGTAGCCGGCCTCCTCGACCGCGGCGCGCAGGTCGGCGGGGTCCAGGGGCTGGTCGGAGGTGACGGTGGCGGTGGAGACGCCGCCGGGGACGAGGTCGACGTCCACGGCGGTGACCGTCGGCAGCTCGGAGATCTCCTCGGTGACGGAGGCGACGCAGTGGTCGCAGGTCAGTCCGGTCATCGTCAGTGCGGTGGTGGCCATGTGGGGCTCCTTCTGTGTGTGTGGGACGGATGGGGAGAGGTGCGACTCGGGGACGGGGCGGGGCCTGGTCAGCGTGTTCGGGTCCTTGACAGCGTGTTCAAGGCGGTTCAGCGCAGGAGGCGGCCGATCGCGGCGGTGGCTTCGGCGACCTTCGCGTCCACGATGTCGGCGCGGCCGGTGTGGTCGGCCTGCACGGCGGCCTCGGCCACGCAGTGCCGCAGGTGGTCCTGCACAAGGGCGAGGCTCACGGACTGCAGGGACTTCGTGGCGGCCGAGACCTGCGTGAGGATGTCGATGCAGTAGACGTCCTCGTCCACCATGCGCTGCAGCCCGCGGATCTGGCCTTCGATGCGGCGCAGGCGCTTGAGGTACGCATGCTTCTGCTCGCCATAGCCGTGGGTGTGGCCGGCGTCGGCATGGTCCTCAGCGTCGTCGCAACAGCTGGTTACGGTGCTCTCCATACCCTCTGTTCTATACCCCCTGGGGGTATGAATGCAACGTGGTCGGCATCTCAGCCGGACCGCTGCGGGACGCCCCACACCTCGGGTGCGGAACAATGGGTGGCATGTCCGCCCCGCACGAGAATCTGCGCTCCCTCCTGCCCTCCGTCCATGCCGACGCCGCCTTCGCGGACGCCGTGGTGTGGGTCCAGGGGGAGAAGGCTCTGGTCGGAGCCGGAGGGTGGACCGTGCTGCTGCAGGGCAAGGACCGGCTGCGCCGCATCTCCCAGCTGTGGTCCCGCAGTGTGAAGGCCACCCCGCAGACCGGCACCCTGGCGATGCTCCCGGTGCCGGCGGCGGAGGCGGACGAGCCGCGGCCGCAGCCGGCCCAGCGGGCCTGGGTGGCCGGAACCTTCACCGACGCCTCGGACGAGCCGGCCGTGCTGCGCATCCCGACGCACTGGACCGAGCAGAGTCCGCAGGGCGTGAAGCTGTTCGTGCAGGACGTCTCCGCCACCGCCCTGCGCGCGGCCGTGGCCGTGGACGAGGCCGCTGAGCTCGCCCCGCACGGGCACATGCCGCTGCCGGCCGCGGACCCGGAGCGCGCCTGGGACGACTCCGGCTACGCCGACGGCGTCCGTGCGGTGCTCGAGCGCCTGGGCCGGCCGTCCGAGGGCCCGGAGGCCACCGGCGAGATCCTGCGCAAGGTGGTCATCAGCCGCACCGAGACCGTGCCGGCGGATGAAGGTGCGCTCTGGTCTGCGTTGGACCGGCTGCGCGAGGCCTACCCGCAGACCTGGGTGTTCGCCGTCGGCGGTCTGCTGGGTGCCACCCCGGAGATGCTCGCCACCCAGCACGACGGCGCGGTGGAGTCCCTCGTGCTCGCCGGCTCCGTGCCACGCGGGTCCACCGTGCAGGCTGACGAGGCGGCCAAGGCGTACATCGCCGCGGACCATCGCCTGGCGGACGAGCATCACTGGGCCGCGCGCTCCGTGTGGGAGGCGCTGACCCCGGTGCTTCAGATGGACGACTCGACGTTCATGCCGCACCTGCTGACCCTGCCGAACGTGCACCACCTGGCCACCCGCATCTCCGGGCAGCTCAAGGCCGCCGCCGGCACCGTGCTGGACGTGGTCACCCGCATGCACCCGACCGCCGCCGTGGGTGGCACCCCGACGCCCGACGCCGTGCGCGTGATCGCCGAGGTCGAGCCGGTGGACCGCGGCCGCTACGGCGCACCCGTGGGCTGGGTGGACGGCTCAGGCGACGGTGAGATCGCCCTGGCCCTGCGCTGCGGGCAGGCCATGCGGGCGGCGGAGGGGCCGGACAGGGGCGCAGGCGACGGCGTGGCGAACGCCGAGGGTGAGCCCAGTCCCGACGTGGCCGTGGCCGTACGCCTGCACGCAGGCGGCGGCATCGTGCCGGGCGCGGACCCGGCCGAGGAGGTCACGGAGATCGGCGTGAAGTTCCAGCCGATGCGCCGGGCGCTCGGTGTGGATGTCGGCGCCTGAATCCTTCTTCTCCACGCACGACGACGGCGGGGCACCTTCCGTGCGAAAGGTGCCCCGCCGTCGTCGGGAAGCCTGAGCGGTCCTCCGGGTGGGGTCAGGCGGCCGCCAGCTCCATGTCCTCCTCCATCTCGCGGAGGCGACGCTCGGCGTCGTGCTCGGTGAGTGTCGGCATGAAGTGGTACAGGCGGGCGGTGGCCTTGAACTCGTCGACGACCTCACGGAAGGTCGATCGGACGGTGGCCTCGCCGAGGGTGGCGGCGTGGCGGGCGACCAGGTCGTTCTCGACGCGGGTCATCACGCGGCGCAACAGGACGGGGTTCGGCTGGGTGGGCAGGGCCTCGCGGTACTCGGTGGTGTTGATGCTCATGTGCGAGCACCTCCTTTGCGTGCCGGACGGATCCGGCGTCTCGGGGCGGACGTTCGGGGAAGCGGTCCGCCGGGAAATCTTCGGTTCTGGTTCGCTCTCCGTTCGGGAAGGTGAACGGGAAGTGAACAACTCCTAAACCAAGGATACGCGAAACGGGGTGAAAAGCAAGTGTGGACAGGGCGGTCGGCATGGCGGGGGTCACAGTGCGTGGCAGGCGGGTGGCGAGGAATCGGCGCGATTCCACGGTTTCTGGCGGCACGGTCGATGGTGAACTGAGGTGAACACAAGGTGAACGGCGCCGCCCGTGCGCGGTTCACCGGACGTTCACTCGAGCGCGGGTCGGGGCCACCCTCCGGGCGCCGTCGGCAGCGCGGCCCCTGTGCCCAGCCACCCCGCTCGTCGTCGCTCGCGAAAGGGGAGGCCCTCCACCGCCGGCCGCACGCCCTGAGACGATGGAGCCATGACCTGGTTGCGTCCCCTCCTGCGTCCAGCACCTCCGCCGCGCACGGCGGCGGAGGTCGCTCGGCAGTCGGTCATGCTCGCCGGGGCCGGGGCGGCGATCCTGCTGCAGGTGGCGGACCATCGGGTGGGGGCGGGAGTGGCCGCGCACTCGCGGTTCACCGAGGACCCGATCGCCCGGCTGCGGCACACCCTGCAGTACATCTGCGTGGCCGTGCTGCCGGAGGCACAGTTCGCACGCAGGAAGGTGCTGGGACACGTCCACCGCGCGCACGCTCCCGTCCGCGGGCTGGACGCACAGGGCCGGGCGTATTCGGCCTTCGACCCCGACGCCCAACTCTGGGTCGCCGCCACCCTCTACTGGGCCGGGGAGCAGGTGCGCCACCGCGTCTGGGGCACGCTCCCAGCCGACCAGGCGGAGCGGATGTACCGGGAGTACGCGTCCCTGGCGACCTCGCTCGGCGTCGCGGAGGAGCGCTGGCCGGCCGACCGCACCGCCTTCGACGCCTACTGGGACTTGCAGATGGCCGGGCTGGAGATCACCCCCGAGGTCCGCGCCGTCGCCGCCGACCTCTTCTCCGGGCAGGGCCTGTCACCGCCCTTGCGCGCCGCCCTGCCCCTGGCGAGGCTGCTCACCGCCGGGCTGCTGCCGGCACCCGTCCGCACCGGGCTCGGCTGGGGGTGGACCGGCCGGGACTCCCGCCGCGAGGCGCGCATCTGGGCCGTGGCCGCACCCGTGTACCGGCGCCTGCCAGAGGCACTGCAGGCAAGCGTGGCCCGCTGGATCCTGCGCACACTGCGGCGTTGAGCGCGCCGGCCGACCTCCCGGCCGATCTGGGAGGATGACACGCATGAGCACCACGGAATGGGTCGTCGTTGGCCTCATGGTCCTCGCGCTGATCGCGATGCCGTTCATCGTGCGGGCCGTCCTGCGCGCGCCCATGGAGCGCATCATCGAGCGCAAGGACATGCGCAGCCGTCCGGGCCTGATCGTCGGCAACTCGCCGGCCCACCGTCGGGCCAAGGCCCGCGCCGGACGGCAGACTCGGCGCCGCCCCGACGACGGCTGACCCCTCCCGTTTCGCGAGGGACAACGTCGGTGAGGGCTCGGGTCTACCCTGGTCCCTGTGAACGCGAACATCCCTGACGCCCTGTGGCCGAGCCGTCGCTCCACCGCGTTCACCGTCTACCTGATCGCGTGCGTGGTGCTGATCGCGCTGAACCTGCGCACGGTCTTCTCCTCCTTCGCCGCGGTCCTGTCCGAGTGGACGGCTCTGACCGGCATGGGTCCCGTCGCCGTCGCGCTGATCTCGGCGCTGCCGGTCACGGTCGTCGGGCTCGCGGCCCCGCTCGTCCCCCTGCTCGCCCGACGCTGGGGCACCTGGTCCGCGCTCGCCGTCGGCCTCGTCCTCATTGCGGCAGGCCTGGGCATCCGGTCCCTCCCCACCGGCGACGCCCTCTGGCCCCTCTGGTTCGGCACCCTTGCCGCGGCCCTGGGCATCTCCGTGGGCAACGTGGTCCTGCCGGTGATCGTGAAGATGGACTTCCCCTCCAGCATCGGGCTGATGAGCGGCATCTACACCATGACCATCTGCGCGTCCGCCGCGCTCGGCGCCGCTTTCACCCAGCCGCTGCTCGGCGCGCTCGGGGACGTCCGCCTCGCCCTCGGCGCCTGGGCCGGTTTCGCGCTCCTGGTCCTGATCGTGATCGCCCCTGCCCTGTGGTCCATGCGCGGCCTGGTCGGCCGCGTCCACCGCCCGGACCCCGCGTCTTCCCGACGACGGCCCCGCACCTCCGCCGGACCCCGCACCGTGTCGTCGGCCGGCTCCGTGGGAGCCGGCGGGGCGCGCCCCGCCGACCACGATGGCCAGGCGAGCGGACAGGCGGAGGCCGGTGCCGTCGTCGTGCCCCACCCGGAGCGGGAGGCGAGCCCGTTCCGGTCCCGGACCGCCTGGTGGCTGACGCTGATGATGGCCGCGCAGGCGATGAGCTCGTTCGCGGTGTTCGCGTGGATGGCGCCGATCCTGCGACACCGGGGGATGGAGGCCGGGGCTGCGGGGTCGGTGGTTGCGGCGTCGATCATGCTGCAGGTGGCCGGGTCGCTGGTGGCGCCGATCCTGGCGGCCCGGATGCGGCGGCAGTCCTGGCTGGCCGTGGCCGCGGCGGTGCTGACGGGGGCGGGGTTCGTGCTGGTGATCCTCGGGCCGATGGGGGCGATGGGCGTGTGGGCGGCGATGCTCGGCGTCGGGCAGGGGGCGCTGACCGCGGTGGCGCTGACGATGATCGGGCTGCGCACAGCGACCGCGTCCATGGCGTCCAGGCTGTCCGGGATGATGCAGGGCGTCGGGTACACGCTCGGCTCGTCGGGAACGTTCCTGGTGGGGCAGCTGTTCGCCGTGACGGGTTCCTATGTGCCGGCGGCCGTGCTGTTCGCGTGCACCGGGACGCTGGCGGCGGTGTTCGGATACCTGGCCGGGCGGGACAGGACCGTGCACGTGCGGGAGTAGCGGCCGGGCCGACCCCGGACGTCGTTGCGGGAGACCCCGTCGTTTTCGCTAGCGAAAGGGGAAGCGGTCGTGGGCCTCCGCCTCCCCTTTCGCGCGCGAAAGCGCTGGGCCTGCCTCCCCTTTCGCGAGCGAAAGCGCGGCGGGGGTGCAGTTGCCCGTGACCGGCGGCACCTGACCGTGCCCGCCCCGGGATGGGACAATGGCCGGGATGAGTGACAAGAGCCCCCGCCGCCCGAACCCCCGCACCCGCAGCGCCGCATCCGCCGAGCGCCCCCAGGTGCTGCCCCAGGCCGAGGGCTGGACCCAGGCCGCCGACGCCGAGGGCCGCCCGCTGCTGCAGTTCAAGCAGCCGCGCGTGAAGCAGCCCCCGCAGCACCTCGCCGACATGACCCTGGAGGAGCGTCAGGCCAAGGCCAAGGAGATCGGCCTGCCGGCGTTCCGCGCCAAGCAGCTCTCGGTGCACTACTTCGAGCGCCACACCACGGATCCGGAGCAGATGACCGACCTGCCCAAGGACAAGCGTGCGCAGATCGCCGAGGCGTTCTTCCCTCCGCTGCTCACCGAGGTGCGCCGCCTCAAGACGGACGACGGCGCCACCATCAAGTTCCTCTGGCGCCTGTTCGACGGCGCGCTCGTGGAGTCCGTGCTCATGCGCTACCCGGGCCGCGTCACGCTCTGCGTGTCCTCGCAGTGCGGCTGCGGCATGAACTGCCCGTTCTGCGCCACCGGCCAGAACGGCCTGACCCGGAACATGTCCGCCGCGGAGATCGTGGAGCAGGTGGTCCGCGCCAACCAGGTGATCGCCGCCGGAGACCTGGGTGGCCTGCAGAAGAAGGGACACAACGCCGAGCGCGTCACGAACATCGTGTTCATGGGCATGGGGGAGCCGCTGGCGAACTACAAGCGCCTCATGGCCGCCGTGCACCGCATGGTGGACCCGGCTCCGGAGGGCTTGGGCATGTCCGCCCGTAACATCACCGTCTCCACGGTGGGGCTGGTGCCGGCCATCAGGAAGCTCGCGCAGGAGAAGGTCCCGGTGACCTTCGCGCTGTCCCTGCACGCCCCGGACGACGAGCTGCGCGACGAGCTCATCCCTGTGAACTCCCGCTGGAAGGCGGATGAGGCGATCGACGCGGCCTACGAGTACTTCCAGGCCACCGGCCGCCGCGTGTCCATCGAGTACGCGCTCATCAAGGACATGAACGACCACCCGTGGCGCGCCGATCTGCTGGCGAAGAAGCTCAACGCCCGGGGACGCGGCTGGGTGCACGTGAATCCGATCCCGCTGAACCCGACCCCGGGCTCCATCTGGACGTCCTCCGAGCCGGACGTGATGCGCGAGTTCGTGCAGCGCCTGGAGGACGCCGGCATCCCGTGCACCCTCCGCGATACCCGCGGCAAGGAGATCGACGGCGCCTGTGGCCAGCTCGCCGCCGACGGCGACGACGAGGCCGCTGCGGAGATGGTCGCCGTGGAGCAGGCCGGCGAGGCAGGGCAGGCCGGGGAGGGCACCTCGGCCTCCTGAGGCGGCCTCCCACCTGCGTTTTGAGGGCACAACACGGCGTTGAGTTGCAATCTCAACCCCGTGTTGCGCCCTCAAAACGCATGTGCCGGGGTCATTGTGGCCGGGCGTGCTCCGGCTCAGCCGCGGAAGGCCGCCTCGCCGGTGAGGGTCTGGCCCACGATCAGGGTGTGGACCTCGTCGGTGCCCTCGTAGGTGCGCACGGACTCGAGGTTGTTGGCGTGGCGCAGCGGGGAGTAGTCGCCGGTGATGCCGTTGCCGCCGAGGATGGTGCGGGCCTCGCGGCAGATCTCGATCGCGGTGCGGCAGTTGTTCAGCTTCGCCAGCGAGATCATGGCCGGGGTGAGGGTGCCGGCGTCCTTCGCACGGCCCAGCTGCAGGGCCAGCAGCTGGCCGGTCTGCAGGCCGGCGGTCATGTCCGTGAGCTTCTTCTGGGTCAGCTGGTAGGCGGAGAGCGGCTTGCCGAACTGGAGGCGCTCGCTCGAGTAGGCGATGGCCTGCTCGATGGAGTCGCGGGCGGCGCCCATGGCACCCCAGGCGATGCCGTAGCGGGCCTCGGACAGGCACATGAAGGGACTACGCAGGCCGGGGTTCTTCGGCAGGATCGCGTTGAGCGGCAGGCGCATGCCCTCGAACGTCAGGTCGCACTGCAGCGAGGCGCGCATGGACAGCTTCTGGGTGATGGGGGTGGCGGTGAAGCCTTCGGTGTCGGTCGGCACGATGAAACCGCGGACGGTCTCGCCGTCCTTGCCGTCCTTGATCTCCAGGTCCAGGGCTCCGGCGGCGTCCGCGGCGGCGACGTCCTCGTTGGAGACCTTCGCCCAGACCACGCCGAGCTGGGCCACGGAGGCCAGGCCGATCCAGCGCTTGGCGCCGTCGATGACCCACTCGTCGCCCTCGAGGCGGGCGCGGGTGACCATGGAGGCCGGGTCGGAGCCGGCGGTCGGCTCGGTGAGGCCGAAGAAGCCGATGGCCTCGCCCTGGGCCATCTTCGGCAGCCACTCGTTCTTCTGCTCCTCGGATCCGTGCTTGTGGATCGAGGACATGGCGAGCGAGCCCTGCACGGAGACGACGGTGCGCAGACCGGAGTCGCCGGCCTCCATCTCCTGCATGGCGATGCCGTACTCGGTGGCGGTGCGGCCTGCGCAGCCGTAGCCCTCCAGGTGCATGCCGAACAGGCCGAGCTCGGCCATCTCGGGGATGAGCTCGAGGGGGAGGACGGCGTCCTCGAACCACTGGCCGATGTTCGGGCGGACACGGCGGTCCACGAACTCGGCGACCCTGTCTCGAACGGCGATCTCCTCGGGGCTGAGGAGGGCCTCGATGTTCATGATGTCGGTGGGGTGCTTGGGCACGGTTCCTCCTGGCAGGGGCGGCGGCTGCTGCCGCACGGGTGGTCTCACAGCCACTCTAGGTGCGCGCATCCGGCGCTGACAGGGAAACAGGCACGACGACGGCACCCGCACCTCCGCCGGTGGGCGTCGGTGGAGTGCCCGCTCGCCGCTGACGTCACCTCATGTCCCGATCGGGGGTCGGTCAGATCATTCTGGTCTGAATCGCGCCGCCCTCGAGTGTGGCCGAGAAGGTGAGGCGCGGTGCAGTCGCCGGCGCCGAGCGAGGCGGGGCGGGGCAGACTCCCCGAACCGGCACGGTTCAGCCCCCGGTGCCCGCCCCGAACCGGCACGGTTCAGCCCCCGGCGCCGGGCGAGGCGGAGGCGGGGGAGCCGTCGTCGTGCTCCTGGAAGACCTCCACGGACGCCTGGACGACGGAGCGCAGGGCGGCGGAGTCGTGGTCCCGGCGCCAGATCATGCGCATGTCCATGGGGTTCGCCGGGCCGGAGAGGCGGACGAACCGGACGCCGGACTCGTGGTGGGCGTTGTCCCGGACGGTCTCCATGCTGAAGCCGACGCCGTTGCCGGCGGCCACGAGCACGAGCATGGTCCAGGAGTCCGGGGCCGTCTCGGTCACGCGCGGGATCACGCCGGCCGAGAGGGACAGCGAGGTGAAGCGGTGGTGCAGGGCCGCGCTGACACCGGTGGGCAGGACGATCCAGTCCTCGTCCGCGAGCTCGGCGAACGCGACCTCGTCCCGGTGGGCGAGGCGGTGGTCCGCGGGCAGGGCGATGAGGACCTCTTCCCGGCGCAGCAGCACCGAGTCCAGCTCCGGCGGCAGGTGGTCCCAGCGGCCGATCGCCAGGTCCAGGTGCCCGTCCATCACGCGGGAGAAGCCCTGGTGGGAGAACTGCGCGGAGTGCAGCTCGAGGGCCAGGCCCGGGTGGTCGGCCTTGACCCGGCGGGCCAGGCGGCCGACGTGCCGGTGGTTCGAGGTGCTGGCGAAGCCCAAGCGGATGCGGCCCGTGCGGCCGGCGGTCACGTCCGCCATCACTCGGTCCACGTCCGCGGCGGCGTCGGCGAGGCGCTGCGCGGCCGGCAGGAGGGCGCGGCCGGCGGGGGTGAGGGAGACGGTGCGGGTGGTGCGGTCGAACAGGGCGGTGCCGTAGGCGCGCTCCAGGTTGCGGATGGTGCGGGACAGCGGCGGCTGCGCGATGTGCAGGCGCTCGGCCGCCCGCCCGAAGTGCAGCTCCTCGGCCACGGCCAGGAACGCGTGGGCCTCGCGGACGTCCATGGGATGCTCCTCCTGCCGGGCGGGGCGCCGGGGCGACCAGGCTGGGCCGGGCGCCGCGGCGATCTATGCGCCGAGGGTAACAATCGGTGCGGATCGGCTATTGGACCTGAGACCGCGGCGGTGGTCTGCTGGAGCGAAGGACGCGGTGTGCCCGGCAGTGTGCCCGGCCCGCCGTCGAGGGACTTCCAGGAGGCGAGGCATGCAGAAGGCGACCGGACAGGACGGCGGCGAGGCGGCCGTCGTCGGGACGGACGGCACGGGGCCGGCGGACGCGAGCGGGCTCACCGGGGACGGCACCGGACCGCTGGCGGGGATCGTGGTGGCGGACCTGTCCCGGGTGCTCGCCGGACCGTACTGCACCATGCTGCTCGCGGACCTGGGCGCGACCGTCATCAAGGTGGAGTCGCCCGGCGGGGACGACACCCGCACCTGGCGGCCCCCCGTGCACGGGGACATGTCCACGTACTTCATGTCCGCGAACCGCAACAAGCACTCCATCGCCCTGGACATGAAGGACCCGGAGCAGCTGGAGCTGGTGCACCGGATCGTGGGCGAGGCCGATGTGCTGGTGGAGAACTTCAAGCCCGGCGGCCTGGCCAAGTACGGGCTGGACGCGGACTCCGTGGCCGAGCGCTGGCCGCACCTGGTGCACGCCTCCATCACCGGCTTCGGCACGGCCGCAGGCGCGCACCTGCCCGGCTACGACATGCTCGTCCAGGGCGTCTCCGGGTTCATGTCCCTCACCGGCGAGACGGACGGCCCGCCGCAGAAGGGCGGTGTGGCGATGATGGACGTGATGACCGGACTGCACTGCGCCGTGGCGATCCTGGCCGCGCTGCGCGAGCGCGAGGGCTCCGGCAGGGGCCAGCACGTGGAGCTCAACCTGTTCATGACCGCCCTGTCCGGCCTGGTCAACCAGACCTCCGCCTACGTGGCCGGCGGTGCCGTGCCGCGGCGCATGGGCAACGACCATCCCAGCCTGTTCCCCTACGGCCCCTTCGCCTGCCGGGACACGGACCTGATCATCTCGGTCGGCAATGACCGCCAGTTCGCCCGCCTGGCTGAGGTGCTGGGGATGCCGGAGCTGGCGCAGGACGAGAAGTTCGCCACCATGTCCGCCCGCAACGAGAACCGCGACGAGCTGCGGGCACTGATGGTGGGGCGCCTCGGCGAGCGGGACGCGCAGCAGTGGCAGGACGAGCTCGTGGAGGTCGGGGTGCCGTGCGCGCCCATCCTCGGCGTGGACGAGGGCATCGCGTACGCGGAGAAGCTGGGGCTGGACCCGGTGGCGGACGCCGGCGGGGTGCCGACCGTGCGCCACCCCGTGGACTACTCCCGCACCCCGGCGCGGCACGTGAAGGCCCCGCCGCACCTGGACGAGGACCGCGAGGCCGTCCTCGCCTGGCTCGAGGGCAGGGGCGCGGACTGCGAGGGCTGACGGCCCGGGCTGATAATCGACGGTTCGTCACAGGACCGCGGAGAATCTCTGCGATCTGGTGACGAACCGTCGATTATCCGGTGACGCGCTGCTCGGTAGCCCCGCCCAGCCGGGCCAGGCGGTCCACGGCGTACGCGTATCCCTGCACGCCGGTGCCGCACAGCACGGCCACGGCCACGCCGGAGATGTAGGAGTGGTGGCGGAACTCCTCACGGGCGTGGATGTTCGTCAGGTGCACCTCCACCACGGGCAGCTCGACCGCGCTGAGGGCGTCGCGGATCGCCACCGAGGTGTGGCTGTAGGCGCCCGGGTTCAGCACGATTCCCGCGTGCTTGCCGCGCGCCTCGTGGATCCAGTCGATGAGCTGCCCCTCGTGGTTGGACTGCCGGCACTCGACCGTCCATCCGAACCGCGCGGCGGTCTCGGCGGCCAGCGCCTCCACGTCGGCGAGCGTCTGCGTGCCGTACTTCTCCGGCTCGCGCGTGCCGAGCAGGTTGAGGTTCGGGCCGTTGAGGATCAGCAGGGAGGCGAGGCTCATGCCGCCAGCTTAGTGCGGTCGCCGCCGGGCACCGCGCCCGCTTCTCGACGCCGGCCCAGCGCGCTTCCCGACGACGGTCCTGCACCTTCCGCACGCAGGTGACCGGTCGTCGTCGGGGAGTCCATCCGCCACATCCACCGCACCGGCCATCGGCATCACCGGCTCGCCCTCCGGCGGCCTGGACTCGATGCCCCACAACGGTGCGGTCATCACCCTGCTCATGGTCTGCGGGATGACCCACCGCGAGTCCTACAAGGACGTCGGCATGGTCACGATCGTGGCGCCGGTGATCGTCACCGCCGTGGTGATCGGTGCGGTCACCTTCCTCGGCATCGCCTGATCCCCGGCAGCTACTGTGGCCGGCATGGAGAACTCCGTGCCGGCCACAGCCCTTCCAGCCCTCGGACTGGGGACCTACAAGCTCACCGGACCCGAGGGGCAGGCCGCGATCGAACGCGCCCTGGCACTGGGATACCGGCACCTGGACACCGCCCAGGCCTACGGCAACGAGGCCGTGGTGGGGGCCGCCCTGCGTGCTGCCGGAGTGCCGCGGGAGGCGGTGCAGGTGACCACCAAGCTCACCGCGGACGCCTTCGGCCCCGCGGACCGGGTCCGAGCCTCGCTGGAGGGCTCGCTCGAGCGGCTCGGCCTGGACCGTGTGGATCTTGTGCTCATCCACTGGCCGAATCCCTGGCGCACCGCGCAGGAGGGAACCTTCCGCCAGACCGCCGCAGCGCTCGCCGGCATGGTCGGCGACGACGGCCCGGCCGCCTCCTGGGGCGTGTCCAACTTCCTGTCCGAGCACCTCGAGACCCTCGCGGCCGACGGCCTGCAGGCGGCGGTGAACCAGATCCAGGTGGACGCCCTGGTCCAGCAGCGGTCCGTCCAAGAGGCGACGCGCGCCCACGGTGCCGCCGTGGTGGCCCACACGCCGCTGGGACGCGGCGGGAAGCCGTTCGAGGTGCCGGCCGTGACCGCAGCCGCCGCGGCGCACGGGGCCACCCCCGCGCAGGTGCTGCTGGCTTGGCACCGGCAGTCCGGGCGCGTGGCCATCCCGCGCTCCAGCTCCGCCGCGCACCTGGCCGAGAACCTCGCCTCCCTGGAGCTCGAGCTCACCGCAGACGAGCTGGCGGCCGTGGACGCCGCGGACTCCGGGCGGCCAGCCCGCCAGGACCCGCTCGAGTTCGGGATCTGAGGAGCGCCGCCGCGCTCCGGTGCCGCGGACGGAGGCGAGCGGACGCCGGAGGTGGGCGGCCGTCGTCGGGAAGCCGCCTGCCGGGTGGACGGACGGAATACGTCGGGCGCTGAACCGGGGGGCATCCGGGGCCGTCGTCCGTCAGCCTTGGAATAGACCGGGCGGGGCATCCTGTTGCCGCCTGACAGAACGCGCCGGACCGTGACCGCGTCCGCGGCGGACGCCGGCGAGAACCCGTCCGAAAGGATCCCTGCCATGGCCACCACCGACCTGACCCTCGAGTCCTTCCAGCAGACCATCGCCGAGAACGACACCGTCCTGGTGGACTTCTGGGCCGAGTGGTGCGGCCCCTGCAAGCAGTTCGCCCCGGTCTTCGAGGCCGCCTCCGAGCAGCATGACGACGTCGCCTTCGTGAAGGTGGACACCGAGGACCAGCAGCAGCTGGCCGCGATGGCCGGCATCACCTCGATCCCAACCCTCATGGCATTCCGTGGCGGCGTGCTCGTCTTCTCCCAGCCCGGCGCCCTCCCGGCTCCTGCCCTGGAGGACCTCGTGCAGCAGGTCAAGGGCCTGGACATCGAGGAGGTCCGTCGCATGGCCGCGGAGCAGGCGGCGAAGAACGACGCCGCCGCCCAGGGTGGTCAGGCCCAGGGCGGTCAGCCGCAGGCCTGAGGCGCGCGGCGCTCTGAAAGGGGAGCAGCCGTCGTCGTGGCGGTGCGGCCCTGCGCCGGGGCTGCCTCAGCGCCCCTCGAAGGCCCCCTGCCGCCACTGCTGCGCCAGCCACGGGCTGAACGCGGCGGGCACGGCGGCCAGGGCGGCGGTGAGGTCCGCGACCTGCACCCACTCCCATTCGGCGACCTCGTCCCACACCGGGGCGGGGTCGCCGTCCGTCTGCGCCCGGAACACCGGGCAGATCTCGTTCTCCTCCACGCCGGCGGCGTCCACCGCGCGGTAGCGGAAGTCCGGCAGCACCGGCTCCACGGAGTGCACCGGCACGCCCAGCTCCTGGACGGCGCGCCGCCCGACGGCCTCGGCCGGCGTCTCCTCCACGCCCGGGTGTCCGCAGAACCCGTTGGTCCACACGCCGGGGAAGGTCTTCTTCGCCAGGGCACGCCGGGTCAGCAGGAACCGGCCGTCCGGGCCGTACACGTGGCAGGAGAAGGCCAGGTGCAGGGGCGTGCCCTCGTTCTGGTGCCGGTGCACGGTGGCCTTCGGCTCGGTGCCGGCCGGGGTGCCGTCCTCGGCCAGGAGCACGACGACCTCCTCCGCGTCCCGGTGGCCGTCCCGTGTGCCGCCCTGCTCGGACGTCTGCGGAACGGCGTGCGGGTCGGCGGCGGCAGGATCGGGCTGTGCGGCGCAGGAGGTCATGCGGTCATTCTGTCAGGCCGGTGAGCCCGGCGGTCGGCGGCGGCGTCCTGGGCCCTGACCTGGGCGGAGGCCGGCGCGCCGCACGGCCGCCGGACCTGGTGCCGGGGCTGCCGTCCGAGCTGGTGCCGAGGCTTCCGAACGGCGACCCGTGGCCGACGTGACCCAGGTCACCCACGCGATGGTGTGCCGTCACATCCAGCGTACAGTGGCCCAATGTGCCCGGCTCGGGACCCCGGGCACGCGCGCCGCCGGCAGGGGGAATCCGGCGAGGACGCGCACCGTGAATGCACCGAAGCTGAACGAAGAGAAGAACGGAAGAGAGACGAGATGACCCGCATCGCCCGCACCTCACGCGCCGCCGCCCTCGGCGCCGCCGCCCTGCTCGCCCTGACCGCCTGCGCCGGTGAGTCCCAGGACGCCGAGCAGGAGACCGCCGACCAGTCGGCCACCCAGTCCGAGTCCACCTCGTCCGAGGGTGGCGAGGACGCCGCCCCGCAGGCCGAGGAGGTCTCCTTCTCCGCCGGCGACTGCCTGACCAACGATCCGGGCGCCCGTGACGTGGGCACCTTCGAGAAGGTCGACTGCGACGACGAGCACAACGCCGAGTACCTCTGGGCCGTGCCGGAGAAGGGCGAGGACGACACCACCGACACCGAGTCCGTCTGCCGCACCACCGGCGCGAAGGCCGGCAAGCAGCTCGACGTGACCGTCTCCGCCACCGAGCTGCGCAACTCCGCCGACGGCTCCCAGCACTGCCTCGTCTACGCGGTGTCCGACGGCTGGGAGGGCCAGATCGTGGACCCGTCCACCACCCTCGAGGACGCCCAGGCCGAGGCCGACGCCTGAGCCGGACGCACGGGAAGGGCCCCGCGCCGTCAGTGTGACGGGGCGGGGCCCTTCCGTCTGCCAGGGCGAGGGCCCACCCCGGGCGGGCCGTCAGGCGGCGGCGAGGGGCCGTCGTCGCGCCTCGGCCACGATGTTCTCGGCCATGGACGGGAACACCAGGGCGTGGAACGGCAGGATGGCCGTCCAGTAGGCGCGGCCGACCAGGCCGGAGGGCATGAACACGGCCCGCTGGCGGTAGACGCAGCCGCCCTCGGTGCGCTCGACGCCCAGCTGCAGCCAGGCCCGTCCGCCGGCGCGCATCTCGGCGCGCAGGGTGAGCAGGCGGCCGCGGTCGATGGACTCCACGCGCCACCAGTCCACATGGTCGCCGAGGCGCAGGCGCTCCGGGTCGCGGCGGCCGCGGGACAGCCCCGGCCCGCCGATCAGCTTGTCCATCCAGCCGCGCATCCGCCACAAGAACGGGGTGGAGTACCAGCCGTTCGGGCCGCCGATGGACTCGAGCACGGGCCAGAGTTGCTCCGGGGAAAGGTCCGTCTCCTTCTCCCGCTCGTCCGTGTAGACGGTGGAACCGGCCCAGCCCGGGTCCGCGGGCAGGGGAGCGGCCGGGTCCCGGCCGACGCTCTGGTCCGCATCCCAGGTGACCTCGAGCGGCCCCTCCTGCTCGCGGGCCAGCGCCCGGCGGACGGCCTCCTTGTAGGAGGTGAGACCTCCGGCGGGGTCCGGGACGATCTCGGCCACGGTGTGGTCGTCCGTGACGGCGTCTTCGGCCAGCGACGCGGCCAACGGCATGGCCACGCCCACCGGGATGGGGGTGACCAGTCCGATCCACACGCCGGACAGGCGCATGGCGGGCAGCGGCAGGGCGATCACGCGCCGGCGGCCGAGCTCAGCGACCTCCGTGTAGTCCGTGAGCATGGACGCGAAGGTCTGCGGGGTGCCGCAGCCGATCTGCCCGCGGGCCTGCACCGGGGCCTCGAGGGCGCACGCGTGGACGAGGTAGTGCAGCACGTCCCGGATGGCGATCGGCTCCACCCGGTTCCCCAGCCAGGAGGGGCCCGGCATGATCGGCAGGCGCTCGGTGAGGTGGCGGATCATCTCGAAGCTGGTCGAGCCGGAGCCGATCACGATGCCGGCCTCGAACGTCAGGGTGGGGACGGAGGACTCCTCGAGGCGGCGGGCCACGAGCTCGCGGGAGCGCATGTGGTCCGAGAGCTCCTCCACGGGCCGGTCCGGGTGCAGGCCGGAGAGGTAGACCAGCTGGGCCACGCCGGCGGCCTCGGCCGCGGTGGCCACGGTGTCCGCGATGGACTGCTCGCGCTCCACGAAGCCGGCCCCGCCGCCCATCGAGTGGACGAGGTAGAGGACCGTGTGGATGTCCTGCATGGCGGCCAGCACGTCCTCGGGATCGGAGAGGTCGCAACGCACGATCTCCACATCGGAGCCCCAGGGGCGGTCGGCGAGAGCGTCGGTGTTGCGGGCCGCGGCGCGCACCGTGAAGCCGGCGGCGAGCAGCTCCGGGATGAGACGGCCGCCCACGTAGCCGGAGGCGCCGGTGACGAGCACGCGGCGGCCGTGGCCGCCGGGGAGGCGGAGCTGGAGGGGAAAGGAAGGGGTCATGCCGAACACGCTAGGGCTCGCGGTAGGGGCTTGGGCAGGGGTGGGGTGCGTCCACACCGCTGTGACCACGCAGGCGGGGGAGTTCTAGGATGGACGAATGGTCTCCGACCCGTCGCGCACCAGCACGCCTCGCATCGACACGGACGCGATCCGCGCCGTGGTGGGTGCCACCTTCGCCTCCCGCGGGCTCCAGTACGCGAGCACCAGTCGGGTGGGACGGGTGACGTTCGACCCCGAGGAGGGCCTGCTCACCGCCCAGGTGGCCGGCTCGGTCCCGCGGCCCTACCGGGTGCGCGTGTGGCTGCAGCCGTCCGTGGCCGCGGACCTCCAGCCTGAGGGCACCGACCCGCTGGACATGGAGTGGGAGCCGGTCTCCGGCGAATGCACCTGTCCCGTGGGCGCGGACTGCAAGCATGTGGCGGCGGTCTGCTACCGCGCCGTCCGGCTGCGCTCGGACGACGCGCTGGACCGGGCGAAGACGGATCTGGCCTCCATGATCACCACCGCGGACGAGCTCGCCGCCCGCTCGGCCGGCTCGGCGGCAGCCGCCCGGCCCTCCCTGGGCGACGACGGCCCGGCCGGCTCGGGTGCCTCCCGCACCGCCGCCGCGGACTGGCGTCGGATCATGGAGCCGCTGGCCGGACTGCAGACCTCCTCGGTGCGCGCCCCGCAGGCGCCGCTGGCGATCGGCGTGGAGCTGGTGGCCGAGTCCTCCCACTCCATGTACCAGCAGTGGGGTCCGGCCGGCGCCGGCGAGGATCGGCTGCGTGCCGGGCGCGGGCTGTTCGTGCTGCTGCGCCCCCTGAGGCGGGGCGCGAAGGGCACCTGGATCAAGGGAGGGCTGACCTGGAAGCGGTTCCAGTACCCGCGGGCCGAGTTCGACCCCGCCCACGAGCGGGCGCTGCGGCTGATCTACCGGCAGCTGATGGCCGAGGAGACGTATCCCACGGACGCGTGGATCATGCTCCACCAGTTCGACTCCACCCGGATCTGGCAGCTCCTCGAGGGCGCCGAGAAGGCCGGTGTGGAGCTCGTGGCGCAGGGTTCGCTGTCCGATGTGGTGCTGGAGGATCCGGTCCATGTGGGCCTGGACGTCCGTGAGGCCGACGGCGGGGAGCTGGCGGTGTCCCCGCGGCTGCTCACCGCCGCGGACCACCAGGTCGAGGCCTCCGACGTCTACCCGGTGGGCGGCATCGGGTTCTACCGGGTCCGCGAGGCCGAGGAGGGCTTCGTGGCGCACCTGGTGCCCGCCGCACAGTCTCTGGCCGAGCCCGTGCAGCACCTGCTCGAGTCCGAGAAGGCGCTCACCGTCCCGCAGTCGGACCGCGCGGACTTCCTCGAACGCGTCTACCCGCGACTGAAGAACCAGATCGAGGTGGCCTCCACGGACGGCTCCGTGGACCTGCCCGAGTTCGAGCCGCCCACGCTGCGCCTGCAGGCCGACTTCCAGCCGGACCACCAGCTGGACCTGTACTGGTCCTGGCTCTACTTCGACCCGCCGCGCCAGGTGGAGGTGGACGCCAGGGACGCCTTGCGGGACACCGCCCACGAGCGGCAGGTGCTCGCCCGGGCCGCCGAGGTGTGGCCGCACGCCGGCAGCACCGGACGCCAGGCCCTGGAGGGCGTGGCCGCGGCCCGCTTCTCCGAGACCGTCCTGCCGCAGCTGGCGAAGGTGGAGCACGTCCGCGTGGACGTCACCGGCGAGCGCCCGGACTACCGCGAGCTCACGGCCGTGCCGCGGATCGAGGTCGGCACGAAGGCGACGCAGAACGACTGGTTCGACCTGGGGGTGCAGGTCTCCGTGGACGGCCACGTGCTGCCCTTCGCCGAGCTGTTCACCGCGCTCGTGCACGGCAAGACCGCCCTGATCCTCATGGACGGCTCCTACCTGTCCCTGGACCATCCGGCGTTCGAGAAGCTCAGGGCGCTGCTGTCCGAGGCCGCCACGCTGCAGGAGTGGACCCCGGAGAACCAGCAGGTCTCCAAGCACCAGGCCGCCTTCTGGGAGGACCTCAAGGACCTGGCGGACGAGGTGCAGGAGGACCCGGCCTGGACCGCGGCCATGGGCCGGCTCGCCGCCACCGAGCGGCTCCCGGACCCCGAGGTCCCGGCCGGGCTCCGGGCCGAGCTGCGCCCCTACCAGCGCGAGGGCTTCCGCTGGCTGGCGTTCCTGCACGAGCTCGGGCTCGGCGGCATCCTGGCGGACGACATGGGCCTGGGCAAGACCGTCCAGACCCTCGCCCTGCTCTGCCACGCCAAGGAGCGGCGGATCGTCGCCGGTGAGGCGGCGCAGGAGGCGCCGGCCCAGGCGGAGGCGGGCGCTGCGGATGCCGTGGTGGAGGCGGCCGACGCGGTGGCCGACCCGGCCCGAGCGGCCGGTGAGGAGCCGTTCCTGGTGGTGGCGCCGTCGTCGGTGGTCTCGGTGTGGGCCGCGGAGGCGGCCAAGTTCGCCCCCGGCCTGGACGTGCGCGTGGTGGACCAGACCACCCGCAAGCGCCGCACCCCGCTGGTGGACGAGGTGGCCGGCGCGGACGTGGTGGTCACCAGCTACACGCTGCTGCGCATCGACGCGAAGGAGTACCACGCCCGGACGTGGGCCGGTCTGGTGCTGGACGAGGCCCAGTTCATCAAGAACCGCACCGCCAAGGTGCACCAGGTGGCCCGAGACGTGCAGGCCCCGTTCCGCCTGGCCATCACCGGCACGCCCATGGAGAACTCCCTGGCCGACCTCTGGGCGCTGCTGGAGGTGGCCGTGCCCGGGCTGTTCCCCAGCCACCGGCTGTTCCGCGAGGAGTACATCAACCCCATCGAGACCGGTGAGAACCCGGAGCGGATGGACCGGCTGCGCCGCCGCCTGCGTCCGTTCATGCTGCGCCGCTCCAAGGAGCTGGTGGCCAAGGACCTGCCGCCGAAGCAGGAGCAGGTGCTCTCCGTGGAGCTCGAGGCGGCGCACCGCAAGCTCTACGACCGCGTGCTGCAGCGCGAGCGCCGCAAGGTCCTGGGCCTGCTGGACGACGTGGACGGCAACCGCTTCACCATCTTCAAGTCCCTGACGCTGCTGCGCATGCTGGCGCTGGCGCCGTCGATCGTGGACGACCAGTACGCCTCCGTGCCCAGCTCCAAGATGGAGCGGTTCCTGGACGACCTGACGGAGGTGCTGAGCGAGGGGCACCGGGTGATCGTGTTCAGTCAGTTCACGACGTTCCTGAGGACCGTGGGCGAGGAGCTGGACCACCTGGGCGTGGACTACGCCTACCTGGACGGCTCCACCCGCCGCCGCGCCGAGGTGATCCAGGGCTTCCGCGAGGGCGACGCCCCCGTGTTCCTGATCTCCCTGAAGGCCGGCGGCTTCGGCCTGACGCTGACCGAGGCGGACTACGTGTTCCTCATGGACCCGTGGTGGAACCCGGCGGCCGAGGCGCAGGCCGTGGACCGCGCGCACCGCATCGGGCAGGACCGGACCGTCATGGTCTACCGGATGGTGTCCCAGGGGACGATCGAGGAGAAGGTCCTGGACATGCAGCGCCGCAAGGCCGAGCTGTTCGGGGCGCTCATGGACGAGGCCGACGACTCCGGCGCCGGCGCCTTCACCGACTCCCTGACCGCCGACGACATCCGCGAGCTCCTCGGTGCCGACGACTGAGTGACGGGTACCCGGTGCTGCCGGGCTCACTCCGGTGCCGGGCGGCTGCCCCGGAGGACGGCCTGGGCGCTGGGTGCCGCCGGCCGCCGAGTCAGGCCTCCGGGGCCCCCTCGGCCGGCGTCTCGAACACCACCAGGCACACGGGGGCGCCGTTCGGCGTGGTCGCTCGGTAGGTGACCCTCGAGCCGTCACCGGGGCTGGCGAAGCCGCCCTCGCAGGTCGGGGACTCGAGCTCGGTGTGCTGACTGTCCGTGAGGGTGACCGGGGTGTTCAGGGCGCAGATCACCAGCGTGGAGTAGGTGTAGCCCTCCCGCGTCGCCACGTCGACCTGTGCGACCCCCTTGCCCCAGGCCTCTCAAGCGACCTCGCCCAGGAGGTGCCCGAACCCATCCGGCCCCTGCTGCTCGCGCAGGTAGTCCTCGTAGGCGGTCCCGCCCGCCTGGTAGAGCTCGGCGGGCCACTCCTCCTCGGACGGCGACGACGGCGCCGTCGCCTTCGCCGAGATCGTCGCCTCTGCGGCGCTCTCACCCGACCCCGTCGGGGAGGTGCCGACCAGGGCGGAGGGGGAGGCCGTCGTCGGGGTGGAGGTGGTGGAGCCCCCGGTCTCGGTGCACCCGGTGAGGGCGGCCGTGAGCAGCAGGGGGAGTGCGATGCCGGCCAGGCGGGTGCGGGACATGGGGCCTCCTCGTGGGTGCCGCGCCCAGGTGGCCTGGGCTGAATGTAAACCAGTGCCGGGCGGTGGAGAAGAGCCGTGCCCGAATCGAGATGCGGCTAGCGTGGGTGCATGCGTGAGAGGTAGAGCGAGCGCCGTCGGCGGGGACCCTCGGCGGGCGTCCTGCCCCAGGACTCTCCGACGAACACGCCCAGGGGATGCTCGGTCCCGTCCCAGCTCTCGCGCAGCGACATCGGCGTGGAGGCCTCGAACCGGAGGCAACGGGGTGGTTCTCGCTAGCCTGTCCAGAAGGAGGGGCCCGTCAGTGAACGCGGATTTCGCGCTGGTCAGAGCCGAGATGCCCTTTGCGGCCACTCGGGACGACTGTCTTCTACGTGCTCGCCCGATCACGCGTGGTTCAGCCGGTCAAGCTAGGACGGTTCTGTGTCTGAGATTGCATGTGCATCCGGACAGGTGTATTGTGATTCACAGCTCGCATCCCCCAAGCCCATTCATTCACCGAAGATTGGATTTGGTTGAGAGTATGAAGACGTTCAAAAGAGTGACATTAGCTGGCTTGGTCTGTGCAGGCCTCGTTTTCGGCGGCGCACCCGCAGGTGCCCTCGAGGCTAACGGTATTCCTGCGTCCAGTGTCGTGGTGACAGAGCCTCATCGGGCTCACGGGAAAAGCCCTGCAGTCACCTCAGAGGATGTTCGCCTGGCCCAGCAGTACACCTCTGTCGTTGATGGTGAGACGGTATTCGACTTCGAGGGCGCTGTGGACGAGGGAGTGAATGTGAAGTTTGCTCAGGACTACCACTCTTTCATTGCGGATATCCAGAACACATACGCTGACGCGGAATCTCGCACTTATAATCTGGTATATAGCGGAGGTGCGGCGCGGATCGTGACGCATCAAGACTCAAGTGCGTCAAAAAGTGGCGGTGCTAGGACTACGGATGCGCTCTCATGTGTAGTGTCAGCGACCGGCTTCTCTCTCGCCACTGTCTCCCTTGCGGCCGCCGTTGTCGCTTCTGGTGGCCTCTTCGCCCTTGCGCTGGCCGGATACTCTGTCAGCTTCATTGCCACATTCCGTGACTGTTATGACTATGCCTGATACCAGGAAGCATGGATCCGACCAGGGGCGCGGCGGTGTGGGAGCGGCGCGCGACGGTCGACGAGGCTCCGCTGCGCTCATCGTGACTGTGATGCTCGTGTTCGTCCTGGTCGCGGCCGCTACGCTGGTGGATGGTCTGAGTGGAACCGTAGATGTGGTGCTGATCGTCGCGGCGATTCTAGGCCTGTTGTGGGGCACCTGGCTGCTCCTCGCCTCCAGGGGTCGGGAGCGTTCGTAGCGGCGACGCCCCCGGGGACGCCCAGACGGCGCCCCCGGGGCATCCTGTCAGTGCCTCCGGCGCTGCAGGGGAGGCAGAATGTCCTCGCGGCGCAGGGAGCCCCTCGTGGGTGCCGCGCCCAGGCGGCCTGGGCTGAATGTAGACCAGTGCCGGGCGGCGGAGAAGGGCCGTGGCGGAACGGAGATGCCGATACCGTGAGGCCATGCGTGAGATGCAGAGCGATCGCCGTCCGCTGGGCCCGTCGACGCGTGCCCAGGTGCCGCCGTTCATGGTGATGGACATCCTCGGGAGAGTGGCCGAGCTGCGCGCCGAGGGCCGCGACGTGGTGTCCCTTTGCGCCGGCGAGCCCGGGGCCGGCGCCCCGCCGACCGTCAACGAGGCGGCCGCTGCCGTGCATGCCTCCGGGAGAGCGCTGACGTACACTCCGGCCTCCGGGATCCGGCCGCTGCGCGAGGCGATCGCCGGACACTACGCCCGCTGGTACGGGCTGGACGTGGCCCCCGAGCAGGTCGCCGTCACCACGGGCTCTTCCGGGGCCTTCCTGCTCGGCTTCCTCTGCGCCTTCGAGGCCGGCGACCGGGTGGCCCTGGCCCGCCCCGGCTACCCGGCCTACCGGAACATCCTGACCTCGCTGGGCTGCGAGGTGGTCGAGCTCGACGCCGGCCCGGACGTGCGCCACCAGCCGACCGTGGAGCTGCTCGAGGCCGCCGAGGCCGAGGGCGGACCGCTGGCCGGACTCATCCTGGCCTCTCCGGCCAACCCGACCGGGACCATGGTGAGCGCCGAGGAGCTCGAGGCGCTCGCCGTGTGGTGCCAGGAGCATCAGGTGCGCCTGGTCTCGGATGAGATCTACCACGGCATCGTCTACCGGGGCGCCGCTGCGGCAGGGGTGGCCGAGGCCACCGAGACCACGGAGACGGTGGCCGCGTCCACCGACCCCGCGGACAGGGGCGCCTGCGCCTGGACCTTCAGCCGCACCGCCCTGGTGATCAGCTCCTTCTCCAAGTACTGGGGCATGCCCGGCTGGCGGCTGGGCTGGATGCTGGTTCCGGAGGACCTGCGCGCCGCCGTGGAGGGGCTGGCCGGGTCGGCGGCCCTCTGCCCGCCGGCGGCGGCGCAGGAGGCGGCGGTCGCCGCGTTCGGACAAGCAGCCTATGAGTTCTGCGAGGAGCAGGTGCGCGGGTTCGCCGCCACCCGCGAGGTCCTGCTGGAGCGGGTGCCGGAGCTGGGCTGGGCGGACGTGGCCCCGGCGGACGGCGCCTTCTACCTCTGGGCCCGCCTGCCGCAGTGGGCGCTTGAGAGGTACGGGAACGCCCTCGGCTACTGCACCGCTCTGCTCGAGGAGGCCGGCGTGGCCATCACCCCCGGCGACGACTTCGACGCCGTCCACGGACCGGAGTCTGTGCGTCTGTCCTTCGCGGCCGGAAAGGAGGCCGTGGCCGAGGCGCTGGAGCGGATCGTGGCCTGGCAGGAGCGGGTGCGGCCCGGGCCCGGGCCGGGGGGGGCGGCCGTGAGCGGCGCGGACTCCACCCTGGACCGGCTCATCCGGATCCTCGAGGCATTCGACGCCGAGCATCCCAGCCTCACCACGGCCGAGCTCGCGCAGCGGGCGGGACTGCCGACGGCCACGGCCTACCGCTGGGTCGAGCGGCTGAGGGAGTCCGATCTGCTGGAGCGGGACGGCGGCCGCGTCCGGCCCGGCCTGCGCCTGTGGGAGCTGGCGTCCCGGTCCGCGCCGTCCGTCTCCCTGCGTCAGGCGGCCATGCCGTTCCTGGACGACGTCCACGCGGTGCTGCGCCAGCACGTGCAGCTGGCGGTGCTCGACGACGAGGGCGTGCTGGTGCTCGAGCGCCTGTCCGCCCGGGGGGCGGTGGCGAACCAGGCGACGGTGGCGGGCCGTCTGCCGACCTTCACCACCTCACTCGGCCAGGTGTTGCTGGCGTTCTCTGCGCGGCCCCGCGTGGCGGCGTACGTGCGTGCCCACGCCGCGGAACTCGGTGGGCCGGTGCCTCCGACCAAGGGCAGCGCGGCTCCGGCGGTGAACCCCACCGAGGACGAGCTGCGGAGCATCCTGGCCCATGTGCGCAGTCAGGGGCATGCCGCCGTGGTGGGGCGCATCGACGCGGAGGCGCGCGGCATCGCCGTCCCGGTGCGAGACGGCGCCGGGCGGACCGTCGCGGCTCTCGGCGTCGTGGTGCCCAGGCAGATGGCCGCGGATGCGGCCATCGCACCTCTGCTGATGACGGCGGCACGCGGCATCGGCCGCTCCCTGGGCTGAACGGCAGGCGAGGGGCGTGGCGGAGGCGCCCGGTCCGTCGTCGGGAGGGGCCTGAGAGCCCGACGACGGCTCCTCGCCTCCGCGGGGAAGGCCGGGGGAGTGCTGTGGCGGGGCCTGCGCCCCCGCATTCCCACCGGACAGCGTTCCCACCGGGCAGCATTCCCACCGCGCGTCATTCTCACTGAGTGGGAATGCACCTACCGTCGCACTGTGCTCTGGTTCACGCTGGTCCCAGCCTGCGGCCGCATCACCCGGCCCGCCCTGTCCCGTCCCCCAGGAGCCTCCATGACCTCACCGCAGACCACCACCGGCACCCGCGTCGGGATCGTGGGCGCCGGCCCGGCCGGCCTCATGCTCTCCCATCTGCTCGCCCGTGCGGGCGTGGACAACATCGTCCTGGACCGCCGCTCCCATGAGGAGATCTCCCACACCCACCGTGCCGGCATCCTGGAGCAGCCCAGCGTGGACATGCTCACCCAGACCGGCGTGGACGGTCGCATCGGGGAGCTGGGGGACGAGCACGAGGGCATCGACCTGCGTTTCGGCGGCGAGTCCCACCTGCTGCACTTCCCGGAGCTGGTGGGCGCCACCGTCACCCTCTACGCCCAGAACGAGGTGTTCGTGGACCTGGCCGCCGCCCGTGCCCGGGACGGCGGGGACGTGCGCTTCGAGACCGAGGTGACCGAGGTCCTGGACGTGGACTCGGACCGCCCGGGCGTCCGCTTCCGCTCGCTCGCGGACGGCGCCGACCCGGACGAGGTCCACGAGCTGCGCTGCGACCTGCTGATCGGCGCGGACGGCTCCCGCTCCGTGGTCCGCCGTGCCCTGGCCGACGGCGGCTCCCAGGACCTGTCCCACGAGTACCCGTTCGCCTGGTTCGGCATCCTCGCGGAGGCACCGAAGTCCTCCCCGGAGCTGATCTACGCCCGCCACGAGCGCGGCTTCGCCCTGATCTCCCAGCGCTCGGAGACCGTGCAGCGCATGTACTTCCAGTGCGATCCGGGCGAGAAGCCGGAGGACTGGTCCGACGACCGCATCTGGTCCGAGCTGCAGGCTCGCGTGTCCGGCCCGGACGGCTTCGAGCTGAAGACCGGGCCCATCTTCGACCGCACCGTGCTGCCGTTCCGCTCCTTCGTCCGTCAGCCCATGAGCCGCGGCAGCGTCTTCCTGGCCGGCGACGCCGCCCACACCGTCCCGCCGACCGGCGCGAAGGGCCTGAACCTCGCCTTCGCCGACGTCCGCGTGCTCGCCGACGCGATCCTCGCCTGGGCGGACACCGGCACCCGCGAGAAGCTCGACGGCTACCAGGACACCGCGCTGCGCCGGGTGTGGAAGGCCCAGAACTTCTCCTTCTGGATGACCTCCATGCTCCACACCCGGGCGGATGCCACCGCGTTCGAGAACCGCCGCATCCTCGGCGAGCTCGAGTCCGTCACCGGCTCCCGGTTCGGCATGCAGCACCTGGCCGAGCAGTACACCGGCTGGCCGAACTCCTGACCGCCGTCCGCCGGTTTCCCGGCGTCCGACGACGGCCCCGCCCGCCCGCCGGCCCGCCGGCCGCTGGCCCTCCGCGGCCCGGCCGCCCCAGAACCCGACGACCCCACCGACCCTCCGAGAGGAGCCACCCATGAGCAGCACCGCCCCCGCCCCGGACGAGGAGGCGTTCGAGGACGCGCACGTCCTCGACCCCGCGGCCACGCAGGACTCGCAGGAGCAGATCAGCTCCGAGATCTCCGCGATCCACGCCGAGGCCTCCGGCGAGACCCAGCCGCGGCTGGACTTCCCCCCGTACCGCTCCTCGCTGCTGCGCCACCCCACCAAGTCGATGGTCCATGCGGACCCGGAGACCATCGAGCTGTGGTCCCCTGCGTTCGGCGACCGTGACGTGCATCCGCTCGAGTCGGACCTGACCATCCAGCGCGGCGGTGAGCCGATCGGCGAGCGCATCAAGGTCCGCGGCCGCGTCCTGGACGGGGACGGCCGCCCGGTCCGCGGACAGCTCGTGGAGATCTGGCAGGCCAACGCGGCCGGCCGCTACGTGCACAAGCGGGACCAGCATCCGGCCCCGTTGGACCCGAACTTCACCGGCATCGGGCGCACCCTCACAGACGAGCAGGGCCGCTACGAGTTCACCACCATCAAGCCGGCCCCCTATCCGTGGAAGAACCACCACAACGCGTGGCGTCCGGCGCACATCCACTTCTCCCTGTTCGGCACGGACTTCACGCAGCGGATGATCACCCAGATGTACTTCCCGGGGGACCCGCTGTTCAGCCTGGACCCGATCTACCAGGGCATCACGGACCAGAAGGCCCGTGACCGCCTGGTGGCCACCTACGACCACTCGGTCACCAGCCACGAGTGGAACACCGGCTACTACTGGGACATCGTCCTGTCCGGCAGCAACCGGACGTGGATGGAAGACGAGGAGGGCGAGCACTGATGCGCATCGACGAGAACACCGAACGCGGCGAGGACGGCCGCCTGGTCCCCACCCCGGGCCAGACCATCGGCCCGTTCTTCGGGTACGCCACCCCCTATGAGAACGTGCACCTGCCGTGGTGGGACGGGCAGAACCTGGTCCCGCCGACGCACCCGGACGCGGTCCGCCTCTACGGCACCGTGTATGACGGCGAGGGCACCCCCATCCCGGACGCGATGCTGGAGATCTGGCAGCCGGACGCGCAGGGGAGGATCTCCCGGAAGGACGGCTCCCTGGTGCGGGATGGCTTCACGTTCACCGGCTGGGGGCGGTCCGTCACGGACAACGTGGGCCGCTACACCTTCTCCACCGTGGAGCCCGGCGCCACCGACGCAGGACGCGCCCGGTTCATCCACCTGGTGGTGTTCGCCCGCGGGCTGCTGAACAAGCTGCACACCCGCGTGTACATTCCTGAGGACACGGAGGCGCTGGCCGCGGACCCGTTCCTGTCCGGCCTGGACCCGGAGCGCCGGAACACGCTGATCGCGCATCGGGACGAGGACGGCTCGCTGCGCTTCGACGTGTGGATCCAGGGTGCGGGGGAGAACGCGGACAAGGAGACCGTGTTCCTGCAGTTCCCCGGCATCGAGTACCCCGTCCACGACTGACGCCCGGAAGGCCCCGACCGCCGATGACCGACCACCCCTCCTCCTCCTCCGTGCCGCCGCGCCCGGCCGCGGACCACGGCCTGCTCGACCCCGCCCTGCCCGCCTCGGCGGTGACGGCACAGACCTCGGATGCGGCCGTCGTCGCCGGCCTGCTGGAGGTGGAGGCGGCCTGGACGCAGACGCTCGCGGAGGCGGGGGTGGTCTCGGCGGACGAGGCCCGGGCCGTGCGGGCGGCGGCGGATCGGCTGGCTGGGTCCGTGGACCTGGACGAGCTGGCCCGCGCCGCCACGGCCGGCGGCAACGCCCTGATCCCGCTGCTGAAGCGGCTGCGGGCGGAGCTGCCGGCCGGCTTCACGGCGGTGCATGTGGGGGCGACCAGCCAGGACATCGTGGACACCATGCTCATGCGCATGGCCGTCCAGGCGGCCGGGACGGTGGTGGCGGACCTGAGGGCCGCGGCCACGGCGCTGGCGGCGCTGGCCGTGGAGCACCGCTCCACCCCGATGGTCGCCCGCTCCCTGGCCCAGCACTCCCTGCCGATCACCTTCGGGCTGCGCGCGGCGAACTGGCTGGACGGCCTCGCCCGGGCAGCGGACCGCCTGGCCGCCGCCGCGGCCGCCCTGCCGATCCAGTGGGGCGGTGCCGCCGGCACGCTGGCCGCCCTGGACGGCGCGCTCGCCTCCGCCCGTGCGGACGGCCGGCTTCCCGACGACGGCTCCGGCCCCGACGCCTTCGCCCTCACCTCCGCCCTGGCCTCCCGGCTGGGCCTGCAGGATCCGCCCGGCCCGTGGGACACCACCCGCCTGCCGGTCACGCAGGTGGCTGCGGCCCTGGCCGACGCGGTGGCGGCCTGCGGGCGGATCGCCAACGACGTGCTGCTCTCCTCCCGCGTGGAGATCGGTGAGCTGGCCGAACCCACTGCCCCCGGGCGTGGCGGCTCCTCCGCCATGCCGCACAAGCAGAACCCGGTGCTCTCCGTGCTGGTGCACTCCCTTGCGCTGTCCGCGCCCGGGACGCTCGCCCAGGTCTACACCGCCGCCGGGGCCGCGAACGAGGACCGCCCGGACGGCGCCTGGCACGCCGAGTGGCCGGCCCTGCGCCGCCTGCTGCGGGACGCCGGTGCCGCCGCGGCCCTGACCCGTGAGGTGGCCGAGGGCCTGCGGGTGCGCCCGGAGAGGATGCGCGCCAACCTGGACCGCACCGGTCCGGTGCTGGTGTCCGAGCGCCTGATGTCCGCGCTGGCCCCGCGGATCGACGAGGACCGCGGTGAGCCCGGGGCGGGCCGTGCGACGATCCAGGCCGCCGTGGACGCCCATCTGGCCGGCACGGGCGACTTCCGCGCCGCCCTGCGACAGGCCGCCCCCGCCGCCGTGTCCGATGCCGAGCTGGACCGGCTCTGCGACCCCGGCGGCTACGTGGGCCTGGCCGAGCAGGTGGTGGACCGGATCCTCGCCGCCCACGGCCTGGACGGCGCCGCCGAGAAGACCGACGACTGAGACACGACAGGAAAGAGACCACACACCCATGAGCCTGCCGACCGTGACCACCACGCTGCTGAAGGGATCCGACGCCCCCGCCCGGGTGCTGTGCGTCGGCGCCGGACTCGGCACCGGCGTCCAGGCCCTCTGGGCCGAATGCGCCGCCCTGATGCCGGCGGACACCCTCGTGATCGGCTGGGACCTGCCCGGCCACGGCGCCTCCCGGCCCCACGACGAGGCGACGACCGTGGCGGACCTGGCGGACGCCGTCGTGAAGGGTCTGGACCAGCTGGCCGACGCCGGCCAGATCCCGTCCGACATCCCCGTCCACTGTGCCGGCGTGTCCCTCAGCGGCGCGGTGGCGCTGCAGCTGGCGCTGGAGCATGCGGACCGGCTGGCCTCGTCCGCCGTGATCTGCTCGGCCGCGAAGATCGGCGAGCCCCAGGCCTGGCGCGAGCGCGCCGAGCTGGTGGAGAAGGCCGGAACGCCCACCATGGTGGTCGGCTCCGCGCAGCGGTGGTTCGCCGAGGGGTTCATCGAGCGGCATCCGGAGCGCACCACCGGGCTGCTGCACACGCTGCAGGACGCCGACCGGCACTCCTATGCGCGGATGTGCGAGGCGCTGGCGGCGTTCGACGTCAGGGACCGGCTGGGCGAGCTGACGCTGCCGGTGCTGACGATCCACGGTGAGCAGGACGCGGTGACGCCTCCGGCGGCGGGGGAGGAGATCGCCGTCGGCGCCCCTGCGGGAGTGGTGCGCACCCGTGCGCTGGCCGAGGTGGCGCACCAGGCCCCGCTGGAGGCACCGGAGCAGGTGGCCTCCGCCCTGGTCGAGACGATGGACGCGGCCGAGCAGGCCGCCGGGGCGGACGCCGCGGCGAAGGAGGAGAAGTGATGGACGGGCAGCCGATCGGACATGACATGGACCGGACCTCCCAGGAGGTCTACGACGCCGGCATGGCCGTGCGCCGTCAGGTCCTCGGGGACGCGCACGTGGACCGCGCCGAGGCGAAGAAGGACGCCACCTCCGAGGATTTCCAGAACCTCATCACCCGCTACGCCTGGGGCACCGTGTGGACCCGTCCGGGGCTGGACCGGAGGATGCGCTCGGCCGTGACGATCACCGCGATGGTGGCCGGCGGCTACTGGGACGAGTGCGCCATGCACCTGCGCGCCGCCCTGCGCAACGGCCTGACGCGCGAGGAGATCCAGGAGATCCTCCTGCAGTGCTCGATCTACTGCTCGGTGCCGGCGGCGAACATCGCGTTCACGCTGGCGCAGAAGGTCTTCGCGGAGGTGGACGCGGACCTGGAGGCCGGCAAGCCGCTCTGAGGCGGGCCGGGTGCGCGGGGTGGGGTGTGCCGGCCTCCCGCGGCGAGCCAGAGGCTTCGGCTGCTTGAACGCGCCGTGAACCGTGCGATTCTTCTGGCTCGGCTCGCCGTCCGGGCGCGGGGTGCGCGTGGCGTGGTGATCGCGAGAGCATGGAGCTGCACCGGGATCGACCCCGTGCCTGCACCACCTGCAGCCCCGCCCCCGAAGGAGCACCATGGCATCGCGCGAGCGCATCGGACTGATCGGAGCCGGCCCGTCCGGCATGGCCCTGCTGCGGGCGTTCTCACTGGCTGAGAAGGCCGGCGCACAGGTCCCCGAGGTGGTCGCGTTCGAGCGCCAGGACGACTGGGGCGGCCAGTGGAACCTGGACTGGCGCACCGGCGCGGACAAGTACGGCGAGCCGGTGCACTCCTCCATGTACCGGGACCTGTGGATCAACGGGCCGAAGGAGTGCATGGAGTACCCGGACTACCCCTTCGACCGGCACTTCGGCCGTGCTGTGCCGTCCTACCTGCCGCGCGAGGTCATGTCCGAGTACATCCGCGCCCGGATGCAGGACGTGGACGTCCGCGGGCAGATCCGTTTCTCCACCGCCGTCCGCTGGGTCCAGAAGCACGACGACGGCCGCTTCCGTCTGACTGCACAGCACCTTGTCAGCGGGGAGAGCGTGGTCGAGGAGTTCGACCGAATCGTGGTGGCCTCGGGCCACTTCCACACGCCGCAGGTGCCGTCGTGGCCGGGCATCGAGTCCTTCCGCGGGCAGGTGCAGCACGCCGGTGACTACCGGTCGGCCGAGGGCTATGTGGGCAAGCGGGTGCTCGTGATCGGGTCCAGCTACTCGGGCCAGGACCTGGCGCTGCAGCTGCACCGTGCCGGCGCGAAGCACGTGACCACGGCCTACCGGAAGCAGCCGCAGGACATCGCCTGGCCGCAGGGGATGGACGAGCAGCCGGAGGTGCAGCGCTTCGACGGGAACACGGTGACCTTCGCCGGCGGCGCGCAGGCCGAGTACGACATGGTGCTGCTGTGCACGGGCTACCTGCACCACTACCCGTTCCTGCCGCAGGAGCTGGCGCTGGGCGGGCCGAACCTGCTGTGCCCGATCGGGCTGTGGAAGGGCGTCGTCTGGCATGACGACCCGGACGTGCTCTACGTCGGCGCCTCGCAGCAGCTGTTCACCCTGACCCTGCTGGAGGCGCAGGCCTACTTCGCCCGGGACGTGCTGCTGGGGCGCGTGGAGGTGCCCGAGGCCGAGGAGCGGAAGGCGGACATGGACGCCTGGTTCGAGCGGATGACGCAGATCGACGGCCCGCCGGCCGCGCTGGCCTACCAGGGCGCCTACATCCAGGACCTGTCCGCCCACACCGACTGCCCGGAGGTGGATGTGGAGGCCGTGGCCGAGACGTTCCTGCAGATGCGGGATGCCCGCATCGAGGACGTGCGGACCTTCCGCGACCGTCAGCACCGCTCGACGGTGACCGGCACGATGGCCGTGCCGCACCACACCCCGTGGATGCAGGAGTTCGACGACTCCGCGGAGAACTTCCAGCGCTGACCTGGGACTCCGACCCCGTCCACTTTCGTTCGTGAAAACGTCGGGTCCCAGAGCGCTTTCGTTCAGAAAATCGTCGCGTTCCAGTGCGTTTTCGTTCGTGAAAACGGCGCGTCCGCGTGCACTGTCGTTCGGGAGAACGTCGATTCCGCGGCCGCCGGGCCGGGTGCGACGGGCGCATTCCCAGAGTCTGAGCCTGGCCCGCGGGCAGGGTCGTGGACATTGAATCTGCCTCTGCGGATGATTTTGCTATGGTCTTGGGGACCCCACCTCTCGGCCCTTTTCTGGCGCGCCCGGAGGCGGCGTCGAGCGTCTCTGAGTCTTCATGGGGGACTCCGCTCCGCATCGGGGTCCGATGGAACCGCGCGGCCCCGGCCGTGCAGAGAGGTGTGCATGAACAACACGCAGCGGATCGCAGTCATCGGCGCGGGCCCGTCCGGGATCGCCGCCCTCCGTGCCTTCGAATCGGCGGAGCAGGCCGGTGCGGAGGTCCCGGACATCGTCGCCTTCGAGAAGCAGTCGGACTGGGGCGGCCAGTGGAACTTCACCTGGCGTACGGGCATGGACACGACCGGGGAGCCGGTGCACTCCTCCATGTACCGCAACCTGTGGTCCAACGGGCCCAAGGAGGTCCTCGAGTTCGCCGAGTACACCTTCGACGAGCACTTCGGCCGTCCGATCTCCTCCTACCCTCCCCGGGAGGTCCTGTGGGACTACATCGACGGGCGCATGCGCGGGTCCGAGGCCAAGTCCAAGGTGCGCTTCAACACGGTGGTCCGCTGGGTCCAGCACCGCCCGGAGACCGACGACTTCGTGGTCTCGTCGGAGGACCTGCTGACGGGTCAGACCCGTTCCGAGCGGTTCTCCCACGTGGTGGTGGCCACCGGCCACTTCTCCTTCCCCAACGTGCCCGCCTTCGAGGGCATCGAGACCTTCCCCGGCCAGGTCATGCACGCCCACGACTTCCGGGGTGCGGAGGCGCTCGCCGGCAAGCGTGTGCTGCTCGTCGGGTCCTCCTACTCCGCCGAGGACATCGGTTCGCAGATCTACAAGATG
>NZ_BCSN01000026.1 GCF_001570885.1 Micrococcus lylae NBRC 15355 | reverse complement strand
CCTAGGCACGCGGTGCGCACGGGCCGCGCAGGGCCACGCGGCAGCGGCGGCGGGTGCATCGGCCCGGCGGCCCCGTTTCGATAGTGTGAGCCCCATGACCGCTCAGATTCCCGCCGCCTCCGAGCTCGATCTCGCGCTCGTCGAGAAGATCACCGCCGCCGTCGACGCCCAGTTCGACGAGACCGTCACCACGCTGTCCGACCTCGTGTCCATCGGCGGCATCGCCTGGGACTCCTTCGACCGCTCGCTGCTGGAGCAGTCGGCCGAGAAGGTCGCCGAGCTCGTCAGCGAGCTGGGCCTGGAGAACGTGCGCATCGTCACCGAGGACCGTGAGGACGGGCAGCCCGGCGGCCCCGCCGTCCTCGGCCACCGCCCCGGTGCCGAGGGCAAGCCCACCGTGCTGCTCTACGCCCACCACGACGTGCAGCCCACGGGCGACGAGTCCCTGTGGAACACGCCGCCGTTCGAGGCCACCCGCGAGGGCGACCGCCTCTACGGCCGCGGAGCGGCGGACGACAAGGCGGGCATCATGCTTCACCTGGCCGCGCTGAGGGCCCTGCAGGCCGCCGCCCCTGAGATCGGTGTGGGCGTGCGCGTGTTCTTCGAGGGGGAGGAGGAGGCCGGCTCCCCGACGTTCCGCACCTTCCTGGAGAACCAGAAGGCGGACCTTCAGGCCGATGCGATCGTGGTGGCCGACTCCGCCAACTGGGCCGTGGGCGAGCCCGCCCTGACCACCTCGCTGCGCGGCGTCGCCGACGGCACCGTCACCGTCCGCGTGCTGGACCACGCCGTGCACTCCGGCATGTTCGGCGGCCCCGTCCTGGACGCCGTCACGCTGCTCTGCCGCCTGATCGCCACCCTGCACGACGAGCAGGGCAACGTCGCCGTCCCGGGCGTGGCGGCGCAGGTCCACGCGGACGTGGACTATCCCGAGCAGACCTACCGCAACGACGCCGGCGTGCTGGACGGTGTCCGGCTGGCCGGCTCCGGCTCGCTCGCCGACCGGCTCTGGAACGGCCCGGCCCTGTCCATCATCGGGATCGACGTGCCGAGCGTGGACACCTCCTCCAACACGATCCAGCCGCAGGCCCGCGCCAAGTGGTCGCTGCGCGTCGGCCCCGGCGTGGACCCGGAGCAGGCCTACGAGGCCGTGGTGAAGCACCTCTCCGAACAGGCCGAGGCCGTGTTCGGCGCCGAGATCACCTTCGAGAAGGGCCACTTCGGCCAGCCGTTCTCCACGGACACCTCGGACCCGATGGCCGCTGCCATGATGGAGTCCTTCCACCAGGCGTGGGGCGTGGAGCCGAAGGCCACCGGCCTGGGCGGCTCCATCCCGTTCACCGCGGACCTCAAGGAGGTCTTCCCGGAGGCGACCATCCTCATCACCGGCGTGGAGGACCCGGACTCCCGCGCCCACTCCGCCAACGAGTCGCTCCACCTGGGCGACTTCCGCAACGCCATCGTCGCCGAGGCCCTCTGGCTCGCCCGCCTGGGCGCCTGAGCAGCCGCGCGCACGCCGTCGCCCGTGCGGTCGCACGGACCGCGTGAGGCGGAGCGCGGACGGCGAGGTGCCGTCGTCGGGAATCAACCGACGGCCGGTAGTGTTCGCCCTGGAAGAGGACCCGACCACAGTCCCGTCAGACCACGTCCCCCACACGAGGAGGCCACCCATGGCACTGTCCGCTGAAGAGACCGGCGTCGAGATCGGCGCCACCCAGCCGGCCGACGGCCTGCCCCCGCACGAGGTCGAGCTCACCGACGTCGCGGTGGCGAAGGTCCGCGCTCTGCTCGAGCAGGAGGGCCGTACCGACCTGCGCCTGCGCATCGCGGTGCAGCCCGGCGGCTGCTCCGGCCTGATCTACCAGCTCTACTTCGACGAGCGCGTCCTCGACGGCGACACCGTCCGCGACTTCGACGGCATCGAGGTCATCGTGGACAAGATGTCCGTGCCGTACCTGATGGGCGCCACGATCGACTTCGAGGACACCATCTCGAAGCAGGGATTCACCATCGACAACCCCACCGCCTCCGGCTCCTGCGCCTGCGGCGACTCGTTCCACTGATCGGCCGAGGGCCGCGCCACTGCTGACCTTCCCACGGGAAGGGAGGGGCGACGACGTCGGCCGCTCGCCGCACGCTTCCGGGCCGGCTCCACGACGGGGCCGGCCCGTGGCGTGTCCGGAGCCTGTCCGGTGTCCGGACCATGCGGTCCCGAGCCGGGGAGGCATGTGCGTCCAGAGGCGGAGACACGCAGATCAGGACGGTGTCATGGTCAGCAGGACTCGCCGGAAAGGATTAGAGTGGAGGGGAATCACCCGGGCACCCCTGCCCACTGTGAGGGAGATCCGCAGTTCTCTGCGGTTCCCGGCGGTGGAGAGGGAGGCCCATCGCACACGAGATGAAGAGGAAGGCCGTCTGTGAGAGCACAGAATGACGCCGGACGTCGGACTCGACGCATGCTGAAGGTGGGCGCTCTGGGGGCGGCCGCCGCACTGGCGTTGACCGGCTGCTCGGAAGAGGTCAAGCGTGGTTGGTATCCCGGCACGAACGAGACCACCAACCACAGTGAGGTGCTGACGAACCTCTGGGTCAACTCCTGGATCGCCGCACTGGTCATCGGGTTGGTCGCCTGGGCCGCCATGATCTGGTGCATGGTGGCATACCGCCGCCGCAAGAACGACCAGGGCTTCCCGAAGCAGACGGGGTACCACATGCCGCTGGAGACCATGTTCACGGTCATTCCGCTGGTTCTGGTCTTCGGTTTGTGGGGCTTCACCGATCGTGTGCAGACCGAGGTCGACACCCCCGTGGACGACTCCCCGCTGACCGTCACCGTGTACGGCAAGCAGTGGGCCTGGGACTTCAACTACGAGTACGAGGGCCAGGAAGCGCACTACATGGGCGTGCAGGCCCAGCTGGACACCGACGGCAACGCCGGCGTGCAGGACACCCTGCCGACCCTGTACCTGCCGGTCGACGTGCCCGTGCACTTCGAGCTCAAGTCCCGTGACGTCGCCCACTCCTTCTGGATTCCCCAGTTCCTGCAGAAGCGCGACATGCTTCCCGGCAAGACCAACCACCTCTACCTGACCCCGCAGGAGGAGGGCCGCTTCGACGGCAAGTGCGCCGAGCTCTGCGGCGAGTACCACTCCGAGATGCTCTTCAACGTGGAGGTCGTCTCCGAGGAGGAGTTCAAGCAGCAGCTTGACCGGATGGAGCCGGGCCTGGTCGGGGACGAGTACAACCGCAACCCCAACGAGAACCCCGACGGTGCGCGCGAGATGGAGGACGACCTCCAGACCCCGCGCGGTGGAGGTAGCCACTGATGACCACGTATGAGTACACGACGGAGGAGACCACGCGCACGGCGGCGCCGCGCGTCGTGCCCCGCTCCCTCGGAAAGATCGCTGTCAGCTGGTTGACGACCACGGACCACAAGGTGCTCGGGTACATGTACCTGATCGTCTCCTTCGCGTTCTTCTGTGTCGGCGGCGTGATGGCCCTGCTGATCCGTGCCGAGCTCTTCGAGCCGGGCATGCAGATCCTGCAGACCAAGGAGCAGTACAACCAGCTGTTCACCATGCACGGAACGATCATGCTGCTGATGTTTGCGACCCCGCTGTTCGTCGGGTTCGCGAATGTCCTCGTCCCGCTGCAGATCGGCGCCCCGGATGTGGCGTTCCCGCGCCTGAACGCCCTGGCATTCTGGTTCTTCCTGTTCGGCTCGCTGATCGCCTGCGCCGGCTTCCTCACCCCGCAGGGCTCGGCCTCCTTCGGCTGGTTCGCCTACGCGCCGCTGTCCAACACCACCTACTCGCCGGGAGTCGGGGGAGACCTCTGGGTCTTCGGCCTTGCCCTGCAGGGCTTCGGCACCATCCTGGGCGGCGTCAACTTCATCACCACCATCCTGTGCATGCGTGCACCGGGCATGACGATGTGGCGCATGCCGATCTTCACCTGGAACACGCTGATCACCGGCATCCTGATCCTGATGGCCTTCCCGCCGCTGGCGTCCGCACTGTTCGCGCTGGGCCTGGACCGTCGCTTCGGTGGACACATCTTCGACCCGGAGAACGGCGGTGCCATCCTCTGGCAGCACCTCTTCTGGTTCTTCGGCCACCCCGAGGTGTATGTGATCGCGTTGCCGTTCTTCGGCATCGTCTCCGAGATCATCCCGGTGTTCTCCCGCAAGCCGATCTTCGGCTACAAGACCCTGGTGTTCGCGACCACCGCGATCGCGGCGCTGTCCGTGACCGTGTGGGCGCACCACATGTACGTCACCGGCTCCGTGCTCCTGCCGTTCTTCTCCCTGATGACCATGCTCATCGCGGTTCCGACCGGCGTGAAGTTCGTGAACTGGATCGGCACCATGTGGCGCGGCTCGATCACCTTCGAGAACCCCATGCTGTGGACCCTCGGGTTCATGGTGACCTTCCTGTTCGGCGGTCTGACCGGCATCATCCTGGCCTCCCCGCCGCTGGACTTCCAGGTGTCCGACACCTACTTCGTGGTGGCGCACTTCCACTACGTCATCTTCGGCACCGTGGTGTTCGCTATGTTCGCCGGCTTCTACTTCTGGTGGCCCAAGTTCACCGGCAAGATGCTGAACGAGCGTCTCGGCAAGATTCAGTTCTGGATGCTGTTCGTGGGCTTCCACGGCACCTTCCTGGTGCAGCACTGGCTGGGCGTCATCGGCATGCCGCGCCGCTACGCGGACTACATGCTGGAGGACGGCTTCGCCGCCATGAACGCGTTCTCCACCGTGTTCTCCTTCATCCTCGGCGCGTCGCTGATCCCGTTCTTCTGGAACGTGTACGTCACCGCGCGCCACGGCAAGAAGGTGACCGTGGACGATCCGTGGGGCTTCGGCGGCTCCCTCGAGTGGGCGACCTCCTGCCCGCCGCCGCGCCACAACTTCCACTCGCTGCCGCGCATCCGCTCGGAGCGTCCGGCGCTTGACCTCCACCACCCGGAGCTCTCGCCGTACTCCCCGCAGCACACCACTGAGGCTTTCGGAGAGAAGGTGACGGCCAAGTGAAGGCGACCGCAAGCATCTTCTGGATCATCGGCACGTTCTTCGTGATCGTGGGAACCGTCTACGGGTTCTGGGTGAAGTGGACCGAATGGGCCGGGATCCCCGCGATCTACGCCCTGGGTGCCATGTCCCTCATGATCGCGTGGTATGTCCAGGCGACGGACAAGCGCTTCAAGCAGGGGCCTGCCGATGACGAGGACGGAGAGATCGTCTCCTACTCCGGCACCTATGGCACCTTCGCCCCGTGGTCCTGGTGGCCGCTTCCCCTGGCGACCGCCTGCGCACTCGTAGCCCTCGGCCTGGCCATCGACTGGTGGATCTTCATCGCCGGCGCCGCACTGGCTGCCTTCGGCACCGCCGGCTGGGTCTACGAGTTCTCGCGCGGCAAGTACGCGCACTGACCTCACAGCCGACCTGCTGAGAAAGAGGCGGCCCGCATCCCTTCGGGGGTGCGGCCCGCCTCTGTCTTGTGTGTGAGTGGATGTGTGGGTACGGGAACAGGCGCGGTCACGGATGTGGGGCGGGCACGGGTGTGGGGCGGGCACGGATGTGGGGCGGGCACGGGTGTGGGGCCGGCAAGGATAGGCGTGGGCATGGACAGGCGGGGGATGGGTCTCGGTCGCGGGGGTGCGTTTTCGCTAGTGAAATCGGAGGCGCGCTGGGAGCGGCGACGTCGACGTTTTCGCTAGCGACGTCGGAGGCGGTTCGACGGACACGGCACAGAGCTCAGCCACGTCCTGGTGGTGTACTGGCTGTTCTTGGAAGAGCAACACCGACAGCCCAGCCTGCTCGCATGGGGACCAACAGGGAGACGTCGCGGTGGAGCATGAAATCCTGATCCGGCAGCTGGGCTGATCCATTGTGAAGGGCAGTGGCTGAGCGGCTGGGCCGGGGCTGACAACGCTCAGGCGGTTGTGCGCCGACACGGTGTGCCGTGGGCGCGTCTCGCAAGGTTCCGAGGCGAGCACTTCCCATTTCGTTAGCGGAAACGTGGGTGTGGCCACGAGAACGGTGGAGGAGAGCGTTCTCTCCTGCACAACGGACGAAAGATACCAAGCGGTCCACAGTTGACGATCCAGGCGATCCAGTATGTGCTTGCGCGCGGAAGAGTTGGTGCATGGCCACAGGTCTCATTCCACTTGCCCCGAGCAATCGCCGATGCCTTCCGGAGCACCTCCGCGATCAGGTCTTCGACAGACATGTCCTTCACCAGGCCCACATCCCGGGAGACCGCCTCCGCGCCGCGGACATCCTGCAGGTCACCCACGGCGCCCATCGGGCGCTTACGATGCCCCTGACGGGCTGGGAGACGCTGGGCTACCCGACGCCTCCGGTGAGCCGACCGCCGGAGGAGGTGGCCGTCGTCGTGAAGCGGGCCAGGGCAGTGGCCTCACACCAGACGGCTTTGCGGCTGCACGGGTTCATTCTCCCGCCGTGGCTGCAGGACGACGACGGACTGATCCACGTGTCTCGGCCACATGTGCGCGGCGTGGCGAGCCGGCGTGGGGTAGTGACGCATGGCCGGACGGTGCCCGCTGAGGACGTGGAGGTGATGCACGGGATCCCGGTGACATCCATCGAGCGCACGTGGGCAGACCTGGCTGCACTGCTGCCGATGGGGATGGTGGACGAGCTCGTGGTGGCCGGGGACGGCATCGTGAAGCGCCCCTGGACGCCTGACGGGCGCCGAGAGCCGCTCACGACAGTTGAACGCCTGAGAGCCGTGGTGAGCCGTGCAGGACGGTACAAGGGGGTGAGGACGGCACGAGCAGCGTTGGACCTGATCCGGGTGGGCTCGGACGCGGCCACAGAGACGAAGATGCGGTTGGCGTTGATCCATGCGGGCCTGCCGGAGCCGGAACTGCAGCTCATCCTGGACCCCTCCAGGCCGGTGAGTCCTGACGGGGACATGGGCTACAGACAGTGGCGGCTGGTGCTGCACTATGACGGCGCGCCTCACGACGACGAAGCACAGAAGCTGGTGGATGCCTGGAGAAACAAGGGCTGGGACGACGCCGGCTGGGCACAGATCTGGGCGACGGTCGAGGACTATCGGGACGACTTCCGCCGGGTGATCCACGAGGTGCGGTGTCGCCGTGACGAGGTCGAGGGGCAGGGCTGAGCGGTGAATCTGCCTCCCTTTCCACTAGCGAAGGCGAGTGGGACAGGGGAGTTGGTCGGTCGGCGCCTCCCTTTTTACTAGCGAAAACCCCCAGGCGCGGGGAGGGACGGGGGAGTATCGGTCGGTGCTGCCTCCCATTTCGCTAGCGAAAGCGACAGGGGAGGAGCGGAGCCTCAGACAGCGGAAGGCCCGCAGCACATGGAGTACTGCGGGCCTTCCGTCCGTGGCGGTGAGCCTGTCGATCAGTGACCGAGCTGGTTCCCCTGGTCGCCCTCCACGGCGCCGTGACCGTGGTGGCCGTCGAGCTGCGCCTCGACGAGCTCCTCGCGGGTGACCGGCTCGACCCGCTCCTCGAAGAAGAGACGGGAGACGCTGGCACGGACCTTCTCCATGGTCGAGACCTTTCCCTTGCGACCCGGGGTGGCCGGGATCGGGCGCGGGGACTCGAAGGAGACCAGGCGGTACATCTCGTAGTCGGTCAGGTTGCGGTGGCGTTCGGAGAAGCCGCCCTCCGGAGACATCTCCACCACGCCGGACTCGTGACCGTGCAGCACCAGCTCGCGATCCTTGCGCTGCAGGGACAGGCAGATGCGGCGGGTCACGATGAAGGCGATCACCGGGCCGAGGAAGAACAGCACGCGCAGCAGGTACAGCACGTCGTTCAGCGACACCTGGAAGTGGGTGGCGATGAGGTCCGAGGAGGCCGCGGCCCACATGACGCAGTACCAGGTGATGCCGGCGACACCGGCGGCCGTGCGGCCGGGGGCGTTGCGCGGGCGGTCCAGGATGTGGTGCTCGCGGTTGTCCTTGGTCACCCAGGCTTCGATCCACGGCCACGCGATCATACCGAGGATCAGGATCCCGACCGGCATCAGCGGGAACAGGACTCCCATGGGCAGCGAGACAGAGGAGCCCCACGGCATCGGGATGTTCCACAGGAAGGAGAAGTCGCCGATCTGCCCCGGCATCAGACGCAGGGCGCCGTCGAACCAACCGATGTACCAGTCAGGCTGGGTGCCGGCCTGCACCGGGGACGGGTCGTACGGGCCGTAGTTCCACATCGCGTTGATGGTGACGGTGCCGGCCATGAGGGCCAGGACACCGAAGACGATGAAGAAGAAGCCACCGGCCTTCGCGGCATACACCGGACCCACCGGGTAGCCGACCACGTTGTTCTCCGTGCGGCCCGGACCCGGGTACTGGGTGTGCTTGTGGGTGACGACCATGAACAGGTGGATCACGATCAGCAGCAGGATGACCGCCGGGACGATCATGATGTGCAGCGCGTACAGGCGACCCACGATGGAGTAGCCCGGGAACTCGCCGCCGAAGAGGAACATCGACAGGTGGCTGCCCACCAGCGGCAGGGACTTCAGGATGCCGTCGATGATGCGCAGACCGTTGCCGGAGAGCACCTCGTCCGGAAGCGAGTAGCCGGTGAAGCCGGCGGCCCAGCCCATCATCAGCAGGCCGCAGCCGACCACCCAGTTGAGCTCACGCGGGCGGCGGAAGGCACCGGTGAAGAACACGCGCAGCATGTGCACGGACATCGCGGCGACGAACAGCAGCGCGGCCCAGTGGTGCAGCTGACGCATGAACAGGCCGCCGCGGATGTCGAAGCTGATGTCCAGCGTCGAGGCATAGGCGGCGGACATCTCGATGCCGTAGAGCGGAGCGTAGGCACCCTCGTAGGTGACGTGCGCCATCGACGGATCGAAGAAGAAGGTCAGGAACGCGCCGGACAGCAGCAGGATGACGAAGCTGTAGAGCGCGACCTCGCCGAACATGAAGGTCCAGTGGTCCGGGAAGATCTTGCGGCCGAACTCCTTGACGATGGGGGACATGCCCACCCGGGTGTCGAGGTAGTTCGCCAGACGGCCGGTGCGGGTGGCCGGCTGAAACTCTTTCACAGTGGTGCTCATGGGTCAGCCACGCTCCCAGTAGACAGGTCCGACAGGCTCATGGAAGTCGCTCTGGGCGACGAGGAAGCCCTCGTCGTTCACAGCGATCGGCAGCTGCGGCAGCGCGTGGCTGGCCGGGCCGAAGATCACCTTGCACTCCTGCGTCAGGTCGAAGGTCGACTGGTGGCAGGGGCACAGCAGGTGATGGGTGTGCTGCTCGTACAGCGCGATCGGGCAGCCCACGTGGGTGCAGACCTTGGAGTAGGCGAAGATCCCGTCCACGTTCCAGTTCTCTCGGCCCGGGGTGATCTTCACCTTGGCGGGGTCGAGGCGCATGAGCAGGACGACGGCCTTGGCCTTCTCGTTCAGCTTGCCGTGGTGCAGGTCGTTCAGGCCCTCGGGGATGACGTGCACGGCGGAGCCGACGGTCACGTCAGAGGCTTTGATCGGGGCACCGGTGGGATCACGGACGAGACGCACTCCCTCGGCCCACATGGTGTGGCGCAGGCGCTCGACGCCGAAGTTCTCGGTCTCCTTGTCGGAGAAGTTGTCCGTGTTGTCCAGATCGCGGAACACCGCGATGAACGGCAGGGGGGCCAGGGCGGCGGCACCGATCAGGGTGTTGCGCAGCAGCGGGCGGCGCTTGATCTGCGTCTCGTCGATGATGTCCTGCATCATGCCGGCGGCAACCTGACGATCGGCCTCGGTGCGCACCTCGTGACGGCTTTCGACCATCTCGTGGTCCGGCATGAGGGTCTTCGCCCAGTGGACGATGCCCACGCCGATGCCCAACATCGCGAGGGCGGTGCCGACGCCCAGCAGGAGGTTCTGCAGGAAGATGACATCGAACGACTCGTTGTTGCCGATCTGCCCCACGCCGAAGTAGCCGATGAAGAAGACGACGGTGCCGATGATCGAGATCAGGAACAGCACCGAGACCTGGCGCTCAGCGCGCTTGGCGGCCTTCGGGTCCTCGTCCGCCAACCGGGGGCGGTGCGGAGGCAGCCCGGGGTTGTCGATGGCGTACCGGGGAGCGTCCCCACCGGCGTGCTCGAGGGCGTCCGAGGGGCGCTGGGTCCCTTCGTTGCCGTGCTCGCCCATATGACTCATTTCCTTTGCTTGAGTGAGTGATGCAGTGTCTTGCGGCCGGCGCGCGACGCGCCGACGGGGTCAGGAGGACCGGGAGGTCAGCCAGACCATGAAGCCGATGATGACGGCCAGGCCGGCAGTCCAGATGAAGAGGCCCTCGGAGACCGGACCCAGGGAGCCCAGGGAGAGACCGCCAGGCGAGTCGTTGCTCTCGATGGTCTTGAGGTAGGCGATAATGTCGCGCTTGTCCTCGGGCTTGAGGTTGGCGTCGGAGAACACCGGCATGTTCTGCGGGCCGGTGGCCATCGCCTCGTAGATGTGCTTCTCGGACACACCCTCCAGAGTCGGGGCGAACTTGCCGCGGGTCAGGGCACCGCCGGCGGCGGCGGCGTTGTGGCACATGGCGCAGTTGATGCGGAACAGCTCGCCGCCCTTGGCGATGTTCACGTCCTCGTGGTCCGCATCGAGGTACTTCTCCTCCGGCACGGAGGGGCCGGCACCCAGAGAGGCCACGTAGGCGGCCATCTGTGCGGTCTGTTCCTCGCTGAACTGCCGCGGCTTCAAACGGGCCTGCGGGCCGTTCATCTGCATCGGCATGCGGCCCGTGCCGACCTGGAAGTCGACGGAGGCGGCGCCCACGCCGATGAGCGACGGTGCGGCGTCGGTGCCGGCGGCACCCATGCCGTGGCAGGAGGCGCAGTTCGCGTTGAACAGCTTCTCACCCTCGGCGATGTCATCGCTCGAGGCGGCCGTCGTGACCTGGGTGGCCGCCTGGGCCTGGTTGACCGTACTGGCGGCGGAGTAGAGGCCGCCGGTCACCAGAAGCCCCAGCAGAAGCAGTGCCAGCCCCATGAGCGGGTGGCGGCGGTGCTGCGATAGTGCCTTCACAGTGGGTTCCTTACGTTGTCTGCCGAATCGACACCATCATGCCTGGTCGATTCGCCTCGGGTGCGGAGTGGGTCCTGGTGTGCCGTCGGTCAGAGCGGGGCGACGATGTCCAGGAAGTAGACGATGAAGAAGAGTGCGATCCACACGACGTCGACGAAGTGCCAGTAGTAGGACACGACGATCGCGGAGGTCGCCTCATGGTGGCCGAAGCGGCGGGCCAGGTAAGCGCGTCCGATGATGAACATGAACGCGATGATGCCGCCGGTCACGTGGATGGCGTGGAAGCCGGTGGTGATGTAGAAGGCCGAGCCGTAGGCGTTGGCGGCGATGGTGACACCCTCCGACACGAGCACGGCGTACTCGTAGGACTGGACGGCCACGAAGACCGACCCCATGATCACGGTGAGGATGAACCACTCGACCATGCCCCAGGACTTGATGGCGAACAGGCCTCCGGTCCGGCGCGGCTGAAGACGCTCTGCGGCGAACACGCCGAACTGGGCGGTCACGGAGGACAGCACCAGGATGGTCGTGTTGACGGCCGCGAGCGGGATGTTCAGGATCTCGGAGTGGGTCGCCCAGAGCTCCGGCGAAGTGGAGCGCAGGGTGAAGTACATGGCGAAGAGCCCGCCGAAGAACATGAGCTCACTGGCCAGCCACACCATGGTTCCGACCTGGACCATGTTGGGGCGGCTCGGGAGCCCGGTGGGCGCGGGCTGCTGGAGAGCGGGAGTTGCAGTGGTCACCTGGCCATTATGGCCCTAAACCGTGTCCTGTGCCCAACCGGACGCTACCGTGTCGCAGCCTGCATGTCCCCGGTAGGGCGCATGTTCAACGTGATTGCAGGGCATACGGTCAGCGAACGTCCAGCGTCACACCGTGACCGCCGGACGTCCCCGTGCGTGCGCCGGGCGATAGGGTCGTTCATGTGAACGCCATCTCCAGCACCGCAGCGACCCCGTCCACCTGGCCCGAGATCCTCGGCGACCTCACCTCGTCCGTCGACCTGACGCTGGGGCAGGCGGCCTGGGCCATGGAGGAGATGATGGGCGGCACCGCCTCCGAGGCCCAGGTCGGCGGCTTCCTTGCCGCCTTGGCCGCCAAGGGCGTGACCGTCTCCGAGCTGATTGGCCTGACCGAGGTCATGGTCCGGCGGGCCCGACCGGTGTCCGTTCCGGGACAGACCCTGGACATCGTCGGCACCGGCGGTGACCGCCTGGGGACCGTCAACATCTCCACCATGTCTTCGCTCGTGGCCGTGGGCGCAGGCGCACGCGTGGTGAAGCACGGCAACCGCGGCGCCTCGTCCACCGCCGGTGCGGCCGACGTCATCGAGGCGCTCGGCGTGGACCTGTCCATGCCGGCTGAGAAGGCGGAGGAGTGCGCCGAAGCGGTAGGCATGACGTTTCTGTTCGCGCAGAACTATCACCCGTCCATGAAGCACGTGGCCCCGGTGCGCCGTCAGCTGGGCGTGCCCACGGTCTTCAACTTCCTGGGCCCGCTCTCCAACCCGGCCGACGTCACCGCACAGGCGCTGGGATGCTCCGATGCCACGATGGCGCCGCTGCTGGCCCAGGTGCTCGCCGACCGCGGCGTCCGCGGCTTCGTCTTCCGCGGTTCCGACGGCAGGGACAAGGTCACCACGTCCGGCCCGTCTGCCCTCTACGAGGTGCGTGGTGCAGTGACAGAACATGAGATCGACCCGCGTGACTTCGGCCTCGTGCTGCAGTCCGTGGAGGCGTTGGCAGGCAAGGACGGCGCCCACAACGCTCAGATCGTCCGCGCCCTGCTGGCGGGGGAGAAGGGGCCGATCCGTGACGCCGTCCTGCTCAACGCCGCCGTCGGGCTCGTGGCCGACGACCCCGACGCCTCCCGCCCGTTGGCCGAGCGCATCACGGACAAGATGGCGGTGGCCGCAGAGTCCCTCGACTCCGGTGCCGCACAGGACGTCCTGGACCGTTGGGTGGCCTTCTCGCGTTCCTGAACCGCACAGCTGCCTCTGCCGGAAGCACGACGTCGGCCGTCTCACCTTCACGTTGACGGTGAGACGGCCGACGTCGTCCCGCTGGGGGAGTCGGGTCACTCGAGGGGCTCGGTGCGTTCTACGAGGCCTTCGGGTGGGTGCGCGCCGACCACGGAGCGGGTCCTGGCCGCCGAGTCCTGCAAGGCCTTGCGCGTCGAACCCGATGCTTCGGGCAGCGCATCAGGGATGACGCGCACGCGTGGGATCCCGTCCGCATCCTCGCCGGGTCGGCTGATGTGGGTGGGTGCCCACTGGACCCGGTCGATGGTGAAGCGCCCGGACGGCGTCTCCCGGAAGGAGACGTCCACAAGCATGCCGTCGTCGGTCTGAGGGGTGTCACGGCCCTGTGCGGCCATGAGGTTGCCGGTGCTGTAGACCGTCCAGACCCCGTTGACCTTCTCGATCGGTTGGACGACGTGGGGGTGCTGACCCATGACCAGGTCGAACTCGCCGGATGCGGTCACCATGGCCGCCATGTACCGCTGGTTGCTGTCCGGCTCCTGCTCGTATTCGGTGCCGGCATGCATGTGGAAGATGACGATGTCCGCGCCGGCGGCGCGGGCACGGCGAGCGTCGGCGACGGCCTTGTCCGGGTCCAGAAGGTCTACGGACCACTCTCGTCCGGGTGCCTTGGGGATGCCGTTGAGACCATAGGTCTGGGACACGATCGCGACCTTCACCCCCTGATCGGTGGTGAACAGGTGCGGTGCCTGGGCCTCCGAGCGCGTGGTGTAGGTGCCGACGGCGCCGAGACCGGCGGCCGCCAGGGTCTCGCGCGTGCGCACCAGACCGTCCCAGCCGTCGTCCATCGTGTGGTTGGAGGCGGTCGTGCAGAGGTCGAAGCCGGCGGCCGCGACGGCGTCCACCGTCTCGGCGGGGGAGCGGAAGGTCGGGTAGCCGGAGTAGGGGCCGCCGGGGCGCGCCACCGGCACCTCCTGGTGGCAGACGGCGAGGTCCGCCTTCGCCAGGGCGGGGGTGAGTCCTTCCAGCTGCGTTCGGAAGTCGAAGCCGTCGTCCGTGCGGGCCGCCTCCCAGAGGGGTTCGTGCCACAGCAGATCTCCGGAGACGGAGATCGTGGCCGTGCGTGCCGGGGCCGTCGACGGAGGAGCGTCGGACGAGCCGGAGGAGGTGCCCGAGGCGGTCGGCGAAGGGTTCTGCGTGCTCGGCGTCGAGTGGGTCGATGCGGACCCGGAACCGGGCCGGACGTCCGAGGGCGACGGCGTCGAGGCGTGCGTCCGCGACGGGACCGTCTCAGAGGCAGCGGCGGAACCCGATTCCGACGCAGACGTGGCTCCCGAGGACGGGGGAGTGGCCGCCGGGTCGGGGCTGCATCCACCGAGCACACCCGCCAGCAGCAGCGGAGCGGCGGTGAATGCGATGCCGCGGCGGCTCATCCTTCGAACCCGAGGGACCAGCCCTCACCCAGGTCGGCCTGCGAGTAGGTCCGGAACGCCAGCATCGTCTCCGTGTCCTGGATCCCGGGCACCTTGGACAGCTGGTCGGCGATGGTGTCAGCGAGCTGGTCGTATTCGCGCAGCTTCACCATGGCCACCAGGTCCCAGCCGCCGGTGACGGAGTAGACGGCGGAGACTCCCTCGAGGCCGGCGATCCTCTCTGCGGTCTCCGGGATGGTCGACTTGTCTGTGCGGATCATGACGATGGCGGTCACCATGGGGGCCGTCCTTCCGTTGGCGGGGGAGCAGGGGTGCGCCCCTGCGGGGCGTGGCCCCACTGTACGACGACGGCACGCACCTCAAGCTGAGGCAGTGCGCCGATCGCTGTGGCCGGCCGCCGACGTCCACCGACATGTCGGCTGCGCTCGGACAAGCTCAGCGGCGACGCAGCAGCAGGCCGGTCAGGGCGCGACGACCGAGCAGGAACAGTGCCAGCGAGCCGGCGGCGACGAGGATGAACGGCAGGGGAGCGCCGCCCTGGTCGAGCGCGACGCGCAGAAGCATCCCGAGCGCCAGGGTGCCGAGCCAGACGCCGATGCCCGCCGGCCATACCTGGATCCACCGATGTGCCCTGGCCCGGCAGAACCCGAACGAAGAGACCAGCAAACCGATGAGGAACGGGGAGGCCGTGACGAGCAGGCCCAGGAACCCGTTCTGTGTGGTGTGCTCACGCTGGCCGATCGCCACGAAGACGGTCACGAGCACGATGTCGATCAGCAGCACGACGGGGATCGTCCAGCCCGGCAGGGCGCGCTGGGCGTTCGGGTGCGGTCGGTGGGTTGTGTCTGCGGTGTCGACGGCGCGGCTCATGGACTCATTGTCCCATCGGTATGGAGGCACGTGGCGTCCCTGGCGCTCGGCCGGGGAGGGTCTGCCATGGTCGGGATTATCCCATACTGACATAATGTACATTATCGGCGTTAGGGTTCAGAGGCTCGATCTCGCGGCGAGTGTCGCTGATCTGCCATGAACCCTCCATATGCCGCAGTGAAGGTTGACACTGCTCTGTCACGCAGACTTCAACCTTCACGTGAGCCAGCCTGAACCCCGTGCCGTCGAGCCGTGCCTGCGGCACTCAGCGCGTCGGTGACGAACACGACGTGGCCGGTGTCCGGATCTGCTCCGGCGCGCCCGCGCGCACGACTACGCTGGCAGGCATGCCCTCTGTGAACCGTCAGACGCCCTTCCATGTCCTGCGCGGCGCCGCCATCGGAGCCGCTGAAGTGCTGCCCGGCATCAGCGGCGGCACCGTGATGATGATCGTGGGCATCTACGAGCACCTCATCCGTTCGGCCGGGCACTTCGTCGGCGGCATCAAGGGGCTGGTGACGGACAAGGCCAGCGCCTACGAGGACCTGCGCCAGGTGCGATGGGACATCGTGATCCCGGTGGTCCTCGGCATGTTCCCTGCACTGCTGCTGGGCGCGAAGTTCATCGCGCCGGCCGTCGAGGACTATCCGATCCAGACCTTCGGCGTCTTCTTCGGCATGTCCGTGGCCGCCGTGCTCATTCCGATCATGGCGGTCGGAACGGCGTGGAACGTCCGTACGGTGCTGGTGGCCGTGGTGGCCGGCATCGTGGCCTTCCTGTTCTTCGGCCTGCCGATCCAACAGCTTGCCGCCAACCCGTTCGTGGTCTTCTTCGCCGCCGCGATCGCGATCTGCGCGCTGGCATTGCCGGGCCTGTCCGGGTCGTTCCTTCTGCTGAGCTTCGGCCTCTACGAGCCGACCCTCAACGCCGTCAACAACCGTGACTGGGGCTATCTGGCGATCTTCGCCGCCGGCGCCATCCTCGGCCTGGGCCTGTTCGTGCGCGCCCTGCAGCGTCTGCTGGAGAACCACCGCGGCGTCACCCTGGCCGTGGTGACCGGCCTGATGGTCGGCGCCCTGCGTGCCCTCTGGCCGTGGCAGCTCGAGGACGAACGCGTCCTGCTGGCTCCGACCGAGGCGGTCCCCCAGACCGTGGGCCTGATGGTCGCCGGTGCCGCCGTGGTCCTGCTCATCACCTGGCTGGGCCACAAGTACCAGACCGACTGACCAGGCCCCCGCCGTGCCGCTCCCCTGTTGGCCGACGCCCCGGCACCGGCCCGGCAGGGCGGCCACGCGGCTCATGCAGTGAGGGTCGGCGGCCGGCCGGTGCGGGAGGCTGAGTCGGTCCCCGGTCCCGCGGCTCGTCGTCAGCCGATCGTCGCCACGGCGCGCACGGCCTCGTCGATCGCCCGCTTGGCGTCGATCTCGCCGGCCTTCAGCGCGCCGCCGACCACGTGGATCCGCTCGTCCGGCATCCCCGCAGCGCGCAGCTCTGCGGCCAGGGACGCCTCGGACTCCTGGCCGGCACAGACCACGACGTCGGACACCGCCAGGACCGTCCGGCTCACCTGGGTCCTCTTCCGCCACGTCCCCACCGTCCTGGTCACGTCCACGTGGAGACCGTCGTCGTCGATCTTGACGTACCGGACACCTGAGTGCTTGACCACGCCACGGGCTTTGAGCGCCGCACGGTGGACCCAGCCGGTGGTGGCGCCGAGCCGGGCACCGATCTTGCCGGGGCTGCGCTGCAGCAGGTGCACGGTGCGCGCCGGCGCCTCCGGGCGGCGGGAAGTCAGTGCCCCGCGCTCGGCGAAATCCGGATCCACGCCCCATTCGGCCTGCCAGTCCTGCAGGTCCTGGAACGCGCCGTGCGCGTGGCTCGCCGGGGCGGTGAGCAGCTCGGCGACGTCCACGCCGATGCCGCCGGCCCCGATGACCGCCACGGTGTCCCCACAGGTCACGGTCCCGTCCACGACGTCCGGGTAGGCGTGCACCTCGGGCCGGTCGATGCCCGGGATGTCCAGTTCACGCGGCACCACACCGGTGGCGACCACCACGTGGTCGTAGGCCGGCTTCCCGGCCTGTCCGACGAGCATGGCCGCATCCGCGCGCACGCCGGTGCGCACGTCGACGCCCAGCGGATCGAGGCGGTCCCGGAAATGGGCGAGCGCCTCGGCGAACTCCTCCTTGCCGGGGATCCGGCGGGCCAGGCGGAACTGTCCGCCGATCTGTCCGGTCGCCTCGAACAGGGTGACCTCGTGTCCGCGGGCGGCGGCGGCGTGGGCCGCCGCCAGGCCCGCCGGTCCGCCGCCGACGACGGCCACGCGTCGCCGTCCCTCAGCGGGACCGGTCGTGTGGTCGGCCGTCTCCGCGTCTGCGCGGGTGCGGCCCGCGGCGACGGTCGGCCTCGACGCCGGCGCCGCCGGCACCTCGGGCATGCCCAGGGCCACCGGGCCGCCGAGGCGGTCGTACGGGGCCTCGGTCTCCCGTCCGGCGCGCGGGTTCATCAGGCAGGACACGGTGCGGCCGGAGAAGACGTGGTCGAGGCAGGCCTGGTTGCAGCCGATGCACGGGGTGATGGCCGCCTCGTGGTCTGCCCGCGCCTTCGCGACCCAGGCCGCGTCGGCGAGGAACGGGCGCGCCATCGTCACGGCGTCGGCCTGGCCCGCCTCCAGGATCTGCTCGGCGGTGTGCGGCAGAGTGATGCGGTTGGAGGCGGACACCGGGATGTCCACCACCTCGCGGACCCGCGCGGTGGCCGCGGCGAAGGCGGCGCGCGGGACCGAGGTGACGATGGTCGGCACCCGGGCCTCGTGCCAGCCGATGCCCGTGTTGATGAGGTCTGCGCCGCAGCGCTCGACGGCGCGGGCGACGTCCAGGACCTCCTCCTGCGTCTGGCCGTCCTGCACCAGGTCCACCATGGACAGGCGGACGCTGATGACGAAGTCGTTCCCAGCGGCCTGCCGGATCCCGGACACGATCTCCTCGAGGAAGCGGCGGCGGTTGTCCGCGGTGCCGCCGTAGCGGTCGGTGCGGTGGTTGGTGGCCGGGGCCAGGAACTGGTTGATGAGGTAGCCCTCGGAGGCCATGACCTCCACGCCGTCGTAGCCGGCCCGGTGGGCCCAGCCTGCGGCGCGCACGAAGTCCTGGACCGTGCGTCGCACGGCGGCGGTCGGCAGGGCGAACGCCGTCACGGGGCTGATGGGAGCCCGCGTGCGTGAGGCGGAGACCTGCAGCGGCGACTTCGCATAGCGGCCGGCGTGGAGCAGCTGGGCCAGGACCCGTCCGCCCTCGGCGTGGACGGCGTCGGTGACCACGCGGTGGGCGTCCGCGTCGGCCTGGGAGGCGAGCATCCCTGCGCCCGGAGAGAGCCGGCCCAGGCGGTTGGGCGAGAAGCCTCCGGTCACGATCAGCCCCGCTCCCCCGCGGGCGCGCTCGGCATAGAACTCGGCCAGGCGCGGCAGGTCATCGTGGGAGTCCTCGAGGCCCATGTGCATCGAGCCCATGACGACGCGGTTCGGCAGGCTCAGGTGGCCGACCCGCCACGGGGAGAACAGCCGAGGGTAGCCGCCCCGGCCCGAGCGGGCGGTGGGCGGCACGGACGAGGCTGCGGCCGTCGTCGGGACGGCGGACGACGGGGCAGATTGGCGGCGCGTGGCGTCGGACATGCGTCCATCCTACTGGCGAGTAGCAAACGTGGTACCCGCCCGCGCCGGAATTCGTGACCGGACCGTTGTCCTCCTTGTCCTGACCGTGGCGGCCATGAGTGTCGCCTGTGACACAATCGGACCCATGAGTATGGAGTGGTTCCAGGAGAACGCATGGTGGCTCTGGCTCGCCGCGGCCCTCGTGCTGGCCGGTGTGGAGCTGCTGTTGCTCGATCTCATCTTTCTGATGCTCGGCGTCGGGGCGCTCGGCGGCATGGTCGCCGCCCTGGCCGGAGCCGAGCCCTGGCTGCAGGGGGTGGTCTTCGCGGTCGTCTCCCTGGCGATGCTCGGCCTCGCTCGTCCGACCGCGCTGAAGCGCCTGCACGGCTCCGCCGACGACTCCCCCTCCTACCTGGAGTCGCTCTCCGGACGCCGCATCACCACGCCGGATGCCATCACCGGCTCCTCCGGCACCCTCACCCTCGACGGGGACACCTGGACCGCCCGCACCGAGCCGGATGCCCCCGAAGCGCTCGCCGGCAGCGAGGTCACCGTCCTCCGCGTCGAGGGCGCCACCCTGATCGTCCGCCCGGTGCCCCAGATCGACTGGGACGCCACCGGCGAGGACCCCGCACATCCCTGATCCGGGCCCGCCCGGAGCCGCACCGACCACCTGACCTCACCCGACGAAAGGCATCACGTGGAGTCACTCATCATCGTGCTCGTCCTGATCGCCGTGGTGGTGATGATCCTGGCCTCCTCGGTCAAGATCATCCCCCAGGCCCGGACAGCCAACATCGAACGCCTGGGCAAGTACCAGCGCACCGCCGGAGCGGGCCTGACACTGGTCGTCCCGTTCATCGACCGCATGCTCCCCCACATGGACATGCGCGAGCAGGTCGTCTCCTTCCCGCCGCAGCCGGTGATCACCGAGGACAACCTCGTGGTCTCCATCGACACGGTCGTCTACTTCCAGGTGACCGACGCGAAGGCCGCGACCTACGAGATCGCCAACTACATCCACGCCGTGGAGCAGCTGACCACCACCACGCTGCGCAACGTGGTCGGCGGCATGAACCTCGAAGAGGCGCTGACTTCCCGCGACACCATCAACAACAAGCTCCGCGGCGTCCTTGACGAGGCCACCGGCAAGTGGGGTCTGCGCGTGTCCCGCGTGGAGCTCAAGGCCATCGACCCGCCGCACTCCATCCAGGACTCGATGGAGAAGCAGATGCGTGCCGAGCGCGACCGCCGCGCCGCCATTCTCACCGCCGAAGGCACCAAGCAGGCCCAGATCCTCACCGCCGAGGGTGAGCGTCAGGCCCAGATCCTCGCGGCCGAGGGCGACGCCCAGGCCCGGATCCTCCGCGCGAACGCGGAGGCCGAGGCCATCGACGTTGTGTTCGAGGCCATCCACGCCGGCGGCGCCGACCCGGACGTGCTGGCCTACCAGTACGTGCAGCAGCTGCCGAAGATCGCCGACGGCCAGTCCAACACGATGTTCGTGGTGCCGGCCGAGCTCTCTGAGGCGCTCAGGAACATCGGCAGTGCCTTCTCCGGCTCCGGCTCCCCGCTGTCCGAGACGCGTGCCGCCTCCGGCGATCAGACCAGCGCCACCCGTGAGCGCACGGAGCGGAAGGAGCGCAAGGTCCGCCCGACCACCGCGGACGGCCTGCGCTCGGCGGGCGTCATGGAATCCATGACCGCCGGCGCCATGACGGCGGACAAGATGCCGCAGACCTCCCTCGACGAGGCCCTCGCCGTGCCGCAGGACCTGGACGTTCCGCTTACGGAGGGCCAGTCCGCCCGTACCGCCCCCGGCACCACCGCCGCAGGCGCGCCCGAGGCCCAGGAGCTCCCCGGCCGCGACGCCGAGCAGCCCACCGGCGTCGAGGCTGATACCCCTGCCGACGCCCCCGGGCAGGATCCGTCCTCGGGCGACGGGACCGGCGCGGCGCAGGAGGATCCCCGCACCGGCCGGGAATGACATGCGACAATCGTCAGTTGAACGTCACTGACGAGAGTGGGGCGGCGCCCGGGTCCACGTCCGGGCGCCGCCCGTCGCCGAACACGAGGGAGATGAGAACGTGAGCGATCGCAGCCTGCGAGGCATGCGTCTGGGCGCCCAGTCGCTGGAATCCGAGGCCGGCGTCGAGCCCGCGGCCCGCCAGCGGGTGGAGTACCGCTGCGAGGACGGTGAACAGGTGTTCGTCACCTTCGCCGCTGAGGCCGAGATCCCGGCCACCTGGACCTCCAAGACCGGCAAGGAGGCGTTCCTGGTGGACGGCGAGAAGCCGGAGGAGGACGCGGGCAAGCCGGTCCGCACCCACTGGGACATGCTCCTGGAGCGCCGCTCCATGGAGGACCTGGAGGAGACCCTCCAGGTCCAGCTCGGCAAGCTGCGCGCCAGCCGCGGCGAGGCCTGAGCCGCGCCGCTCCCCCGCGTCCCGGCCCCGGGCCGGACAGACGAAGGGCCGGACAGACGAAGGGGCCGGACGATCCGGTGGATCGTCCGGCCCCTTCGTCATGCATAGGTACAACCCCGCAGGTCACGCCGGCGGTCAGCGGCCGGAGACGAGCTGCCTGAGCTTCTCCCACCGGGCCTGCAGGCCCCACTTGGTCACGTTGGTCACAGCCTCGGTGATGATGCCGCCGGACATCTTGGACTCGCCGAACTCACGTTCCACGAAGGTGATCGGCACCTCCACGATCCGCTTGCCGAGGCGGGCGGTACGGAAGGTCATGTCCACCTGGAAGCCGTAGCCCTTGGACTGCACGGCGCCCAGGTCCATCTCGCGCAGCACCTGGGCGCGGTAGGCGCGGTAGCCGGCGGTGATGTCGGTGAGGTCCAGGCCCAGCATGATGCGCGGGTACAGGGACCCGCACATGCTGATGAACTTGCGATGGGGCGGCCAGTTGACCATCTTGCCGCCCGGGACGCGGCGGGATCCGATCACCAGGTCGGCGCCGTGGATCGCGTCCAGCAGGCGCGGCAGCTGCTCGGGCTGGTGCGATCCGTCCGCGTCCATCTCCACGAGCACGTCGAAGCCGCGCTCCAGACCCCAGGCGAAGCCGGCGAGGTAGGCGCCGCCCAGGCCGTTCTTCTCGGCGCGGTGCAGCACGTTCACCTTGGCGTCCGCTGCGGAGCGTTCGTCCGCCCAGGCGCCGGTGCCGTCCGGGGAGCCGTCGTCCACCACGAGAACGTCGACCTCCGGGTTGGCCTCGCGGAGCCGGCCGAGAGTGATCGGCAGCGATTCGATCTCGTTGTACGTGGGAATGATGGTCAGCACGCGCATGCGGGCGTTCCCCTCCTGCATCGGGTTCGTGTCAGCGCCGGCCGGTCCAGTGCGGACCCCGCCGTCCCCTGCCGCCGAGCAGTCCCCGGACGGGACACAGGCGTAGGCAGACGGCCCGCGGCGCGCGGGTCATCCGCCCCAGTATAGGAACCGCTGCGCCTGATCGCGCGGAGGCAAGGCCGTGGATCGTGCCGTCCGGCGTCGGCAGACGGCGGCCTCGGAAGACCGACATCGCCCTCAGGCCTCGCGGCCGTGGACCCAAACCGAGCGCAGGCGGGGCAGGTTCTCCCCGGCGTCCAGCGAGGGCAGCAACGGCGTGCCCGCGCGCGTGTCGGTGCTCCAGGCGGCCACCCGGCCGTCCGGCGCCTGCACGGTGACCGCATCCGCCTCCCAGACGCCGAAGGTCGCCGGCGCGGAGACGGACAGTCGGGCCGGCAGGTCGACGTGCGCGGCGGGCGTGTCGGACAGGGCCCGCAGCCCGGTGCGGGTGGCGGCGGTGAACGCGGACCGGGCGGACACGCCCTGCTGTGGATCCGGGTGGTGCAGCGCGGCGCGGACAGCTCCCCAGGGATTGCCGTCCGCGGCCAGCGACAGGCACACCGGCACGGCCGCCGCGAGGAGACCGCCCACGGGGGCCGTGGTGCCGGCCCCGGCGTCCACCAGCGCGGTGACGGAGGCGGAGAGTCCGGCGAGGAAGTGCTCCTCCTGCGCGGTCAGGGGCGCCCCCACGGCCAGCCGTGGACGTGTCCGGCCGATGGCGGGGATGCCGCATGCCTTCTCGGCGGCACGCAGAGCGGCCAGGGAAGCCGTCTGTGCGGCCTGCACGGCTGACGAATCGGCGAGGTCGGAGGGGACGAGGTAGACCTGCTCCCCCGCCTCGACGGCGGCGATCACGGCCTGGTCGAGCTCCGTGGACGGGATCGCGTCAGCGGCGATCCAGACGCCGGCGGACGGACGGTCGGCCTGCTGCGCGTCCGCCAGCCGATGCGGGCGGTACTCGACGACGACCGCTGCCCCGGGTGTGTCCGTCGCCTCGTGGTCGGCGCCGGGAACCCCGGTGCGCAGCGTGCGGTCTCCGTCCCAGCCGCGCAGAACGGTGACGAGGCCGATGCCGCGGTGACAGGCGCCGGAGGCGCTCGAGGCGAGGGGGTCCACGAACAGCGGCGTGAGGATGGCGCCGTCCAGATCCTGCTCGGCCATGCCGTCGCGCAGGAATGCGGCGGCGGTGTCGTCACCGCCGAGCCAGGCGACGGTACCTGCCTCGACGATCAGGGCGGTGGCGTAGGGGTCGGTCGGAGAGTGGACGATGCCGTGGTGCAACAGGAGAGCGGTCACGCTCTCAGCCTAGTGCTCTCTGCCGGTCCATGGACCGTCCGGTTCCGGCCGGGCCTCATCAGGGCCCCGTCTGGCCGGGCCTCATCAGGGTCCCGTCCGGTCCGGCCCACCGGCCCGGCAGGCTCACCCGTCCACGGCGACCGTGGGCAGCGAGGTGGCCACGACACCGCGTGCCACGAGGTCCGAGGCACGGCGGCAGTCGCGCGTGCGGGCCTCGTCCCCGGGGATCTGGGCGAGCTGGCCGAGCACATCGATGACCTGGCGGGCCCAGCGCACGAAGTCGCCGGCGGCAAGGTCCGAGCCGTGCAACGTGTCCCGGAGGGACTTGCCGCGCACCCAGCGGTGCATCGGCGCCACAAGCCCCGGGTCGGTCTCCGGCGTGGGCTCGAGTCGGGCGGCGGCCTCGTCCCGGCGGAGCCGGTCCTGGAGCCGCTCGGTGGCCTCGTGGACGGCCTGGAGCCGCGCGTTGGGCATGACCACGGTGCCGGCCAGGGGCTCGGACCGGCCCTGGTAGACCAGCAGGGCGGCCAGGCACGCCCAGTCCTCCGGGGTGAGCCGGGCGACGGACGGATCCTGGAGGAGAAGCGACGTCAGCAGGTCTCGCTCCCCGTAGATGCGCCGCAGCGCCTGACCGGCCGGCTCCACGGCCTCCCGCGGGTTTCCCGGATCCGAGCCGACGTAGCCGTACTCCTGCAGCAGTCCGACGATGCGGTCGAACGCGGCGGAGAGCGTGTTCGTGCGTCCGGAGATCCGGTCGCGGAGCTGGGTGACCTCCCGGCGCAGGCCCCACCAGCGCTCGGCCCAGCGTGCATGGTCCTCGCGGTCCGGGCACCCGTGGCACGGGTGTGCCTGCAGCTCGCGGCGCAGCTCCTCCACCCGCGGGGACTCCTCCGGCTCCACGCGGCGGAAGCCGGAGCGGTCGCGCCCGCCGGAGGGCGGGCGGTGCGTGCGCACGGCCTCCCGCATCTTCGCGGCGACGTCCTTGCGCTGGGCCGGGGACTTCACCTGGAGAAGCCGGGGCAGGTCCGCACCGGCGATCGGTTCCACGGGCATGGCGAGGTCCTCCACGCCGATGCGGCGCAGCTGTGCCTTGTCCGTGATGACGCCGACGCGGGGGTTCTGCGGGTTGCCGGCCGGGAAGACCACCACGCAGCGCCCGAGGGCGCGGCCGTCACGCAGGTCGATCACATCACCGACCGCGAGCTCGGACAGGGACTCCTTGAGCGCGCCGAGGCGGGCACGCCTGCGACCCTGGGAGCCGGCCTTCTCCGCTGCGGCGAGCTCCTTGCGCAGCCGCATGTACGCGGCCATGTCCCCGCGGTCGCACGCCATCGCATCTGCGTAGGTGGACAGTGAGGCCTCCTTGTCCCGCACCTGGCGGGCCAGGCCCACCACCGAGCGGTCGGCCTGGAACTGGGCGAAGGAGGACTCGAGGATCCCCCGGGCCCGACGTGCACCGACCTGTGCAAGCAGGTTCACGGACATGTTGTAGGTGGGCCGGAAGGCCGACTTCAGCGGGTAGGTGCGCTTCGACGCCAGTCCGGCCACGGCGGCCGGGTCCAGGCCCGGACGCCACAGGACCACGGCGTGGCCCTCCACGTCGATGCCGCGGCGGCCGGCACGTCCGGTGAGCTGGGTGTACTCCCCGGGGGTGACGTCCACATGGGATTCCCCGTTGAACTTGACCAGCTTCTCCAGGACCACAGACCGGGCCGGCATGTTCACGCCGAGTGCGAGGGTCTCCGTGGCGAAGACGACCTTCAGCGCCCCTGCGGCGAACAGGTCCTCCACCGCCTCCTTGACGGGCGGCAACAGGCCGGCGTGGTGGGCGGCGAAGCCACGGGACAAGCCGTCCCGCCATCCCCAGAAGCCGAGGACCTCGAGGTCCTCCGGCGGGAGCAGGCGTGCCACCTCGTCCGTCCGCTCCAGGATGAGCCGCTTGTCTGCCCGGGTGGTCAGGTCCAGGTCTGCGGCCAGGCACTGCTCCACGGCGCCGTCGCACCCGGCGCGGGAGAAGATGAACGTGATCGAGGGCAGCAGCCCCTCGCGCTCCAGGGTGCGGACCATCTCGGGGCGCGAGGTGCGCAGTCCGTGGTTGCGGTGCTCGCGCGGGCCGATGCGTCCCTGCACGCCGCGGTCGCCGTCCCAGCCGGCGGCGCCGGAGCGCCGGCCACGTCCGCCGCCGGACGCACCGCGCCCGCCGGAGCGGCCGTCGTCGCGGTCGGTGCGTCTCCTCCCGCCCTGACGGCCACGGCCTCTCCCCTTGCCCCTGCCTCCGGGGCCGCGTCCGCGACCGCGGCCGGGGCGCCCCCAGTCGGAGCGCTCGGCGTTGCGGTGCGCCTGGGAGGCCAGGCGGGCCAGCTCGGGGTTGAGCACGGTGGCGCCGTCGTCTTCGGCGGACTCTTCGAAGGCGACGTCCTCGGCGAAGAGGTCGTAGAGGCGCGGACCGGCCATGACGTGCTGCCACAGCGGCACGGGCCGGTGCTCGGAGACGATCACGGAGGTGGCGCCGCGGACGGTGTCCAACCAGGCGCCGAACTCCTCCGCATTGGAGACCGTGGCGGAGAGGGAGACCAGCTGCACATGCTCGGGCAGGTGGATGATGACCTCCTCCCACACGGGACCGCGGAAGCGGTCGCCGAGGTAGTGGACCTCGTCCATGACGACGGAGGCCAGGCCGGTGAGGGCGGCGGAGTCCGCGTAGAGCATGTTGCGCAGGACCTCGGTGGTCATGATCACCACGTCCGCGTCCGGGTTGACGGAGGTGTCTCCGGTGAGCAGACCGACGCGCTCGGGGCCGTGGATCGCGGCGAAATCGGAGAACTTCTGGTTGCTCAGGGCCTTGATCGGGGTGGTGTAGAACGCCCGGCGGCCCTGGGACAGCGCCAGGTGCACGGCGAACTCGCCGACCACGGTCTTGCCGGAGCCGGTGGGCGCCGCCACGAGCACGCCGTGGCCGGCCTCCACCTCGGTGCAGGCCTGCACCTGGAACTGGTCGAGGGGGAACCCGAGGGTCGCGGCGAACTGGGACAGACGGCTGCCGGGATGGTGCCGGGCCCGGCGGGCGGCGGCGTAGCGCTCGGCGGGGCTGAGGACCGGCTCGTCGTCGGGCACCGGATGCGAATGCGGGGAGTCGGCCATGGAGCCAGCCTAGTGGTGGGCAGGTGCGCGGCCCAGGCGGCTCCGCTGTCGGCGGAGTCCCCTGGGCCCGCCGGCTCAGAGCTCGCTGAGCGGCTTCGGGCCGGCGGCGATCTCCGCCTCGATGTCCGCCTCGGTGGAGGCCCTCCTGCGGTTGCGGCGCCTGTCGTTGAGGACGCAGAGCACGATGGCCACGCCGAACAGGGTGAACAGCGGAGCGGCCAGGTAGAACATCGTGATCGCGTCGCCGCCCGGGGCGGCGATGGCCGCGATGAGCGAGATGAGGAACACGGTGATGCGCCAGTGGTTGAGGATGGTGCGGGCCGGGAGCATGCCGATCATGTTCAGGCCCACCATGAGCACGGGCAGCACGAGCGCCGCGCCGAAGGCGAGGAACAGGCGCAGCAGGAACGGGATGTACACGTTCGCCGGAATGAAGTTTGTGCCGCCGTCCGGGATCAGGGCGGTGAAGAACTGCACGGCCTGCGGCAGCACGAGGTAGCCGATCACCACGCCGCCGACGAACAGCGGGATGGAGACGGAGAGGAACACGATGGCGTACTTCTTCTCCTGGGCCTTCAGGCCCGGCATGATGAACGCCCAGATCTGGTAGAGCCAGACGGGGCTGGCCACGACCACGCCGATGAACAGTCCGACCTGCAGCAGGATGTCGAAGGACTGTCCGACCGAGTCGAAGTTCAGGGAGGCGAGGATGCCCCGCTGCTCGGCGTCCTTGAGCGGCTGGGCGAGCGCACCCATGACCGGCTCGTACAGGAAGAATCCCAGCACCGTGCCCAGGGCGATCGCGACGCCGGACTTGATGATGCGGTTGCGCAGCTCGGCGAGGTGTTCGCGCAGCGGCATCTCGCCGGTGGGATTGTCCTTCCGGCGGGCGCGCTTGCGGCGCTTGCCCGGGGGCGTCGCGGCCGCTTCGCGGACCTCCTCCCGGGAGACGGCGGGAGTGTCCTGGGCGAGGGCGCCCTGCGCGGGGCGTTCGGGCGCGCCCGAGGGCGCACCCGTGCCGGGTGCGCCCTCAGGCGGAGTGTGGTCCATGCTCATGCGCGGCTCTCGCGGTCGAGACGGGCTGGGCCGGGCCGATCAACGCTCGTCGGCGCGGTGGGAACCCTCACGGACGTCGTTGACGTCACGGTCGACGATGCGACCCTCCACCGGCTCGGTGCCGGCGGAGCGGTCCTCCTGCTGAGCGTCCTTCTTGTCCTTGCCGTCCTTGCGCATCTCCTTCACCTCAGAGGAGAAGATGCGCATGGACTGGCCGAGGTTGCGGGCCATCGACGGCAGCTTCGGCGCGGCGAAGAGCAGCACGGCGAGGAGGACGATGATGACGAGCTGCCATCCCTGGAGTCCAGCGACCATGGTGAGTTCCTTTCGTCGGAAGTCCTGTTCACAAGCGTACAGCGGTTTCGAGGCGCCGGAGCGCGGCCAGCGCGCGATCGCGGACGGCCTGGCGCAGCTCGGCGGGCTCGAGGACCTCGACGTCCCCGGCGTGCATGCCGGCCAGGGCGATCGCCGCGTCCTCGGAGAGCAGACCCAGGCGGGTCAGCCGTCGCCCGTCCGCGTCCTGAGCCTCCAGGCGCGGTGCATAGTCGTCCGCCAGGTCCCGGATGCGGTGATGCCAGGCGAGCACCGCCTCCAGCGTCGTGTCGACCGGGGTGAGCATCGTCTTCTTGGGGCGGCGCCGCGCCTTCGCGATCTCTCCGGTCGGCTCCACAGCGGAGATCCGCTCGACGCGGAAGGTGCGCATGGCGCCGGCGGTGCGGCAATGGCCCTGCAGGTAGAGGACCACGCCGGACTGGACGAGCTGCACGGGCTCGACCTCCCGCTCCGTCGTCCGGTCGGAGTGCAGGGCGTGGTAGCGCAGGCGCACCACCCGGTGGCGGGCGACGGCATCCATGAGCACACGCACGGTGTCCTGGTCTGCGTGCACGTCCCAGAAGGAGGTCACGGGCGTCGCAGGTGGCTCATGGCCCCCTGCTCCCCCGCCGTCGGCGGCGGAGGGCACGACGGCGGCTGCGTCGCCGGGGTCGTCCGTCCCGCCGGTGGAGGGCCTCACCGATGTGGTGGCACCGGTGTGTCCGACGTCGGCGAGCACCTGCCGGATCCGTGCTGCCGCGGTCACGGCGGCGGGAGCGACCTCGTCGTCCGCGTGCGGCATCTGGGCCACCGTGTCCAGGGCGGCGGAGAGGCGGTGTGCCTCGGGCAGGGAGAGGCGGATGGGCGCGGGCAGGTCCACGGCCTGGCGCACCTCGACCACGTCGGACTCGGCATCGACGTCGAACAGCCAGCCCGGGAAGAGGCGCTCGGGCAGGCCGCAGTACTGGAGGTCGCGCAGGTCGGCGTCGAGGGCCTTGGGGCTGAGCTCGAGGCGGTCGGCGAGCTCGACCTTCGTGATGCCGCCGGCGCGGTTGGCCAGGCCCACGATGTCGAGCAGACGGGAGACGCGCTCGCGCTGTCCCTGGCGATAGCGGGACTGGCGTGGTTTAGCGAGCTCCGGGTGCGGCGGCGGGGCGCCGTCGTGGACCTCGGCCACGCGCCTCCAGGCGGCCAACACCTCGGCGACCACGTCCGGATCGGCCGCCGAGGGCTGGACGACGCCCATGAGGCCGCCGCACAGCTGGACGAGGCCGTCGTGGGCGGGACGGTCGGTCTCCCACAGCTCCCAGCCCTCCCCGGGCGCGGCACCGTCCTGCGCGGTGGGCGTGACGGCCTGGCCGCGCAGGCGCACGGAGTGTCCGCGTCCGGGGGCGACCCAGAGCCGGACGCGGTCGCGCAGGCCCTCGCCCTGGCCGAGCAGTCGGTCGCGGATCTCGACGGGGTTCCAGTCGGCGGGGCGGGCCGGGGCGTCGGACCCGGTGCCGGGCAGCTCCTCGGGCCGGCCGATGACGCGGGAGACGCGGAACAGGCGCTCGCCCTGGCGGTCGAGGTCCCATCCGGCGGCGTACCAGGCGCCGCCGATCTCGAGGGCGGACCAGATGCGGACGCGGCGCGGTCGGTCCTGCGGCGAAACGGCCCCGGCGGCAGTGCGGTAGCCGAAGGCGAGCACCTGCTGCTCCACGGCGGCGTCCAGGAACACCTCGAGGTTCGGGGTGAGACGCTGCACCACGCGGGGCAGGCCGAGACCGTCGTCGGCCTCGCCGGCGGACCCGGGGTCCACGAGCAGTCCGACGGCCCGCATCACCTCGGTCTGCAGCCGGGTCTCGCTCCACACCTCGCGGGCGTGGAGCAGGGCGCGGCGCTCGGCCCCGCTGAAGTCGATCTCGGGCAGCAGCAGGGCCGAGGCGTCCACCACGTGGCGGGCGTCGGCATCCTCCGGCTGCTCGAGGGACAGGGGCACACCGATGTCCTCCAGCAGTGCGCGGTCGCGTTGGAAGGCCTTCTCGAAGGCCTCGTCGCCGAGTTCCGCATACCCCTCGACGTGGCGGCGGATCTGCGCGGTGGTGTAGCCGTGCCGCGTGTGGATCAGCAGCATCAGCAGCGCGATCACGCGCTCGCTGGTGCGTCGTTCACGCTCTCCGGGGGTGGAGGTCATCGAACGTGCTCTGCGCCGGTCGTCAGTCGACCGAGACGAGATCGCAGACGAAGATCAGCGTCTCGTTCGGACCGATGGCCGAGCCGGCACCGCGGGCGCCGTAGCCCAGGTGCGGCGGGATCTCGAGACGGCGGCGGCCGCCGACCTTCATGCCGAGCAGCCCCTGGTCCCAGCCGGCGATGACCTGGCCGACGCCGACGGTCAGCGGCAGGGGGGTGCCGCGGTTCCAGGAGGCGTCGAACTCCTCACCGGTGGACCAGGCCACGCCCACGTAGTGGACCTGGACGCGGGACCCGGCCTCGACGGCCTTGCCCGAGCCGGCGATGAGGTCTTCGACGACGAGCTCGGTGGGCGGGGTGTCGCCCGGGAAGTCCACCTCGGGCTTCGTGCGGTCGTAGTTGCGCTGTCCGAATGACATGGGGGTGTTCCTCTTCTCAGGTGACGGGTGTCAGCGGTCCGAGTCCTCGGAGTCGTCCTGCTGGGGCTGGGCCGGAGCCTGGGTGTGCAGGATGTCCACGACGAACAGCAGGTCCTCGTTCTTGCCGATGTTCGGCGGACTGCCGGCCTCGCCGTAGGCCTTCTCGGACGGCACGGAGACCAGCACGCGAGAGCCGACCTTCTGTCCGGCCAGGCCCTCCTTCCAGCCCTCGATGACACCGTCGAGCGAGAAGGTGGCCGGATCGCCGCCCTTTTCCCAGGAGCTGTCGAAGGTCTTGCCCTCGGACCAGGTGACGCCGGTGTACTGGACGGTGACCTGGTCGTGCTCGCCGACCTCCTCGCCCTCGCCCTGGATGAGGGGCTGCACCTTGAGGTCCTTCGGGGCGTCGCCGGAGGGCTTCTGGATCTTCGGGTGGCCGGACTCCTTGTCCACGGTGACCTTCGGGAGGGAGTCGTCGAGGTCGGTGACCTCCTCGCCCTGCGCCTCGGTCGGCAGGATGTCGTTCACGCGGAAGACGTAGAGCGCGGCGGGCATGTCCTGGCCCTGCGGCTGGCCGTCCTCACCCTTCTCGGCCTTCTGTTCGGGGATGTAGTACGCGACCTCCGCGCCCGGGGCGCTGGTGCGCAGCATCCGGTACAGCTCCTGGTTGGCATCCTTCAGGCGCTGGTTGAGCATGACGACCTCGGGACCGGTGGAGAAGTTCTCCCCCATGACCTCTCCGTCCTCCGGGTTCACGGCCACGGTGGAGACGGTGACGAGGTCGCCGTCCTTCGCCGGCTCGCGATCGGAGGTCTTCAGCACGCGGGTGGAGACCTCGTCGGCCTTGATCGGGGTGTCGGCCTGCACCACCGGCTCCTCGCCGTCCGCGGCGGACAGGGACACAGCCTCGAGCTTGTCGGTCTGGCCCACGCCGGTGCCGGCCTCGGCCCGCGTGTAGTCCTCGTCGTCGCCCTCGGCGTCCTTCTCGCCGCCGTCGCCGCTCTCGGCGGGGCCGGCGGCCGAGGCCTCGGCGCCGGACGGCGAGTCGCCCTCGGCGGGTGCGTCCTCGCCGGCACAGGCGGTGGCCAGCAGCAGCGCCGCCAGGGACATGGACAGGGCGGTCAGGGGCCTGCGGGAGCGGCCCAGCGGAATGATGGAAGTCATGGACTCCAACATACCCACGGAGTCTGGACTCAGGCTGGATCCACCACGCCGTCGAACAGCCTCTCCACGGCCGTGGTGGACGTGTCGAAGGGGTCCTTCATGGAGATGACGTGCAGGGGGTGTTCGTTGAGCTTCATCGTGGTCCAGTCCACGGCGTACGCGAGCTGACGCTCGCGGGCCCGGCGGATGAACGCGGCACGCACGGCGGCGCGGGTGCCGGACGGGGGCTCGGTGCGGGCACGCCGGGCCGCGGCAGGGTCGATCACGCGGTCCACGCGGCCGCGCTCGAGCAGCACCTGGAACAGGCCGCGGCCCCGGGCGAGGTCGTGGAACGCCAGGTCGAGCTGCGCCAGCCGGGGCGAGGACCAGTCGAGCCCGTGGCGGGCGCGGTAGTCCTCGAGGAGGCGGAGCTTGATGGCCCAGTCGATCCGGGTGTCGATGCCGCTGGTGTCCTGGGAGCGGACGGCCTCCAGGACCTCCTCCCAGAGGTCCAGGACCTGATCGACGCGGTCGTGGTGGGCCCCGTGACGCTCGACGAACGCGTGGGCGCGCTCGAGGTAGTGCTCCTGGAGCTCGAGTGCCGAGGCGGCCCCGTCGCGCAGCTGAAGCGGGGCGGTGCCGGTGAGGTCGTGGCTGGCCCGGCGGATCGCGAGGGTCGGATGGGGCATCTCCTTGTCCCCGAGAGGCCAGCCGGACTCGATCATGCGGAGCATCAGGTCAGTGGCGCCGAAGCGCAGCAGGTGGGTGTGCTCGGAGAGGTTCGAGTCGCCCACGATCACGTGCAGCCGGCGGTAGCGGGAGGCGTCGGCGTGGGGCTCGTCGCGGGTGTTGATGATCGGCCGGGACCGGGTGGTGGAGGAGGACACGCCCTCCTGCACGAAGTCGGCACGCTGCGAGAAGGCGTAGTGGGCCTGCCCCTGGCCCTCCGGCCACACGCCGGCGGGCACCACGCGGCCGGCGCCGACGAGGATCTGCCGGGACACGAGGAACGGCACGAGCGCCTCGGTGAGGCGCCGGTACTCACTGCGGCGGCGCAACAGGTAGTTCTCGTGGGAGCCGTAGGAGCTGCCGGCCGAGTCGGCGTTGTTCCGGTAGAGGTACACCGAGCCCTCGATGCCGTCGGCGTGCATGCGCTCCTCGGCCTGGGCGATCAGCTCCCGCATGATCTCGTCGCCGGCGGCGTCCGAGGCGAGCAGCTCGTCGATCGTGGAGCACTCGGCGGTGGCGTACTCGGGGTGTGAGCCCACGTCGAGGTAGAGGCGTGAGCCGTTCTCCACGAACACGTTGGAGGAGCGGCCCCACTCCACGACGGGGCGGAAGAGGTACCGGGCGACCTCCTCGGGACTCAGGCGACGTCCCTCAGGGTGCCAGTGCTGCACCCCGTACTCGGTCTCGAGCCCGAAGATGCGGCGGTCGTTCACTGGCCGCCCTTCTGCACGAAGCCCTTGACGAACTCCTCGGCGTTGGCCTCGAGGACGGTGTCGATCTCGTCCAGCAGCCCGTCCAGGTCGGCACTGGGCGCGGTGGAGGACTGCTGGGCCTGCTGCTGCAGGCCGGCGTCCTCGCCGCCGTCGCCGCCGCCCTGCTTCTGGTGATGGATGCGCTCCTGGGCCATGGGGTCCTCCTCTGGCGTGGGGTGAGGGTCTGGTCCGAGCCTACGCGCTCAGAACGCGCCCGTCAGGGCCGTGAGCGTGCGCATCAGCTCGGCCGCGTCGGGGGTGCGGCCGTCCTCGCCCCACCATCCGGGCAGGTCGGCGGCCCGGCCCCGCAGCGGCTCGACCAGCGGCACCCGGTGCAGGCGGTCGCCCTCCTGGGGGCGCAGCAGCACGTTGTCCCAGGCGGCGCCCACCACCTGGCGCGCATGCCGGGAGACCAGGCCGCCGCGGAGCCAGGCACGGGTGGTCGTCGGCGCAGTCCCGACGGCGGCCCGCACCTCGTCCTCGTCCGCCAGCACCCGCAGATGGCCGGCTGTGACCAGCCGCCGGTGCAGGGAGCGGGAGGGGGCCAGGTCCGTGTACTGCAGGTCGAGCATGCCCAGGCGGGGGTCGGACCAGTCCGAGCCTGTGCGGGCGCGCATGCCCTCGAGCAGGCGCAGCTTGGCGGCCCAGTCGGCCCGGTCGGCCAGGGACAGGGGATCCGCGGCGGCGTCGTCGAGGTCCTGCCGCCAGGCCGCGAGCACCTCGGCGGTGGCCGCGTCATCCACGCCGTGGGCGGCACAGTGGGCCTCGGCGGCATCGCGGTAGGCCCGGAGGATGTCGATGCCAGTGAGCGACGCACGGTGGCGGGTGCCGTCGTCGTGCACCACGGCGGCGGGCACCGCCGCCTGCAGGGACGGGTCCCGGCTGATGGTCTGGAGGGCGGCCACCGGATCCTCGAGCTCGATGCGCGGGGCGGTGCCGGCCTCGGCCAGGGCGAGCACCAGGGCGGTCATGCCCATCCGCAGCCAGGTGGCGTGCTGGGACAGGGTGGCGTCGCCGATGATCACGTGCAGGCGCCGGTAGGCGTCGTGGACGGCGTGCGGCTCGTCGCGGGTGTTGACGATGGGCCGGTGGATGGTGGTCTCCAGCCCCACCTGCTCCTCGAAGTAGTCGGCGCGCTGGGACAGCTGGAAGCCGGGCGTGGACCCGTCCGGGCCGATGCCCACGCGGCCGGCACCGACGAGCACCTGGCGGGCGGTGAAGAACGGCAGCAGGACGGCGGTGAGCTCGTCGAAGTCCAGGGCGCGGGCCACGAGGTAGTTCTCGTGCGCGCCGTAGGAGGCGCCCTTGCCGTCCACGTTGTTCTTGTAGATCCGCACCTCGGGGCTGCCCTCGCCGGCGGCGATGTGGTCCGCCGCGTCCTGGGCCACCAGGTCTCCGGCGGCGTCCCAGACCATGGCGTCGCGGGGGGTGGTGGTCTCCGGCGAGGAGTACTCGGGATGGGCGTGGTCCACGTACCAGCGGGCACCGTTGGCCAGGACGGTGTTCACGAGCAGGTGGATCGGCTCGCCGTCCTGGCCCGTGATGGCCTCGTCGGTGAGCTGGGACGGATGGGCGGCCGAGCGGGGCATGCGCCAGCCGCGGGCGTCCACCAGCGGGGACTCGGCCGAGTAGTCCCATTCGGTGCCGGCCACCGGCGTGCCGGCTCGGGTGGCCATGTCCGCGTAGGCGTTCACCAGCTCGAGGGAGAGCACGGTGTGGTGGGCCTGCGGGTTGGCCGGGGCGTGGATGCCGAACTCGGTCTCGGTCCCCATGACGCGCCGGACACCCCAGCCGGCGGCGTCGCGGCCGTTCGGCGGCTCCTCCAGTCCGGAGGGCATGGTGTCCGGGAACAGCGGGCGCTGGCCCCGGAAGGCCGGGAACACGCGGGACGGCGCCGGGGTCGTCGGCTGCACCGGGCTCATGCTCCCGCCTCCCGGGCGACGCCGCCGGAGGAGGATCCGGTCAGCATGGTCAGGCCCGTCAGGTGCGGGCCGCGCCAGCCGGAGGTGCGGGCCCACTCTGCCGGGGAGACGGTGGCGAGCAGGTCGGCCTGATCCGCCAGCACGCCGTCCACAGCCTTCAGCAGGTGCACGGCGCGCACCCCGCGGGCGGCGGGGTCCTCGCCAGCGGCGAGCAGGTCCCGGACGGCGTGGCGCTTTGCCCGGTCCACCACGTCCGCCACCACGGCGCCGGAGACCAGGTCCGCCAGGTAGAGGACGGCGGTGCCGCCGGCGGCGTCCGTGAGCTCGGCCAGGGCCGTGCGCGGGCTGCGCTCGTAGAGGGCGTCCATGGTGCGCTCGATCAGGTCGGCACGTGCCTGCTCGGCGGAGCCGGCGTCCTCCACCTCCTCGTCGTGCAGCGGGATGGCCGCGGTGAGGTGCTTGCCCATGATCTCGGCGGCGCCGGTGCGGTCCGGGCGGTCGATGCGGACCTTGACGTCCAGGCGGCCGGGACGCAGCACGGCCGGGTCGATCATGTCCTCACGGTTCGAGGCGCCGATGACGATCACGTTCCCCAGGGACTCGACGCCGTCGATCTCCGCGAGCAGCTGCGGCACGATCGTCGTCTCCACGTCCGAGGAGACGCCGGAGCCGCGGGTGCGGAACAGGGACTCCATCTCGTCGAAGAACACCACCACCGGCGCCCCCGCGGAGGCCTTCTCCCGGGCCCGCTCGAAGATGATGCGGATGTGGCGCTCGGTCTCGCCCACATACTTGTTCAGCAGCTCCGGCCCCTTGATGTTGAGGAACACGGCCGGCTGCTGCGCGGTGGAGCGGGCGGACAGCGAGGAGGCGACGGCCTTGGCCAGCATGGTCTTGCCGGTGCCGGGCGGGCCGTAGAGCATGATGCCCTTCGGCGCCCGCAGGCCGTGCTCGGCGTAGAGCCCGGGGTGCAGGAACGGGACCTCCACCGCCTCCCGGATGCGCTCGATCTGGGCGCCGAGACCGCCGATGTCCGCGAAGGAGACGTCCGGGGTCTGTTCCAGCAGGACGTCCTCCACCTCGGAGAGCACCACGGTCTGCAGGGCCCACTCCTGGCGGGGGTCCACGGTGACGGCGTCGCCGTGGCGCAGGTCCGCCTCCGCCAGGGCCGGGCTGCGACGCACCACGCGCTCCTCGTCCGCGGCGCCGGCCACCACCAGGTCGCCGGAGTCCAGGACCTCCTTGACGCGCAGGATCTGCCCCGCACGCACCGAATCGGCGATGCCCACGACGGACTGGGTCTCGTCCAGCAGCACCTCCGAGCCCGGCACCAGCTTCGTGGCGTCCAGCAGCGGGGAGACGGCCACACGCATGCGGCGGCCGTTGAGCACCACGTCCGCTCCCCCGCGCACCACCGCGGCGGACTCCACGCCCTCGCGCGGCTGTCGGGGCAGGTGGACCTGTTCCAGCAGGGCGTAGAGGAACGGCGGGCGCGTGGTGGCCTCAAGGGCGTCCTTGAGGGTGGTGATCTCCTCACGGGTGTCCTCGAGCAGCTCGACCATGCGCCTGTTGTTGCGGCCCGCGGTCTGCAGCTGGGCCTCGGCGGCACGGCGCAGCTCAGACTGCTTCGAGGCGTGACGCTGCGCGGACTCCAGCTGCAGGCGCAGCCGCTCCGCGGTGCCCTGTGCGTCGGCGAGCATGCGGCCGAGCTCGGCCGCGCGCTCCTCGGCGGTGCCGGTGGTGGGGTCGTTCTGACTCATCGGTCCTCCTCGTGGGCTGAGGTGGGGGCTCAGGCAGGGTTGCCGTGCGCGTCCACACCCTGCTCGGCCTCGGCGGCACGGCGGGCGGTGAGACGGGCCTCCTTGAGGTTCTTGCGGGCCTTCTTGTCCGTGACCACGCGCTCGCCGAGGGCCTGGGGCGTCCAGCGGGACTCGTCCGAGGGAGTCCAGGCCTCCACGTCCTCGTCCTTGAACTCGGAGACCTTCAGGCGGCGCTTCATCCTCAGCGCCTCCTGCCCGGAAGCCAGGCGGCGGGCGGTCAGCAGGAACCCGGTGTGGGCCACCATGCGGTGGTCCGGGCGCACGGCCAAGCCGTCCAGGTGCCAGCCGCGCACGAGAGTCTCGTTCGCCTCGATCTGGGTGAACTTCCCGGACTCGCGGATCGCCTCGGCCACGCGGGAGAGCTGGGTGGCGGTGGCCACGTAGGTGAGCCACACGCCGCCGGGGGCCAGGACGGTGGCGACGGCATCCACGCACTCCCAGGGGGCGAGCATGTCCAGGACCACGCGGTCCACGGAGTGCGGCTCGTGCACCTGGAGCATCTTCTCCTGGGCGTCTCCGACGTGGATGGACCAGGCCGGGTGCGCGGCACCGAAGAAGGACTCCACGTTGGCACGGGCGATCTCGGCGAAGTCCTCGCGGCGCTCGTAGGAGTGCAGCCGGCCTGCGTCGCCGATCGCACGCAGCAGGGACATGGACAGGGCACCGGAGCCGACCCCGGCCTCCACCACCACCGCGCCCGGGAAGATGTCCGCCTGCTGCACGATCTGCCCGGCGTCCTTGGGGTACACCACCGTGGCCCCGCGCGGCATGGAGAGCACGAAGTCGTTCAGCAGGGGGCGGAGCACCTGGTAGTCGTGGCCCGAGCTGTTCTGCACCACCACGCCCTCCGGACCGCCGATCAGGTCGTCGTGCCGCAGCACGCCCTGGTAGCTGTGGAACTGCCCTCCCGGGATGAGGGTGATCGTGTTCAGCCGGCCCTTGGCGTCCTTGATCTGCACCCGCTGTCCGGCGCGCAGGGGCCCGCGGCGGGCGCTCACGCCGGTGGGTGCGGGCGTGGGGGTCTGCTCGGTCACTTCGGTGTTCTCCTTCGGTGCCTCGGCGGGCTGTGCTCGAGGGCGTTCAGGACGGCGGCGCGCGGAAGGATGCCCAGCACACGGCCGTCGGGGCGGACGACCGCCCACACCGCAGTGTCCGTGGCGGCGAGACGGTCGATCAAGTCGGGTCCGGACTCCGGATCGGTGCCCAGACGGAGCACCGCGGAGGCCGGGAGGGCGGCGGCGACCGCCGTGGCGGGGGTCAGTGCCCGCCGTGCCTGCGGCACGCGCCGCACGGCCTGGACGTCGACGACGGCCGGTGCGGCCGTCGTCGTGCCCTCGCCGACCGCCGGCTCCAGCACGACGGCGGTGCCCCCGGTCCGCAGCGCGGCCTCGGCGTCCGCCACGGTGGCGTCCGGGGCGAGGAGGACGGCCGGGAGCATCAGGTCCCCGACGGTGATGCGGGCGGCGCGGTCCTGCCAGCGTGCGGAGGCGATCGCTGCGTCCGCGCCACGGTACAGGCTCACGCCCACCAGGACCGTGAGGGCCACGACACCGAGGCCGGGGCGGGCGTCCGTCAGCAGCGGGACGGCGATCCCGCCGAGGACCAGGCCGGTGGCGAGGACACGACCGGCCCAGCCGGCGGCCACGGTGCCGCGGGGCCGGGAGCCGGTGGCGGCCCAGACCGCCGACTCGATCATGCGGCCGCCGTCCAGCGGCAGGCCGGGCAGGACGTTGAAGGCGGCCAGCAACAGGTTCGCGGTGGCCGCCATCGACAGCAGCAGCGCCGTGACGGTGCCCGGGGCCGCGAGGGTGCCGGCGGCGTGGGCGAGGCCGGCGAGCACGAGGTTGGCCGCGGGGCCCGCCAGTGCGGTGAGCACGGAGCCGAGCGGCCGGTCCACGGCGCGGACGAACTGGGTGTGCCCGCCCCAGCCGGACAGTTCGATCGCCTCCGGCCGGGAGCCGTGGGCGGCACCGACGGCGGCGTGCGCGAGCTCGTGGATCAGCACGGAGACGGCCAGGACGAGCACATAGCCGCCGGCGACGGCGTAGGCGGCCCAGCCCAGCGACGGGTCCGCCCGCTGCAGGGAGGGCCCGAAGATCACCAGCACGGCGGCGCCGATGAGCAGCCACGCCCAGCCGACGACGATGGGGGCTCCGCCCAGGCTGCCCAGGCGCAGGCCCGCGGAGGTACCGGTCACGAGGAATCCGCCGCGGATCCGGCGGCGGCGCCCGGCAGGACGGCGGCGAGATCGGCGACCGTGCGGCCCGCCAGGGTGTCCCACCGGACGGTGGCCGCGTCCGGATCCAGGGGCAGCACGCTGGGCACGCCGACGGTGGTCAGACCGGCGGCCATGGCGGCGCGGACGCCCACCGGCGAGTCCTCCACCGCCACGCAGCGGGCAGGGTCGAGGTCCCGGTGGCGCGCCCGCAGACGGGACAGGGCGAGGGTGTAGGCCTCGGGGTCGGGCTTGCCGCGGGAGACCTCGTCGCCGGTGACGGACAGCTCCAGCACCCCGGCGGGGGCGACGTCCAGCAGGGTCTGTGCCAACGGGGCATGGGACATGGTCACCAGGGCGCAGGGGACACCGGCTTCGCCGAGCTCGACGAGCAGCTGACGGGCACCGGGGCGCCAGGGGGTGTCCGCCGCAACGCCGCGAGCGACCTCCTCCATGGTCACCGCGATGATCTCCTCCTCCGGCAGGTCGAGGCCGGCGGCCTGCAGTCGGCGGGCGCCGACGTCCAGGGCCTGGCCGACGAGCGAGGCGGCCAGCTCGTCGGTCCAGGTGCCGCCGTGCGCGGCGACGAGGCGCCGCTGCACGCCGTTCCACAGCGGCTCGGTGTCCACGAGGGTGCCGTCCATGTCCCAGAGGACGGCGTCCGGCAGGGCGTTCCGGTGGGAGGCGGAGGGCATGAGCCCATCCTAGG
>NZ_BCSN01000025.1 GCF_001570885.1 Micrococcus lylae NBRC 15355 | reverse complement strand
GCCCGATTCCTCTGAATAGTGGAGGCACTGCACCCTTCCGGTCGTTGCAGTTGGCAACCTGCTGATGGCGTGCAATACGTGTACTGATGGGGCTGTATGGGGTCGTTGTTGGCCGTCTAGTTCAGTTCTTCGTGACCTGACCCAGCCGCTCGGCCACCGGGCGCACGAACAGCGGCTTCGTGAGGAACCAGCCGGCCGCGATCACCGCGAGCGACGCCAGGAACACGAGCAAGCCCCATGCGTCGCCGGCCTCGGGCCGACTCGTGTACATGTGGTTGAGATTCGTCAGGGCACCCGTCAGGAACACCAGTGCCACGTGCACCACGGTGAACAGCACGAAGTACAGCATGGTCGGCATGTGCAGCGCGCGCGCCGTCTCCACCGGGAACGCCTTCGACAGCCGCTCGTTGCCCGTCGGCCACCACGTGGACATCCGCAGACCCGTCGCCACCGCGATCGGCGCGGCCACGAACACGGTCAGGAAGTACGCCGTGACCTGCAGGGCGTTGTAGTGCACCCAGCCGTTCTCGGCAGGCCAGTCCAGGGAAAGATACTGCAGGCCCGCCGAGAGCATGTTCGGGAACACGTCCCAGCTCGTGGGGACGATCCGCATCCAGTGCCCCGTGGCGAACAGGAGCACGAAGAACACCAGGCCGTTGAGCACCCACAGCACGTCCAGGCTCTGATGCAGCCACTGCGTGAGCGAGATCTTCTTCGGCGGGTGCGAGCCCGGCGAGAAGAACGAACCCTGCTTCGGCTTCCAGTAGCCGGGAGGCCGCTGCTCATGACGGATCTGCAGGCCCGTACGCACCACGAGCACCATGAGGAACATGTTGAAGAAGTGCTGCCAGCCCAGCCACCACGGCATGCCCACGGGGGCGGACTCCGGCTGGGTCGAATGCCCGTCATAGGTGCGGATGAACTCCTGCACGCCGTCCAGGCTGCGCAGCCCGCGCGCCGCCAGGACGAGGATCAGGCCCAGCAGCACCACGCCGCCCACCGCCATCAGCGGCTTGCGCCAGCGGCCGCCTGCTCCCGGGGCGGGGGACTCGCGGTCCTCCGGAGAGCCTTCGCGGGTGGACGACGACGGCCCGGTTGCGTCCTTCTCGACCCGCGAGGGGGCGGGAGCCGGCGTTCCGAGGCGACGCTGCCCGGTGCCAGCCGCGGTCTCCGATGCCGTCGCGGCCGGTGCGGCTGGCGCTTCCTCGGCCGCCGCCGCGGGGGCAAAGGATCCGGCGGCGGGTTCGGGGGCAGGAGCCTCGAGGGCCACAGCCCGGGCCGCCGAGGCCTCGTCGGTTAGCGCGCAGGTGGAGGCCCCGCCCATGCGACGCCGCTCCGGCTGCTCCGACCACGCGGTGTGAACGGCGCTCAGTGGCGAGCCCGTCGCGGCGCCTCGGCCGTTCGCCGACGCTGCCGCGGCAGGCGCCGGGTCCAGCGCGGTGGCGCCCTCGGAGGTCCCGGATCCGGGCCGTTCCACCGTGGGCAGCGGAGGCAGGCCGGCCATCCGTCGTCGTCCCTCTGCGGGTGCCCAGCACCGGTGGACGTCCGCGCCCTCCGTGGGGCCGGCCGGGGTCGGTGTCCCCGCCGGTACAGTGCTCGGTTCCGTCGCAGAACCGCCGGACGCCTCCTCGCCGCGCACCCCCAGGTGGGCGAGAGCGGGGGAGGAGAACCTGCCCGTGTCCACTTCCGCGGTCGGCAATGGCGGCAGGCCGGACATGCGGCGGCGGGCCGGGCCCGATGCTGCGTAGGGGCTCATGGGGACTCCTTGGAGGACTCGTCGGTTGCGCGGGGTGCTCAGTCGGCCGAGGCCGCGGTCAGCCGCGCTCCTCCAGCTGCTCGATCACGGCGGGCACGATGCTGAACAGGTCGCCGACCACGCCGAGGTCTGCGATCTCGAAGATCGGAGCCTCCTCGTCCTTGTCGATCGCGATGATCGTCTTCGCGGTCTGCATGCCCGCCCGGTGCTGGATCGCGCCGGAGATCCCGAGCGCGATGTACAGGTCCGGGGAGACCGCCACCCCCGTCTGGCCCACCTGCAGGTTCTGCGGGGCGTAGCCGGCGTCCACCGCCGCGCGCGAGGCGCCCACCGCGCCGCCGAGCTGATCCGCCAGGCGTTCCACCAGGGCGAAGTTCTCCTTCGAACCCAGGCCGCGGCCGCCGGAGACCACCACGGAGGCGGAGGCCAGGTCCGGGCGGTCTCCGCCCGTCGCCGCCTGGCGCGCCTCGGTGACGGTCGCGCCTGCCGGCACGTCGCCTGCGAGGTCGTGGGTGGTCAGCTCGGCGTCCTTCGCCTCCGCGCGTGCACCCACCGCGCCGGAGCGCAGCGACACGATCATCAGCCCGCCTTCCACGGTCGACTCGGTCACGTAGGTGCCGCCGAACACCGAGTGGTGGGCGATGACCTCCCCGGCCTCGAAGGACAGGTCCACCGCGTCCACCGAGACGGACGCCCCCGTGCGCGCCGCCAGCCGGGCGGCGACGAGCCGGCCCACCACGGAGTGGTCCACGACGACGGCCAGCGGACGGTGTGCCGCGATGCCCGCCACGAGCGCCGCTAGCTCACAGGAGCCGAGCGGTCGACCCTCGACGGGGGCCTCCGCCACCAGCACCCGGGACGCACCCAGCCGGCCCAGCTCCGCCTGCAGCCCCTCGGCGGAGCCCGGAGGGGCCACCGCCACGGCGACGGCCTCGCCGACGGAGTCCGCGGCGCCCAGCAGTGCCGCAGCGGAGGGGGAGGCGGTGCCCTCGGGGCCAGTCTCGATGAGGACGAGGACGGTGGTCATGGAAGTCTCCTCTGCAGGGTCCCGGACTCGAGTCCGGTGGGGCGGGGTCTGGCTCAGGCGTGACGCCGGGCCTCGATGAACTCGACGATCTTCGCGGCGGCCTGGCCGTCGTCCACGATCACGGTGCCGGCCTCCTTCGCGGGGGCCTCGGACGCGGAGACCATCACGGAGCGGACGGGAGCGTGCGCGGGGCCCGCCTTGAGTCCGAGGTCTTCCGTGGACAGCCGCTCGAGTGGCTTCTTCTTGGCCGCCATGATCCCCTTGAAGTTCGGGAAGCGGGGCTCGGCCACCCGCTCGGTGACGAAGACGACGACGGGCAGCGGTGCCTCCAACGTCAGGTCCTGCTCGCCGGTGCGGCACGTGCCCGATGCGGTGCCGTCTGCCACGGTCAGGGAGTCCAGGTCCGGCAAGACGGGCAGGCCCAGCAGCTCCGCCACCATCGCCGGCACCATTCCGCCGCGGCCGTCCGTGGACCAGGTGCCTCCGAGCACCACGTCCGGGGACTCCTTCTCCACGGCCGCCGCGATCACCCGGGCGGTCTGGAGCATGTCGGACCCCGCCAGCGACTCGTCGCACACGTGCACGGCGCGGTCGGCGCCCAATGCCAGCATGTGCCGCATCGTTTTCTCCGCCGCCTCCGGGGCCACGGTGAGGACGACGATCTCAGCGGAGGCGTCCTCACCCTTCGCCTGGACGGCGGCCTCGAGGGCGCGCTCGGTGAGCTCCTCGGCGACGAAGTCGATCGAGTCGCGGTCCAGCAGCCCGGTCTCGCCGCTCAGGTGCCGCGGCTCGTCCGTCGAGGGGACGTGCTTCACCAGGACCAGGAACTTCATGCTTCTCCTTCGTGGAAGATCGGGGCCGGTGCGTCGGCGGCGGGAACCCGCTCGGGGCTCCCGTCGCCGACGCCGGTGCGGCCTCGAAGGGCCGCGGGACCGGTCAGAGGCCGGTGCGGTTGAGGTACTGGCCGCGGGGCTCGCCCAGCACCTCGCCGTCCCTGTAGATCGCACCGCCGCGCAGGAAGGTGTCGGTGACCTTGGCCGTGAGCTCGAAGCCCTCGAACGGGGTGTACTCCTGCGTGGACAGGGAGTCCTCGGCGTGCACCTCGTAGGACACCTGGTCGTCGACCAGGCAGAAGTCGGCGTCCAGGCCCACGGCGAGATCGCCCTTGGCGTTCAGGCCGTAGCGCTCGGCCGGCGCCTTGGACACCAGCTCCGCGATGCGGTTGTAGGACAGGCCGCGCTTGCGTCCCTCGGAGATCATGCCGGGCAGCAGGTACTCGGTGCCGCCGAAGCCCGACTTCGCCACGAACACGTCCTCACGCGGCTCGCCGAACTTCGCCTCGTCCTTACAGCAGGCGTGATCGGAGGTGACCCACGAGAAGTTGCCGGCCAGCAGGTGTTCCCACAGGGCCTCGACGTCCTCGCGCGGACGCAGCGGCGGGTTCACCTTGCCGCCCAGGTTCGCGGAGTGGCAGTCGGCGAGCAGGTGGCCCACGGTGACCTCACGGCGGAAATTGATGTGCGGGAACGTCTTCTGCATCAGCATCGCCGCCTCGATCGCCTTGCGGCTGGTCAGGTGCAGGAGGTTGATATTCGGCAGCTCCGTTTCGTGAGCCAGGTACGAGGCGATGGTGATGGCCAGGCCCTCAGAATGCGGCGGACGGGACGCCGAGTAGGCCTCCAGGCCGGTCAGCTTGCCCTCTTCCTCGACCAGCTTCGTGTATGCACGCATGATCTCGGCAGTCTCGCAGTGCAGGGACAGCGAGATCTGGTCCTTGATGTCCGCGTAGCGCGGGTCCTGTCGGGCCTTCTCGATGCCGCGCATGATGAACTCGAAATGGGCGTAGTCATAGGACTCGTCCTCCGGGATCATCAGGAACTTTGACTGGTCGCTGGAGCGGCCGTGCAGACCGTGGATCCCGTAGAACATGAAGATCTTGAACGAGGGGACGCCCATGTCGAGCAGGTCCGGGATCTCGTCGATGTGGCTCTTGAGGATCGGCGCCACGTGGAAGCCGTAGTCCATGTAGGACTTGCCCTCTGCGGCGGCCAGCACCTCGGGGAAGATTTCCTTGTAGGGGCCGGTCTTGTTCAGGTAGTAGGCGCCGGTGCGGACATAGGTGATGCCCGAGGTCACGCCGCCCTGGGCACTTGCCTTGGACTCGGTGGCCGTGTCTTCATCGAGCGGGTTGTAGATACCCCAGTGCTGGTGGACGTCCACTACACCCGGGAACAGGTGCTTTCCGCCGCCGTCGAGGACCTCGTCCGCCTCGGAGGCGTCGATCGCGGGCTCGAACGCCGCGAACTTGCCGTCCTTGACGGCGACGTCCAGGTCCTCCGGGGCCTCCTGGCCGGGGCGGACGACCTTTACGTTCTTGATGAGCAGGTCATAGTTCGACATGGTCCTGATCTCCTTGATCCTGGTTATGCGTCGAGGTCGACGGAGGTGAGGTGGGCGAAGAGGGTGCCGACGCCGGTATCGGCGTCGGTACCCAGGGTGCGGCAACTGTCCTCCAGTGCGGCCATAGCGTCCGGGGACATCGTTCGTTGGGCGTTGTCCCGGAACTTCTTCGTCAGCTCTTCGAAGCTGAGCGGGTTCTTGTTGCCACCGCGATTGGCGAGCACCTTTTCGGTAAGTGTGCGGCCATCCTTGAGATGCGCGGTCAGCACAGCGGGGAATTGCATCGGGAAAATAGCGGTGCACTCGTCGTCGGGAACGACGTCGACCTTCGCCATGATCGCCCGGCGCTCCGGATCCTGCGCGAGCTCGTCGGTGTAGTCGTCGAGTCCGACCTCGAGGCCGCCGCCGCCGAGCAGGCCAGCCGCCACCGCATATGGGCCGGAGAACTGCGCCATGTAGGCGGTCTCCGGCGTGCGCTTGACCTGGATCGGCTCGCCGATGGTCCGTAGGTTTGGGGCAGGGACGCCCAGCACCAGTGACTCGATGTCGTCAGGGGTGATACCGGCGCGGCGCATCGCGGCCGCCGCGTCTACGGCGGCGTGAGTGAAGTGGTTCGCAGGGTACGGCTTGAAGAAGATGTCCTGGATAGACCAGCGCTCTCCGAGCCCGTTCGTGATTTCTTGCGGCGCAAACTTCCCGTGCAGCCATGCCTGGAAGAAACCGAACCGGCCCTCCAGCACAGTCGGCGGTCCGGTAAGCCCGTGCTTCACGAGCTCAACCGCGGTCACGGCAGAATGAGCCGCCCAGCCGCAATGGATGCGCTTGACCGTACCGCCGGTGCGATTCGCCTCGATGATGCCGGCGGCCATCGAAGCGGTAATGCCGAGGGCGTGGGTCACGCTCTCTGCCGTGCCGTCCAGGGCCGCGATACCAGCTGCGGAGCCCATGGCGCCGCAGATGGAGGTGGCGTGCTGGCCGTGCTCGAAGAAAACGGAGTTCTGCGACTCTGTGTCGTAACCGGCCATGCCCAGGCGGACGGCGATCTCGAGGCCGATGGCGATGCCGCGGATGACGTCCTGGCCGCTGGCCCCCTTCGCCTGGGCCGCGGCGAGGATCGCTGGAATGACACTCGCCGACGGGTGAAGTACAGAGGGCAGGTGGGTGTCGTCGTAGTCCAGCGAGTGGGCGAGCACGCCGTTCACAAAGGCGGCCTGGGCTGCAGGCAGCGGCTCGGCGACACCCACTGCGCTGGCTTGGGCGACACCGCCCTGTGCGGCGGCGAACCGGCGTGCGGCCCGGCTGGTGTCGAGCGGTGCCGCCGCAGCGGCGATGCCCAAGATGTCCAGCACGCGGGCCCGGATGTTCTCGACCAGCTCCGGGCTCAGGTCCTCGAAACGGACCGACTCTGCCCAGGCGCCGATCTGAACGGCGAACGGGGTCTCGTTCACGGTGTTGTCGCTCATGCCGGCACCACCGCCAGAGGGCGGACCGGGGAGCCTGTGGCGCCGAAAATGTTCAGTGGCACCAGCACGAAGAAGAACTCATGGATGGCTTGCTCGGCCAGCCCCTCGAGGTCCAGGGCCTCGATGATATAGATGCCGGACTCGACCAGCAACACGCGGTGCGCCGGCAGTTGGGCGTGGCCGCCTCCGGCCGGCAGCATCTCGAAGGCGATGGTATCCGCGCCGAGGGCGTGGACGTCCAGGGAGGCAAGGTACTGGGCGCCGGCCTCGCTGATGCCGGGCACACCGGTCGGACCGCCCACGTAAGCTGCACCCTCGTCGAACTTCTTGCCCCAGCCGGAGCGGATCAGTACGACATCACCGGGGCGGACCTCGACGCTCTGGGCCTCGATGCAGCCCTTTAGGTCCTCGATGGTGATCTCGTAGCCGCCCTCTAGATCGGGTAGCCCCTTGTAGCTCGGGATGTCGAGGAGGAGGCCCCGGCGCAGCATCGGCTCGATCGTGTGCACGCCGTGCTCCACGTATTTGCCGCCAAGGCAAGAGGCGCCGGCGTCGGCACCGCCGTAGAGCTTGCCATCCTGGCTGACATGCGCCAGGGCGTCGATGTGGGTGCCTACGTGGGTGCCGGTGGTGATCATGTCGTTGGCGGCGCTGCCTCCGTCGGCACGCTCCATGTCACCGTGCCGCCGCGGCAGGGTGTGCCAGAACTGTGGGTGGTTCGGGGACTGTGGCATGCCGACGCGCAACTGCCGGCCGAGGTCCACGGTGTGGAGACCGCCGGCGACGGCCTCGAGCAAGGGGTTGGTCATTTGATGATCCCGTCTTCTTTCAGGATGGTGATGTCTTCGTCCGTGTAGCCGAGCTCGCCGAGGACGGCATCCGTGTCCTCGCCGAGGCCGCGGCCGGTGAACCGGATGCTTCCGGGCGATCTGCTCATCCGCCACATCACGTTGTGTTGCAGCACTGGGCCGAGGTCCTCGTCATCGACTTCCACCAGCATCTCGGTCGCACGCACGTGTTCGTCTTCGACGAGGTCCTTCGCGTCGTATACCGCTGCAATCGCGGCGCCAGCCTCGGTGAACAGGCGCAGCACCTCGTCTCGGTCGCGCTGGGCGATCCAGTCGCCCACGTAGGCGTCTAGTTCGTCCACGTGCTCCACACGGCCGTGGCCGCTCGCGAACCAGGGTTCGTCGATGACCTCGGGGTGGCCCACCAGGCGCATCACGCGCTCAGCGATGGACTGAGCGCTGGTGGAGATGGCCACCCATTTGCTGTCCTTCGTCAGGTAGGTGTTGCGCGGGGCGTTCGAGGTGGAGCGGTTGCCGTGGCGCTGTCCGATGATGCCCTTCTGCTGATACACGGTCGGGGCGGGGCCGACGGCGGTCATGATCGGCTCGAGGATCGACATGTCGACGACCTGGCCCTCTCCGGTGCGGTCCCGGTGGCGTAGGGCTGTCAGGGCTGCGGAGGAGGCCGCGATGCCGGCGATCGAGTCGGCGAGGCCGAACGCGGGGAGAGTGGGCGGGCCGTCCTCCGGACCTGTGAGGTGGGCGAACCCGGACATGACCTCCGCCAGGGTCCCGAACCCGGCGCGGCTCGAGTAGGGGCCGGTCTGCCCGAAACCGGTCATTCGGATTATGACGAGTCCGGGGTTAATCTCATGCAGCACGTCCGGGCCGATGCCCCAGCGCTCGAAGGTGCCGGGGCGGAAGTTCTCAACGACGACGTCCGCGTCCTGAACGAGGCGCTTGAAGACCTCCGCGCCCTCGGGCTGGCCAAGGTTCAGGGCCAGGGTCCGCTTGTTCCGCGAGACCTCCTTCCACCACAGCGGCACGCCGTCCTTGCTGTGGCCGTGGCCGCGCATGCTGTCGCCCTTGACGGGGTGTTCGATCTTCACGACCTCAGCGCCGTAATCGCCCAGGATTTGGCAGCACAGCGGGCCAGCCAGGATGGACGAGGCGTCGATCACCTTCAGATCTGCAAGGGGCAGCATCAGTAGCTCCTCTTCGGGGTGTCGGGGGAGTGCTGCGGGTCGGCGGTGCCCGCCCGCTGGAGGATCTCTCGCGACTCGCGGACGACCGCAGCGTCGATGAGGCGGCCGGAGTCGTCGAGGGTGACGCCGCCGGCCGCCGCGTCGGATAGCTCCACGATCCGGCGTGCGGCGGTGATCTGCTCCTCGTCTGGGGTGAACACCGCGTTGATCACGGGGCACTGCTTCGGATGAATGGCCGTGCGCGAGCGAAAGCCGAGGTTTCGCATCTTCTCCGTGGTCGTGGCGAAGGTATCGAGGTCCTTGAAGTCGGTGGATGTCGGCGCGATCGGTGCGGCGAGACCGCCCGCGGCCGCGGAGGCCACGATGCGCAGTCGCACAGCGTCGATCGCCGCGGTCGTGGTCGCGGTGCGGCTGATGCGGAGATCTGCCAGGAGGTCCACCTCGCCGATGCCGAAGGTGGCGATTGAGGCGAACCGGGCGATCTCGTCCAGGTCTCGGAGGGCGGCGGCGGACTCGATCAGGCAAACGACGGGCAGGGCGCCGCAGGTGAGTTCCTCTAGCTGAGCCATCGTGTCTAGACCGGTCTTGGCGAGCATTACCCCGTCGCATAGGGGGGCGGTGCCATCCATGACGGTCTTGAGGTCCGCGGTCAGATAGGTCGGGTCGATGCGCACCCAGATGGACGGGTCGTCTTCGGCGGGCTGTCCTTGAGCCCGCTCAAGGAGCCACTGGCGGAGATTCGCTCTGGCCTGCGGCTTTTCCGGGGCGGGGACAGCGTCCTCGAGGTCGATCACCAGTGCGCCTGCCGCAGAGGAGAGGGCCTTGGCCCAGAGGGCCGGGCGGTTGGCCGGCACGTAAAGCCACGCCGCGGGCAGGGGCGGCGCCGCCTGTTCGCTGGTGTGGAGTTCCAACATCGGGTTTTCCTTCTCCAAGGGATCGTGTGAGGCAGCTGCCCTCACGCCGTTCCGGTGAGCGAAACACAAGTTGTGTGTCCTGGATCTCAGCTTAGAGAGTCAGCGCGTGGGTGGTCAAGGGGAGCTTGGCAGAAAACTGCTGATAATCAGTGGTCCGTGCAGCGATCTTGGAGAGGTGGTGATATTGGCGAGCTGGCCGCCTTCGCGCTCGAGTGTTCCGCTCAACGGTCCGCGTGGACTATCAGGGTCTCGGTAGCATGGGTAAGAATTGCGGCCATGTCGGATGCTCCGGGCAGGTTAGTAACGAACTTGTCCACGGCTGCGGCCCCCTCTGGGCCGATAAGGCGTGCCACCTTATCTAGGACAGCAGTCGCGTCCAAGGGAAAGTGGTCTGAGTCGCCGATAGGGTTTGGCTGCGTGCCGCTGAGTTCGCCGTCCTCGAGTAGTAGCTTCACGACGACCCTCCGCTCCCGGGGGAGATACTTGTCCAGGGCAGGGTCGACTTCCACGGACACCCGGTCCATAAATGCGATCGCCGCGGCGAAGGCATCCGCCCCCGGGTTCATGCTCTGCGGTGAGATTTCGCGATTCACGGCGGCGTTGGCCGCAACGAATGGGAGTGAGAACATCGCCGAGAGGCGGTTCTTCACCCTTCGCCCGAACAAAGGTGCGGCCAGCGAATGGATGCGGATCTCCACGCCCTGCAGGTCCTTGGGATTGACGCAGTGCTCCTCCATCAGGTGAAGGATTACGTCGGCTGCTGCGTGCGTGTAGGAGCATGAGGCATGGAGCTTGCTGTAGCCGCGGGGAAGTAGCCACTCGTCGTTAATACCGTCTACGAGGGTCGAAGGGGACAGCTCGCCGATGATGGAGCCGAGCGAATGGGCCAGGCTCCCACTGTTGGACACCAGACCAGACAATGCCAGTCGTGCTGCGTCCAGGCCCGCTCGATTCGCGTGACCGATCCACAGATTTCGAGCGAACTCGCCCTGAAGGACGTGCTGCCAGGGGGTCACGAGCATGAGAGACCCGGACGTGTCGATCGCGGCGGAGATCTCCGCGGCGTCCGCACCAAGCAGACGGCTCGCCGCCGCTGCTGCACCTACCGCGCCCCAATGCCCATGGGTGTGCCACGCTGGACCACGAAACAGAGAGGACCCGAAGCGCGCGGCTACCTCGTAGCCGGCGGCGACCGCTGTAAGGAGCTCCTCGCCGGACACAGGGCGCGTTGAGCGCTGGACCGCGGCCAGTGCTGCGAACACCACGTGGGCGGCCGGGTGTCCCTGGGCGTGCTTATTGCCCTCGTCGAGCTCCATGCAACAGGCGGCGACTCCGTTCAGCACGGCTGCCGTGTCCGGGTCAGTGCTAATTGACGAGCCGATCAGGGGCGCACGGCCAGGTCCGGGGGCCCATGCCTGGGTCATGGCTTGCAATTCCGGGGTGTTATGCCCGGCCACCGTCACCCCGAGCAGGTCGATGAGCATCACTGGGAGGCGCTCCCGTACCTCGCGCGGAAGGCCCTCCCAGCGAAGGCCTGCGACGAAGGAACCGAGAACGTCGACAGCCTGTCGCAACTCGTCCTGGTTGTCGCGTCCCACGTCTACCTCAGTCATCGTCGCGAGGACTCCTCAGGAGTCGTCGGCAGCGACAGCAAGGCGAGGGCCAGAGCCGTCGGGTCTACAAGCAGAGGTCTGCACCGGTCGAGAGACACCTCAACGGCGGAGCAGCCATTGACCACCACGTCAGTGTCCATGCGCCCGAGATGCTCGGTGACTGCATGGCCCCACTTCGTGTCATCAGATATGTCCTCGACCGAGAGGCCCAGCACCTGGGCGCCGCCGACGAGGTCACCGGTTCCGTAGGAACTGAACTTACGGTCGAGTTCTGCTCCAATGGCGTCATTGCGGACGATGGCCCCGACAGAAAGTCCGCGTCCTGCGAAGTGATGTGCATTGAGCTTCAACAGTCCCAGGACCGGCAGAGCAAGGTCTCGACCGTCCACATCGACGCAGGGGTCAAGTACACAGTCCGGCATAAATGCGTCGAAGCCTGTCGGGTCCTCGGCCGCGAAGCGTGCGAACAGTGCTTCTTCGGAGGAGCTGACGTCGTCCGAAGTCTGCAGGGCCACAGGGGCGTCGGCGTCGTCGCCGAGGTTCATAAGCCTAATGTTGATGCCTGGTGGACACAGTCGGTTGTATCGGTCCTGACGGCGGTGCAATTCTTCGGTGCTGACGGAGATGGGTGTGACAGAGAGGATGCGCATTTGACCTTCTCAGTGTCGGTAGTTCGGTGGGGCGGGTGTCCCGAAGAGGGGTAGGAGACACGATGCCCCGGGCATCCGATTCGTTGACGACGGCCCGGGGCATCTGTGCTTACATGCCGAGGTAAGCCTTGCGGACCTCGGGGCTGTCATGAAGTTCTTGACCGGTGCCCTCGAGCACGATCGACCCGGACTCCATGACATAGGCGCGGTCGGAGATGGCCAGCGCCTGTGCGGCGTTCTGCTCGACGATCAGGACGGTCACGCCGGTGTCACGGATGCGCTTAATCGCGTCGAGCACCTCGGCTACGAGGTTCGGCGCCAGGCCGATCGACGGCTCGTCGAGCGTCAGGCACTGCGGGCGCGCCATCATGGCCCGGCCGATCGCGAGCATTTGCTGCTGGCCTCCGGACATGGTGTCCGCGCGCTGGTTTCGGCGCTCTTTCAGGATCGGAAAGAGGTCGTAGACCTTCTCGAGCGATTCCTTCACCCTCGACTTTGGTTGCGTGAACGCGCCCATGACGAGATTTTCGTAGACGCCCAGGTTTCCGAAGAGTGCCCGGTCCTGTGCTACGTGCACTAGCCCCTCCCGGACAATCTGGTCCGGGCGCATTGTGTGCACGGGCTTGCCGTTGAAGAGAATCTGCCCGCGGGTTGGCCGGATCAGTCCTGCAATGGCGCGCAACGTCGTCGTCTTGCCAGCACCGTTGGCACCGATGATCGACACGATCTCGCCCTTGTTCACATGGAAGTCGATCTCATGGACGATTTCCAAGCGGCGGTAACCAGCGGAGGTGGAGTCAAGTTGAAGGAACATCAGTAGTCCTCTCCGAGATAGGCCTCGATCACAGTCGGGTCGTTCACGACCTCCTGGGGATCGCCGATCATGAGTGGAGTGCCTTCGTGCATAACCAACAGACGCTCCGACAGTGCCATCACCGCGGCCATGATGTGTTCGACGAACAGGGTTGTCACGCCTCCCTGGTGGATCTCGCGGAGCAGCTCGATGATCGGGGCGCGTTCCGTGGGCACGAGACCGGCGAGCACCTCGTCGAGCAGGAGGACCTTCGGCTCGAGGGCAAGTGCGCGGGCCAACTCCAGGCGCTTCAGTCCTGCGGTAGGCAGGGTGCCAGACATCTTCTCCATGTATTCGCCCAGTCCCACCCGCTCGATCACGTCGGCCGCGTGGTTACGTGCTTGTCGCGATGAGCGTATTTTCTGGTGCGATGCGATGGCCACATTGTCCAGGACAGTCATCGACTCGAACGGACGCATCAGCTGGAATGTGCGCACGAGACCAGCCTTAGCCACCCGGTCTGCGGACCATCCAGTGATGTCTGTATCGTCGAATACGACCCGACCCGACGTGGGGGTCAGCTGACCGGCTATGTTCGAGAACAGCGTGGTCTTGCCCGCACCGTTTGGGCCGATGATGCCGAGGAATTCAAGCTCGGACACCTCAATGCTGACGTCGCGGAGAGCCTTGAGGCCACCGAACGACTTGGACAGTCCTTCGAGCTTCAGAATGCTCATTTGCGCAGCCTTTCTCGGATGGTGCCATAGATGCCCTTGGGGAGGAACACAACGATGATGATGAGCAGGATCGCGTAGATGGCCACGTCAAGACCGCTCAGTCCCTGCAGGAATTCCAGCCCGGCCGGCGGGTTGCGGACTAGGTCGGCGATGGTCTCGGACAGGCCGCCGACGACCACGGCGCCGATGAGCGGACCCCAGATTGTGCCAACGCCGCCGATTACGGCCGGAACGATCGCGTCGACCGACACCTGCATGCCGAAGCCTTGGTTGGGGCCGACGAACATGTAGTACTGGGTGTAAAAGCCGCCGGCGATCGCGGTGATGGCGCAGCTCAGCGCAACGGTAATGAGACGGTGCCGCAGGACTGCGATGCCGAGGGACTCGGCCGCCACTTCATCGTCGCGGATGGCCGTGGTGAAGCGTCCCGGGCGCGAGTGGACGAACCAGATGCTAACTGCGACCGCAGCGACCAGCAGGAACAGGCCGATCCAGTAGTAGTTGTAGCTGGTTGGGTGGAACTGCATCATCAGCCACGAGTCATCCTGCAGGATGGGGATGTTGATGCCTTCAGTGCGGTTCAGGAACTCCAGATTCTCTGTCAGCAGGAAGAACATCTGGGCGAATGCGAAAGTTGCAAGGGCAAAGTACGACCCTTCCAGCTTGTACCGCAGGCACAAGAATGCAAACACAGTCCCGACGATTGCCGCCAGCATGGCTCCAAAGAGCATGCCGAACCACGGGTTGAGTCCGTGAGCGGAGAGCAGATAAGCCACCGAATAGGCGCCGATCCCAAAGAAGGCCGCATGGCCGAATGAGAACATTCCTCCGTAGCCAGACATGATGTTCCACCCCACCGCCATGATCGCAAAGATCAGGATCTTCACCATGACTGGCTGGTACGAAGTGGGGAGGAGGAAGGGTAGGAGGAAGAGAACGACAAGGCCTACGCCGAGCACGAGGTACTCGCGAGTCGCCTCGCCTGGTCCGCTGTTCCACGAGCGGACGCTCCTGGAAGAAGGTGAGGATTTCTTGGTGGAAGTGGTTGACTGGCTCATTGCTTTGCTCCAAACAGGCCCTGTGGCCGAAGGAAGAGGACGAGCAGGAAGAGGACGAAGACCAGTAGCAGCGAACCACCACCGGGAAGGTATAGGGACCCAACGGTCTGGACGAGGCCCACGATGAGACCACCTACGAGAGCACCGGGGATACTTCCGAGGCCGCCGAGCACCACGATCACGAATGCGAGAGTCGTGAACTGTTCACCCGCCGTAGGGATGAGCGAGGTAAACGGAGCCATGAGGCCTCCTGCCACCGCCACGCACACGGCCCCGAGGCCAAAGGTCATGGCGTAGATCCGCTTGACGTTCACGCCCACCAGTGCCGCTCCGGTGTCGTTGGCCGCGACGGCGCGGATGGCGAGACCCAGCGGGGTCTTTCGAAGGACCAGCGTCAGAAGGGCGCCGACGACGAGCGCGCCGAGGCAGGCGATCAGACGAGGGCGATCGACCAGCGTTCCGAAGAGGCTAATACTGCCTGCAAGCGGAGACTCCACGGCCGCTGGCCGTCCGCCGAACGCCATCAGCAAGCCGTTGATGATAAGCAGGGAAAGACCCAGCGTTACGAGCAGGGGTCGTTCGTGGCTGGTGTCGCCCATGACCCTGTTCATGATGCCTGCTTGAAATGCCCAACCGAATGCAAACATGATCGGGATGGTCAGGACGGCGGCTAGGTAAGGATTGAGACCCGCCTGCGTAGAGAGCATGAACACGGTGTACATGGAAAGTGTGAGCATCGCTCCCTGGGCGAAGTTCACGATGTGCAACACTCCAAAGATAAGCGTCAGACCGAGTGAGACGAGGGCATATACGCCTCCGAGTAGCACACCGGAAATGAGTGCCTGGTTGACCAACCGTGTCGGCTGGCCCCCGAGCAGGTAGACACCCGCAACGAGCAGCACGGCTACCGCAATGGTCGCGAGAATAATCCTTGTCTGTCTACGTTTGAGGAGCGGCGGGTGCGCCGACGTCTGTTCGGGCGAGAAGTTTGTTGTTTTGGACACGGAATCTCCCGTTCGGGGTTTGGATCCTTAAACGTTGGCTACGTCGTTCAATGATCGCGGGCGGGGAAAATGAGGTCCGAGGTAGCGAACTCCTCGGGGAAGACTTGTTCGATCCGGCCCTTCTGGACCTGGGTCACGATGACGGTCGCATTCTTGTTCTCGCCCTTGTCGTCAAATTCAATCGGTCCCTTGAATTCGAGGAGTGTGTCATCGATGCGGATATTAGCGATGGCATTTTGTAGTGCGACGGGGTCATTGGATCCCGATTTCTCGAGGCCGGCTGCGATGACTTCAACTGCCTGATAGCTGAGCATCGCGGCTGTCTCCATTGGTCGGCCGTATTTCTCCTGGAAACGCTTTCGAATATCCTGGGCCCGCTTGGATGTTGCAGAATAGTGGTAGTTTGCACTAAGTACGCCATTAGCGGCTGCTCCACCGTCGGACGGGAATGAAGTGTCGTCGTATGCGCCTGAAGCAATGCCGAAGACGGCTTTTATGTTGGGATTGATGGCCTTGACGGCTTCAGCAATCAACAGATTGTCTGGGTAGTAGCCGGAGACCACCAGGACGTCAGGATCACCGCTGAGCGCCTGAGTGACTGCGGTGGTTGCGTCGGAGAAATTGGTGGCTGGGTATGAAACATTGCGCACGACCTGGATGCCCTGCTTTTCAGCTTCCTTGCGAAAGGCCTGGTAGGTGCTCTCTCCGAACGCCCCTTCAATATGCATGTAGGAGACCTTGGTTACGTCCTGACCGGTTGCCTTGCCGATCTGAGAGAGGACTTCTGCGCCGGATGCCCCCATTGTTGATGCGTTAGGTTGGATTCGGAAAACATACTTGTATCCGTGAGAGAGGATCTTGTCGTCGATGGCGACATCGATGACGAGAGGAACGTCGGAGCGTTCCGCCATGGCAGCCACATTTTCAGTGACATCCGATTGGTAGGTCCCGATTAGGGCTACTGCACCGTCGCTCACAAGGCGGCGCGCTTCAGTTTGACCAACGGCTGCGGAACCCTCGGAGTCCCCGTCCATCAGTGTGAGCTTGGCGCCATGGATTGACTTGATGCCACCGGCCGCGTTGATGTCGTCGACGGCGAGTTCTGCGCCGTCATTCATCATGCCGCCGACGCCGGCGAGTGGACCGGAGAGCGGATGGACCGCGCCGATGGCAATCTCATCGGAGGAGCCGCCGTTGTCACCGCATGCTGTGAGTCCGAGCAGCAAGGCTGCTGCTGCTGCAATTGAGAGTCTCTTCTTGCGCATGTTTCCAACCCTTCGTCGAGGAATGGTGGGGCGAGCCCAGCGGGGCCAGTAACGCCCGCGACTGTTCCGTCGTGCGGACCGTGTGAAATGCCCCACATCTTGTCTGAATGTGGTCAGTCTGCCAGGATTGTGGGGGAATCGCTAGGGTTGTGAGGAAAAAACTTCGAAACCGTGTTCCAGTGAACGGAACATCATGAGTTCCTGACGGGTCGTGTCGGGCGCACCTGTGCGAGGTGGCAACGAGGAGGAGCCATGCAGGAAGAATTCGAAGGCCCGGATCTGATCGTGGCCGGTGCAGGCGGGGGGCTCGTAGCTGCACTCCGCGCTGCGGAACTGGGCAAGACCGTGCTCGTGGTCGAGGCCAACCCGAACTACAAGCGCGGCAATAACACCTCTATGTCCACAGCGATGATCCCAGGTGCTGGCTCGCGCTGGCAGGCCGAGGCCGGTGTTAACGACTCTCCGGAGGCGTTCGTGGCGGACGTCCTCAAGAAGACTGGTGGAGATGCAGAAGAAGACCTTGCCCGTGCGCTCGCCGAGAGCAGCGGGCGCCTCGTCGAGTGGATGGCCGACCACCTGGAGATGCCGATCTCCCTGGTCACTGACTTCTCCTACCCGGGCCACGCCTACCATCGCTGTCACACGATTCCTGGGCGGTCTGGCAAGGCGATGCTGAACATGCTCACCTCCAAGGTGGCGGAGTCGGACCTGATCGATGTGCTAGTTCCCGCCCGCCTGGAGAGTGTCAAGGTCGACGACGCAGGTGCTGTCTGCGCTGTCGTGGTTTCCATGCCAGACGGCACTGAGGAGGAGATCCCCGCGCGTGACGTTTTGCTGGCCACAAACGGCTACGGAGCCGCGGAGGAGCTGGTGAAGGAGTACATCCCGGAGATTGCAGGCGCCACGTACTACGGGTCGGAGGAGTCGAAAGGCGACGCACTGCGCATCGGGGAGGAGCTTGGCGCGGCGAGTGCCTATCTGGACTCCTACCAGGGCCATGCCGCTCTGGCCGTTCCGTCCCAGATGCTCATGACCTGGGCTTCCGTGATGCACGGTGGCTTCCTAGTGGGTGCTGACGGCAAGCGTTACGGCAACGAGACCTCTGGCTACTCGGAGTACGCCAGGGAGTCGCTCGAGCATGCCGACGGGACTTCCTGGATCGTGATCGACCGAAGGATCTACGACGATTGCATGGTCTTCCAGGACTTCGTTGACGTCGTCGAGTCGGGTGGTGTGCGCTGGGGAGATGGCCCGGCCTCTCTCGCGGAGGCCGCCGGCTTTGATGCCGCGGGTTTCGAAGAGACCCTCCGACAGACCCGTGCCTACGCGGCTGGCGAGGAGTCGGACCCGTACGGTCGTACCTTCTGGGAGGCGCCTCTAGGAGAGTCTCTCGCCGCGGTCAAGGTTGTCCCCGCGCTCTTCCATACTCAGGGTGGTCTGAGGGTGGACGGGAGCGCCCGGGTCCTGACCTTGGACGGAGAGCCGATTCCGGGCTTGTACGCTGCAGGCGGTGCCGCCGTCGGCATCTCCGGGCACGGCCCGGCGGGGTATATGGCGGGCAATGGCCTGCTGCCGGCACTCGGCTTGTCATTGCTCGCGGCTGAGACTGCAGTGGCGCGCTGGGACTGAGTCGGACTGGCCTTGCCGGCTGAAGAGCGGCCCGGTCGGAGGAAGCCGTGCGGCACGCGTCCGACCGGGCCGGTTCCTGTGCCGCAGACCGATGACCAGGCCCTATCTGGATCTTCTTTGACTAGTCTCACGAGCATGAAGAACGTGGAATCTGTGCGCCAGTCCGAGTCCACCACCGGCCGAGTCGTCCGGGTGTTGCTGGCCTTCTCGGAGGGGAAAACTGAGCTCGGAGTCAGCGAGATTGGCCGGATGTCCGGGCTTTCAAAGGCTGTGGCGCATCGAATCTTGCAGGAATTGTGTGCTGCTCATGTCGTTGAACAGGACCGCCAGACACGCAAGTATCGACTCGGGAGTGCAGCTCTTGCACTGGGGGATGCGGCGGCGGCGAGCTCTCGCTTGCGTGCTGAGGGGTTGCCTACTCTCGCCGAGCTCGCGGAGGTCACTGGGGAGACGGCGACGCTCTCTGCCCGTGTGGGCTATCGCCGCCTTTATGTCGGTCAGGTCGAGAGCTCGCGTCTCATCCGGATTTCAGTGCAGGTCGGACTCAGTTTGCCGCTGACGGTCGGCGCGTCCGGGCAGGCGATGCTCGCGTTCCTCCCTGAGCGTGAGATCGAGTGGGTGCTCAATCGACCGGTGCCTGCGATGTCGGATCGTACGGAGACGCGGCCGGAACGGATCCGGGGGCGTCTGGAGCATGTCCGAGAGGTGGGGTATGCCCGTACGGACAGCGAACGCGTGGCCGAGGCCGTCAGCTTTGCGGCACCAGTCTTCAATTCCTACAAGGAGGTAGTCGGAGCCGTGTCTGTCGCCGCTCTAGCGAGTCGTGTGGAACCGGACCGAGAGGCGGAACTGGGTGACGACGTGGTCGCGGCATCCCGAGAGTTGAGTCGCCGACTCTGACCGAGGCGCGCTACGAGTTTGTGATCGACGATGAGCGCAAAAGACCCATAGTCCGACAGGCGCGGTCAGCTGTTGTCGTGCCGGCCGGGGTGCTCGTCTTCCACCAGGCGCTCAGCCCTTCCGCACCACGATCGTCCACTCGGCCGCACCGCGCTTGGTGAACTCGGTGACCTCGTGGCCGTCCTCGGCCGCCCAGCGCGGCAGCGAGTCGGTGGCCTGGGTGCAGTCGAAGTCGATGACCAGCTCGTCCCCGCTGGGGATCTGCGCCATCGCCTGCTTCGCCTCCACCAGCGGGAAGGGGCAGACCTGTCCGTCGGTCTCGAGAAGGTGGCGTGCCATGGGTGTCTCTCCTTGGTTCGTGGGGGTCGTCTCCGTCTTCCCGACGACGGCTCCTCGCCTCCGCCTGCCCGCCCACCGTGGAGGTGGGCCGGGCGGGGAAGGGGGGGCGGCCGTCGTCGGGAAGGAGGGCGTGGGGCCCGGTCAGCCGACCGGGGTGAGCGTCACCGGGGAGGCGGTGGCAGCCGGGGTGGCGCCCTTGCCGCGGTGGTTGAGGATGAAGATCTTCGTGGCCAGCCCGGTGCCGAGGATCATGAACACCAGGGATGCCCAGCCCTGGAACGTGAAGGTCGCGGTGTTCACCATGGCGTTGCCGATGGTGCAGCCGCCGGCCCACGCCGCGCCCCAGCCCATGCCCAGGCCGCCGATAATCGAGCGGACCGTGGTGGTGGCGTCCGGGATGCGGATGCGGAACTCGCCGGAGGCCTTCGCGGCGATGAACGAGCCGACCAGCAGGCCGAGCACGAGCATCACGCCCCAGTCGACCAGCTCCGGGTCCCCGGTGCCGATGTACGCGCCGATGTTCGCCGAGGGCCCGGTGATGCCCAGGCCGGACTCGCGGCCGGTGGCCCAGGACAGCGGCCAGGCGAGGATCGCCAGCACACCGATGATCGCGGCGGTGACGAACGGGTGCCATGCCTTCTCGGTGAGCACGTGGGCCAGGCCCGTCTTGGTGGCCGGCAGCCGGAAGCGGGTCATCCGGGACTCGCGGCGCAGGTGGTGGCGGACGGCCACGCCCACGGCTGCCACGAGGACCGCCACGAACACCCACGGGGACAGCCCCGTCAGCTGCTGGAACGAGCCGGTCTGCGTCTCCACGGAGCGGACGGCCTCGGTGGTGCCGGCCAGCGGGCCCTTGCGGAACGCTGCGGCGCCCACGATGTAGAAGATCAGCGCGAACCAGGAGCCCACCAGGCCCTCGGCGGCGCGGTAGTAGGTGCCGGTGGCGCAGCCGCCGGCCAGCACGATCGAGAAGCCGAAGATCAGGCCGCCCAGGATGGTGCCCAGCCACGGGAAGGTCTCCGGGGCCAGGGTGATGACGCCGGCGGCGTCCAGGGCGAACACGCCCACGGACTGTACGGCCACCACCACCATGAAGGCGGTGAGCCAGCGGGACGAGCGGAGGGTGAACAGGTCACGGAACGCACCCGTGACGCAGAAGCGCCCGCGCTGGAACACGAAGCCCAGCACGGTGCCCAGGAGGAGTCCGGTGATGATCATGGCGGCCATGACACACCCGCCGGGGGTCTCGAAGCGAGGGATGCAGTCATGCGGGGCAACGCGGGGTCATGCGGGGACACATCCGGCTCCGGCGGGAATAGGCCGCGCGGGGAGCAGGTCCGCCGGGGCGCGCCCCCGGTGCGTACAGGCGGTCACCGAATAGACCGCGCGGGGAGAAGGTCCGCCGGGAGGGGGAGGCGCCGGCGTGGCAGGATCCGTCTTCCGGTGGAGGTGCGCTGTGCGGGCCGTCAGTAGCGTGGGAGCCACGGCGCACCTGACGCGGGTGCGCCCGGCACCGGCGCCCGGGGCCGGCGGAGGACCCTTCACGGGCCGGGGCGGTGCACAGACGCAGAGGGGAGTATGACCATGATGAACGGCGACGGCGGCAACACGTTCTGGCGGAAGGTCTTCGGCGACCGACGCGATCAGCGCCTCGTCCTGCGTGAGGCCGGCTTCTCCTGCGAGTCCGAGGCCGCGGCCTGGGCTGAGGACCTCGTGCCCGGTGGGACCCGTGGAATGTCCGAGCTGGACCTGATCGACCGGGTCCGCCGGGCCCGCCCGGACCTCACGCTCACCACCGCCGGGTACATCGCGCGGCACACGGCTGTCCGCAGCGCCTGAGGACGTGACAGCCTGGAGGGCATGAGCTCCTTCGACCTCACCGTGGACGCCGTGCTCTTCGACATCGACGGCACCCTCGCCGACTCCACCGCCTCCGTGGAACGCTCCTGGACCCGGCTGGCCGAGGCCCACGGCGTGGAGGTGGAGCGTCTGCTCTCGGTGACCCACGGCCGCCGCGCACGGGACACCATCGAGGAGTTCTTCCCCGCCGACCTGGTGGACGCCGCCGCAGCGGAGCTGCTCGAGTACGAGACGAACGACCTGGACGGGATCGTGGCCCTGCCCGGTGCGCTGCGGATCCTGGACGGACTGCCCGCCGGACGGTGGGCCGCCGTCACCTCCGGCGGCCGCGACCTGATGGCTCTGCGCCTGGACGCCGCGGGACTGCCCGTGCCCGAGGTGTTCGTCGCTGCGGAGGACGTGGCGGCGGGCAAGCCGGACCCGCAGGGCTACCGCATGGCCGCCGAACGCCTCGGCGTGGACCCCGCCCGCTGCCTGGTGGTGGAGGATGCTCCCGCCGGCGTCGGTGCCGGCCGCAACGCCGGGGCCACCGTGCTGGCCGTCGGCACCTCGCATGACCTCGCCCGGCTCTCCGCGGCCGACCACCTGGTGCCCGACCTCTCCGGCGTCACCATGGAGCCCGGTCCGGACGGCATCCGTGTGCGGGGTTGAGCCTGCGCTCGTCGGCGCCCACCCTTCGCGCAGAGTCAATGCGCACGACCCTGGTCGGTGTGACGGTGGATGCATGGACGCTCACACCCTCTTCGTCAACGGCACCATCGACACTCTCGACCCCGAACTCGGCACCGTCACGGCTCTGGCCGTGATCGACGGCAAGGTGGCCGCAGTCGGAGCCGCGGCGATGGAGCTGCGGGGACCGGATACGAATGTCGTGGACCTCGGCGACGCCTACGTCCTGCCGGGACTCCATGACGTTCACAACCACCACCTGATCGCAGGGCAGATGGACCTGTTCGAGCTTGATGCCTCGCCGACCCTCGACCTCGACGGGCTCCTGGAGGCGGTCGCCGCACACGCGGCACGGCTCGGACCCGAGGAGTGGGTCGTGGGCGGCAGCTGGGGCTCCGGCTTGATGAACCAGATCAACTCAACCGAGGCGCTTGCCCGTCTCGACGAGGCGACCGGTGGGCGGCCGGCGGTGCTCAAGGACGACTCGAAGCACAATCGCTGGGCCAACTCGGCGGCCCTTGCCCTCGCCGGGATCGGCGACACGGTGACTGATCCGGAGGGTGGCCAGTACCTGCGTGACGCGGACGGCCACGTCACCGGCGTGCTGATCGAGGCGGCGGGCAGGGACATGGAGCAGCTTCGAGAGCGCCTGCACCCCACCCGCGACGAGGACTATGCCCAGGCGGCGCGGCGCGGCATCGAGATCCTGCACTCCTACGGCGTCACCGCGTTCCAGGATGCCGCCGCCTCTCTGCAGCTGATGAAGGCGCTCAAGGTGCTGGACGATGCCGACGAACTGACCGCCTGGGTGGTCACTTCCATGCAGGCCAACGACTTCATCTTCGGCACGGCCCCGCTGGGAGAGGGGATTATCGCCGAGCGTGAGGGCACCCGCAGTCCGCACCACCGTCCGGACTTCATCAAGATCTTTCTGGACGGCGTGCCCCCGGCCGGCACCGGCGCATTCATCGAGCCCTACCTGGCGGAGGCCGGGTTCGGCGGCTGCCACCACGGGCAGACCACCATGGACCCCGCCGAGCTCGAGGGCTGGCTCATGGGCACCGCTGAGCGAGGCATCTCAGCGAAGATCCACTGCACCGGCGACGCCTCGGTGCGCCTCGTCCTGGACACCGTGCAGAAGGTCCGCGAGGCCGGCCACACCGACGTCCGGTATCACGTGGCGCACGGCCAGTTCGTGCACCCGGAGGACGTGCCGCGTTTCCGTGAGCTCGGTGTGGTCGCGGACATCTCTCCGGCCCTCTGGTTCCCCGGCGTGATCGCCAATGCCATCAAGGACGTGCTCGGCGAGGAACGCGGCTCCCGCCTGCAGCCGAATCGCTCCCTCGTGGACGCCGGCGCCATCGTCGCCGGCGGCTCGGACTGGCCGGTCAGCGAGACCCCGAACGCGTTCGAGGCGATCTACGGCCTGGTCACCCGCAAGGACCCGACTTGTCAGTTCCCCGGCGCCCTCTGGCCCGAGCAGGCGCTCACCCTGGAGGAGGCGTTGCACGTCTACACCACGGCTCCGGCTGAGGCGATGGGGCTGGCCGAGGTCACTGGGACGCTCTCGCCCGGCAAGTCTGCGGACCTTGCGGTCCTCTCCGCCAACCTCCGGGAGGTGGACGTGGAGGAGATCCCTTCTGTGCAGGCGGTGCAGACCTGGTTCGCCGGCCGGAAGGTCTTCGACCGGGACATTGCGCAAGGGTGCTCGGCCCTGACGGCATCCGCGTGCGCGGCTGAGGCGGGGCAGAGCACCTGTCCTCCACAGATGGACTAACTGTATTGACTAACCTCTGGCGGGTCCGTATCGTCGAGCTATGGAGACGGTGAAGGTGCACCAGGCGAAGACACATCTGTCGGCATTGCTCAAGCGCGTCGAGGCAGGCGAGGAGATCCTCATCGCCCGGGGCGATCGGGGTGTCGCGCGCCTGGTTCCGGTGGAGCCCGCCCGGCGGGAGCTCGGGTTCGGCTCCTACCGGCTGCCGGACGGCTTCTTCGATGAGCTGCCCGAGGACGAGCTCGAGGTCTGGGAGGCCTGATGACTGGCCGAGAGCAGGCGGCCGTCCTCCTCGACACACATGCATTCATCTGGGCAGTGAACGATCCGGACCGCCTGGGAGCACAGTCGCGCGGGGTACTCGAGGACGCCTCGGTCGACCTGTTCGTTTCGGCGGCGAGCGCGTGGGAGGTTGCCACGAAGAGTCGCCTCGGAAAGCTGCCCGGCGCCGATGCCTGGCTGCCGCAATGGGATGTGCAGGTGGCTCGCCTGGGTGCGCGTCCGTTGCCCGTCGACTCAGGCCACGCACTCCTCGCCGGAGGCCTCGACTGGACCCATCGAGACCCCTTCGACCGGATGCTGGCAGCCCAGGCGATGCGTGATGGGCTGGTCCTGATCACCAGGGACGCGGCATTCTCCACGCTCGCTGTCCGTGGAGAGGAGGCGGCGCTCCGCCTGCTCTGGTGAGGGGGCGCGGCCCGGGGAGAGGCTGTCCTGCCCGGCCCGGCCCCGCACGCGACGCGGCCGCCTACCGGAAGGTGGGCGGCCGTCGTCGTGAAGCGGAGGAGGAGAACCGTGCCGAGGAGGCTCCGGCGCGGGAGGAGGCCCTGTCAGGCGGCCCCTGTCAGGCCGCCGTCTTCCGCGCCGGTCACGTTCCAGCCCACGAAGGAGCGGTAGGACATGCCCGCGGTGCCGGCGGCGACCGGCATGCAGGTGTGGACGATCGGCACGAAGCGGCCGAGCACCAGGGCCAGCGGGCCGCGGCGTGGCGCGGTGCGAGCGGGGAGACGGTCATGGGCACGGGCCTGTGCCTGCGGCTCCAAGACGCGGCCCGGAATCCGCGGCTCCCCGGGGAACTCCCGGGCTTGAACTGCGAAGCGTTCGCAGTAGAGTGCCGGGCATGAGCACTCCCACTCCCGCGGACATCTGGGCCAGTTCGGACTACGCACCCACCGCCGCCCGGCTGAGGCCGGCGGCGCTCGCCGTGGCGGAGGAGGTCGCCGCCCGGGTGCGGTCCGGCGCCCACGTCCTCGACCTCGGTGCCGGCCATGGACAGGGCGCCGCGAAGCTGGTTGCACGTGGGTTCCGGGTCACCGCCCTGGACCCCACGCCGGCCATGGTCGAGATCGGGCGGGCACGCGTGCCGGAGGCCGACTGGGTCCTCGCGGACGGCGAGCACACCGGGCTGAAGGGCGGCGCCGTGGACGCCATCGCCTCCTCCTTCGCGGCGATGATCTGCGACCCCTGCGCCGGACCCGCCGAATGGGCGCGCGTGCTCGCCCCGGGCGGGACCCTGGTGATGACCGCCTGGGACGGCCGTGGGTTCCTCGCCGAGATGACGGACCGCATGACGGCTGCCGTGGCCCCGGCGGGCCAGGCGCCGCACACCCCGCCGCACATGCGGTGGGCGCAGGACGGGGTGGCTGCCGAACGCCTGGGCCCGTGGTTCGCGGACGTGCGTGTGGAGCACCGTGACCTGACCTGGGACTTTCCGAGCGTGGAGGCCGGCATGGAGCTCTACCTCGAAGGCAGCCCCACCCACACCTGGTCCCTGGCCATGGCGGGGGACCGGCGGCAGGCGCTGCTGGAGGCGCTGCGCGGGCACCTCGAGGAGTGTGCCGGCCAGGACGGGGCGATCCGGTCGAGCGCCGGCTACGCCATGATCACCGCGACACGCAGGTGAGGAGCACCGAGGAGAGACGATCGTCGCCGCCGCCTGGCACCTGAGTCCATGCCGCCCGGCACCTGAGTCCATGATGTTCCTGAGCCCATGGACGGGCCGTTGTCGGCTTCCCTAGCGTCGTAGACGTCACCGTGATCCACGCGTTGGCATGTCCCCAGATCACGCTCACCGTGAGGAGACCAGTCCCATGCCGAAGAACACCACGACCCTCCGTTCCCGCCGACTCCTCGGCACCGCCGCCGCCGTGCTCATGGCCGGCGGGCTCACCGCCGTGCAGGCTCCTGCCGCCTCCGCTGCCGCCGGAGGCACCACCACCGACGCCGTGAACATCCGCGCCGAGGCCACCACCGGCTCCGCCGTGCTCGGCTCCATCCCGGGAGGCACCGACATCACCGTGGAGTGCCAGACCGAGGGCGAGCAGGTGGAGGGCGCGTACTCCACCCATCACTGGGGCAAGGTCACCTACAACGGCCAGACCGGCTACGTCTCCCGCGCTTATGTGACCATCCCGGACGCCGCCGGCCTCGGCGCCTGCGACACCGCGGAGGACCCCGCCCCGGACCCGGGCGCCGACCGCCAGCAGGTGCTGGACCGCGCGAACCACTGGGTGAGCCAGGGCCTGCCCTACTCGATGGAGGGCTACGCCCCCGGCCCTGACGCGGACGGCTACAAGTTCCGCACCGACTGCTCCGGCATGGTCGCCATGGCCTACAACCTGCGCGACCAGTCGTACTCCACCGTGAACCTGCCGGAGAAGTTCAGCCCGATCGCCAAGGAGGACCTGCAGCCCGGAGACATCATCGGCAACCTCGGCCCCGGCAGCGCCGGCGCCGCCGGCCACGTGGTGATCTTCAACGGCTGGGTGGACGACGCCAAGACCCAGTTCCGCACCCTCGAGCAGAACGGCAGCCACGGCGCCGTCGCTCTGACCCACACCTGGGGCAACGCGTTCTGGAGCCAGCAGGCCTACCGCTACAACGGCTTCTGAGCCGCAGCCGGGCCATGAGGCCGGCGGTCCCGGGGAGGGGTCGCCGGCCTCAGCCACGCGGAGTCTGCGGACTGAACGGCGCAGGCCGAGCGGGCCTGTTGCCGCAGGCTGAACTCCGGATTCCGGACAACGGGGGGCCGGGGCCGCCGAGTGTGGTCCCGGCCCCTTCGCTGTGCCTACAGTTCCGGGGTGAGCTACAGCGTGGTGGCCGTCACCCGGTGCCGCCGCGCGCCCATTCCGTTCCCGACCCACGAAGGAATGCCATCGCGATGAGCACCGCATCGTCCGAACCCTCGCCCGTCCTCGCCAACGCGCATGCCCAGCTGGCGAAGGCGATCGAGACCCTCGGCTACGACGAGGGCATGCACGAGACCCTCAAGAGCCCCCGCCGCGAGATGTCCGTGTCCATCCCGCTGCGCCGCGACTCCGGCGAGATCGAGGTCCTCCACGGCCACCGTGTGCAGCACAACTTCTCCCGCGGCCCCGCGAAGGGCGGCACCCGCTTCGCCCCCACCGTGGACCTGGACGAGGTCCGCGCACTCGCCATGTGGATGACGTGGAAGTGCGCCCTGCTGGACGTCCCCTACGGCGGCGCCAAGGGCGGCGTCGCCATCGACCCGCGTGACTACTCCCAGGCCGAGCTGGAGCGGGTCACCCGCCGCTACACCTCCGAGATCATGCCGATCATCGGCCCGGACAAGGACATCCCCGCCCCGGACGTGGGCACGGACGAGAACACCATGGCCTGGATGATGGACACCTACTCCGTGTCCGTGGGGCATACGGTCCCGGAGGTCGTGACCGGCAAGCCGGTCGCCCTCGGCGGCTCCCAGGGCCGCGCTGCGGCGACCTCGCTCGGCGTCACCCAGATCGCCCTGGCCGTGCTGGAGCACAAGGGCATCGACCCGACGCAGGCCACCGCCGCCGTGCAGGGCTTCGGCAAGGTCGGCGCCGGCACCGTGGAGTTCCTCGCGAACGCCGGTGTGAAGGTCCTCGGCGTCGGCGACCAGTACGGCGCCGTGCAGAACGAGGACGGCCTGGACTTCTCCGCCCTGCAGAAGCACGTTGCGGAGACCGGCTCCGTGGTGGACTGCCCGGGCACCGAGAAGCTCGAGGCCGCCGATCTGCTCACCATGGACGTGGACCTGCTCGTCCCGGCCGCGGTGGAGGGCGTGCTCACCGAGGACAACGCCGCGGACGTGAAGGCGAGGATCATCGTGGAGGGCGCCAACGGACCCACCACCGGCGAGGCCGACCGCATCCTCAACGAGGCCGGCGTCATGGTCGTCCCGGACATCCTCGCCAACGCCGGCGGCGTGATCGTCTCCTACTTCGAGTGGGTGCAGGGCGGCCAGGCCTACTGGTGGACCCTGGACGAGGTGAACGAGAAGCTCGAGAAGCGCATGACCGGCGCCTGGAACCGCCTCATCGCCACCGCTCAGAAGCACGGCACCTCATTGCGCGAGGCCGCCATGGTCACCGCCGTCGAGCGCGTCGCCGAGGCCCACGTCCTGCGCGGCCTCTACCCGTGACCTGAGCCGGCCGCGCCGCCCTGGATCCACGACGACGGCCCCTCGCCTCCGGCGCGCGTCGGCCCCTCGCCTGCGGCGCGCATCGGCCCAGTGCCGTTGCGCGCCCGGCGTCCCTCAGCCGAACAGGTCCCGCCGCAGCAGGGTGAGGTGGTCGTCGTCCCTGCCGCGCAGGGTGGGCTCCGGGACGTCCGCCACCACGAGGTCCTCGCCGTGCTCGGCGCCCCAGTGCGCGGTGCCGTCCGGGGCGGCCACGGCGGACAGGCCGCAGTAGTCCTGCTCGCTCTCGGTGCCCACCCAGTTCGCGTACGCCACGGTGAGGCCGTTCTCGATCGCCCGTGCCGGCACCAGCACCCGGTTCACGGACTCGAAGCCGCGCATGTTGGCGGTCGGCACGAGCACCAGGTCCGCCCCGGCCTCGGCCGCGAAGCGCACGGTCTCCGGGAACTCCACGTCGAAGCAGATCAGCAGGGACACCGCCCGGCCGCGCAGGTTCACCACGTGCGGCACGGACGGCCCCGGGGTGAACCGTGCCCGGTCCAGGTCCCCGAACAGCTGCATCTTCCGGTGGGTCAGCAGCAGCTGGTCCCCGTCGACCAGGTTCGCGGAGTTGTAGACGGGGGTGACCTCCGGTGCCGGCGAGCCGTCCTCGGCGGGCGGGCGGCCGTCGTCGGGAAGCCCGGCCTCCGGGAAGCCGTAGGCTACCGCCACCGCGTGCCGTGAGGACAGCTCACGGACCCGCTGCGCGGTGGGGCCGTCCGCCGGCTCGGCGAGGGCACGGGTGTCCGCGGCGGAGATGTCATAGCCGCTGGTCAGCATCTCCGGGGCCACGAGCACGTCCGCGCCCGCCTGCGCGGCCCGGCCCAGGGCCTCGTCCAGGCGCGCGAGGGCGCCCTGCGGATCCAGCGGATGCGGGGCGGGCTGCCACAGGGCCACACGCATGGCGGTCAGTCCTCGAGCTGCACGGGCGCCAGATCGGCGAACACGTCACCGGGACCCGGGTTGGACTCGTGGCAGGCCCCGCCGAAGTGGGTCATCACGCCCCACACCGCGTTCAGGCCGGTCTGCACGGCGCCCTCGGCCCAGGCGGGGGTGAAGGAGACGTCGTCCCCGGCGAGGAAGATCCCCCGCTCGGACTCCGGCAGGTCCTGCTGCATGAAGTGCGTGTACATGCGGTGGTTGTACCGGTAGTGGCCCGGCAGGGCGCCCTTGAATGCGCCGAGGAAGTACGGGTCGTCCTCCCAGGAGACGGTCACCGGCTCGCCCACGATGTGGCTGCGGATGTCCAGGTCCGGGTAGATCTTCTCCAGTGCCGACAGGGCCAGCTCCACGCGGCGGTCCACCGAGTGCGGGAGCATCTTCAGCGAGTCGGACATCCAGGAGTAGGACAGGCAGATGGCCGCCGGCTTCCCCGGGCCGTCGTCGAAGAGGTAGGTGCCGCGGGTCAGGCGGTCCGTCAGCGTCATGGACATGCGGTCACGGCCGGTCTGAGGATCCTGCTCGAGCCAGAACGGCTCGTCCACCATCACGAAGGTCTTCGAGGACTGCATGTAGCGGGTTCGGTCCAGTGCCATCCACAGGTCCTGGGAGAACAGGGACTCGTCGCAGTCGATTTCCGTGGTGAGCAGCCAGGAGTGGCAGGTGGCCAGCACGGCGTCATGGGTGCGCGCCACGCCCCAGCGGTCCGTGACCGTGAAGCGGCCGGCCGGGTCCTTCTTCACCGCGGACACCGCCGGCAGGGTGGAGCCGCCGTGCAGCGAGGCCAGGGTGGTGCCCTCCGGCCACGGAGAGGTGCTGCGGGCCGGCAGCGTCCACAGGCCCTTGGGCAGCTGGTCCACGCCGCCGTCCACCAGGCGCTGGTCCTCGTCGCAGTTGGTGAGGACCACGCGGAGGATCTCCAGCATGGAGTTCGGGAAGTCCGAATCCCAGCCGCCCGTGCCGAAGCCGACCACGCCGAAGACCTCGCGGTCCCGGAACTTCAGGTTCTTGAACGCGGTGGAGGAGGCGATGAAGTCGTAGAACGTGCGGTCGTCCCACTCCGCCACGATCGCGTCCCAGCGGCGCTTGAGCTCCGTGGTGTCCCGGTTGCGGATGGCGGTCTGCAGCTCCGGGAAGCCGATCTCCACCAGGGCCTGTGCCCAGGCGTCCGAGATGGCGGTGAAGGACTCCGGCAGGTCCTCGGCGGTGCGGGCGTAGTGGGTCTCGCCGCCGATGTCGATCACGGTGGAGCGTGCCGCCTCCGTCAGCGGGTTCGGGAACGGGCGGTGCGTCAGGCCCAGCCGGTCGACGTAGTGGAAGAAGGACGTGCCGGAGATGGGGAAGCGCATGCCGCCCAGCTCCGCGGTCACGCCGGCGTCGCCCGGGAAGCGGTGGGTGCGCAGGCGTCCGCCGATCTGGGTGGCCTCGTAGACCACCGGGCGCAGGCCCAGGGACATCAGCTCGTACGCGGCGACCATGCCGGACAGGCCCGCCCCGATGATCGCGACCTCCTTGCCGTGCGCCTCCTCCGGGATCGAGCCCAGGCCGTCCGGATGGGCGATCCAGTCGTCGAAGCCGAACGGGAAGTCAGGGCCGAAGATCGTGACCGGGCGCTCGCCGGTGGTCTCGTCCTCGGTGGGCGCAGGGAAGATCGTCATGGTGGTGGCGTCCGCCTCTCGTGTGCCGGACCGCCAGGGGGTGATGGCGGTCACATATCTGATGGGTCGGCAACACAGTAGCGGCAGGTCCGCATTCTGGACAGCCGCCCACGTGAAAGAGAGGACGAAGGTCCACGGGAGGCGCCGAGCCAGAAGATGTGGCGCGCCGAACCAGAGGAATCGCACACTTCGCGGGGCCGGGAAGTGCCCACTCCCTCTGGTTCGGCGCAGGGGTGATGACAGGATCGGGGGATGCGTCCCCACGTCGCCTCCTTCCCGACGACGGCCCCCTCGCACTCCGCGGAGTCCCTCACCTCCGGCGCGGCGTCCTCATCGTGCTCTCCGGGCTGCCGGGGGTCGGGAAGACACGATCGCCCAGGCCGTCGCCCGACGCCCCGGCGCCCGCAGCCCGGACCCCGGCACCCCGAACACCCCTCGGACAGCCCCGGAACGCAGCGAGCGGGCAGGCGGTCCTCAGGGGATCGCCTGCCCGCTCGCCGTCGTGAGAGGTGCGGGATGGGTGCGCGGAGAGGCCGGGGGATCAGCCCTTCACGCCGCCGGCGGTCAGGCCGGACACGATGTACTTCTGCAGGAACAGGAACAGCGCCATCACGGGGAGCGCCGCGAGCACGGCGCCGGCGGCGAACACGCCCCAGTTCTCGGAGCGGGTCTCGGACACGTAGCCGAACAGGCCCACGGCCAGGGTCTGCGTGCCCGGGTCCGTCAGCACCACGGAGGCGATCACGAACTCGGACACCGTGGAGATGAAGGACAGCAGCGCCACCACCGCGAGGATGGGGGTCACCAGGCGCAGGATGATCTGGAAGAAGATCTGCACGTGGGAGGCGCCGTCCAGCTTCGCCGCCTCGTCCAGGGACTGCGGGATGGTGTTGAAGAAGCCGTACATCAGATACGTGTTCACGCCCAGCGCGCCGCCCAGGTACACCAGGATCAGGCCCAGCTGGGAGCCGATGCCCAGCACCGGGACGATGTCCCCGATGTAGGTCAGCAGCAGGAAGATCGCCACCACGGCCAGCAGCTGCGGGAACATCTGCACCAGCAGGAGCGTCAGCAGGCCCACGCGACGGCCGGCGAAGCGCATGCGGGAGAACGCGTAGGCGGCCAGGGCGCCGAGGAACACGGTGGACACCGAGGTCACGATGCCGATGATCATCGTGTTCATGAACCACTTGGCGTAGGGGCGGGCCTCGTCGTTGAACAGGTCCACGTAGTTCTGCAGGGAGAACGAGCTGAACAGGCTGTTCGAGGACGCCATGGTGCCGGTCGGGTCGAAGGACGCCGAGAGCACGTAGAGCAGCGGGAACAGGGAGAACGCGGAGGCCAGGACGCCCACGATGTGGCGCCAGCCGTTCTCCTTGAACCACTTGCCGAAGGAGCGGCGCGAGCCCGAGGGGCCGTCCGTCTCCTCCCAGCGGATCGGATCCTTCTCCTGCGCGGCCAGGGCCGCGGCCATTCCCGATGGCGACGGGCCGGCGGGCACGGTCGGCTCGCCCGGGCGCGGGGTCCCCTGAGGGGTCGATGCGGTGCTCACGAGTCGATCTCCTCCAGGGCCTTGGTGCGGTTGAAGCTGATCGCCGAGATGGTGGCCACGATCAGGAAGATCACGATCGACAGCGCCGAGGCCAGGCCGTAGTCGATGCCCGTGCCGGAGAACGCCGTCTTGTAGACCACCGTGATGAGGATGTCCGTGGCGCCGATGTTGCCGAACGCGTCCGGGAACTGCGGGCCGCCGCCGGTCAGCATGTAGATGATGTTGAAGTTGTTGAAGTTGAACGCGAAGGACGAGATCAGCAGCGGGGCCACCGAGACGAGCAGCAGCGGCAGCTTGATCGAGCGGAAGATGCGCCAGGCGCCGGCGCCGTCCATCTTCGCGGCCTCGTCCACGTCCTCCGGCAGGGACTGCAGCGCGCCGGTGGTCACCAGGAACATGTACGGGAAGCCGAGCCAGAGGTTCACCAGGAGCACCGAGAACTTCGCGAGCCACGGGTCCGTGAGCCACTCGATGTGCGCCCCGCCGAAGAGGGTCGCGTTGACGAAGCCGAACTCCGGGTTCAGCAGGCCGGACCACACGAGGCCGGACAGGAACGCCGGGAACGCGTACGGCAGGATCATCATCACGCGGTAGACCTTCTTGCCGCGCAGCGACGCCTTGTTGAAGGTGATCGCCAGCAGCAGGCCCAGCACGAACGTGGTGAGCACGGACAGGAAGGCGAACGCGAAGGTCCAGACGGTGACGCGGATCAGCGGGTCGCGCAGGTCCGGGTCCGTGACGGTCTTCGCGAAGTTGTCGAAGCCCACGAACACGCGCCAGCCGTTGCGCAGCTCCTCGCCGGAGTCGTTGGCGTACTTGCCCTGGCCGTTGTCCCGGAACACGTCCCCGGTCTCCCGGTTCGTGAAGGTGTCCGCGGCCTCGTCGTAGTCGTAGGTGGGGATGTAGGCGTAGGCGACCGAGCCGTCGCTGGTCTCCAGGGTGCCGTCCTCCGGGTTGTCAGAGACCGGGACCTTCAGGGAGGACATCTCGTCCTGGCGGGAGAGCAGGTCCGCGAACTGCAGGGTCTGGTAGCCGTCCACGGAGATCGGGCGGTCGCCCTCCATCGCGGCGTCGACCGACTCGAGCGGGTGCTCCGCGTTGCCGACCACGGCCTCGCCGTTGCGCTCGGTGAGCATGTACAGCTCGCCGTCCTTCTCCAGGACGGTGACCGGGTAGGTCGGAGAGCCCTCCACGCGGGTGGACTCCTCGCGCTGGATCGCGGCGATCGCGTGGTCCTTGTCCGAGATGTGGCCGCCGCCGTAGTTGGTGAACGCGATGTAGGAGGAGTACACGACCACGAACACCTGGAACAGCGCCAGGAAGAAGACGCCCGGCGCCAGGTACTTGGCGGGCAGGCCGCCGCGGCGCAGGTAGATCCAGTTGATCAGGACGGTCACGGCCAGCGTGACGCCGAAGACCAGCCAGTCGCCCATCGCGACCAGCTGGAACATCACGTAGACGGCGAACGCGTCCACCAGTCCGAGGAGGACGATCTTGGACAGCGTGCCGAGCAGGCCGTCCGGCCCGCGGCGCTCTCCGCCGAGGCCGCGACGGCGGCGTGGTGCGGTGCCGGTGTCCCCGGCCTGCGCGCCGGTGGTCTCCGGCGCGGTGGAAGACGAGCTCATGGTCCCTCATCCGGCCCGAAGGCCTGCCTCATGGTGCGGTGGTCCCCGCTGTGCCGCGGGGCTGCGTCGGTGGCACCGTGCGCCGCCCGGACGGATCCGGACGGCGCACGGTGCGGACGGCTCAGATCACTTCTTGATCTTGCCCTCGATGTTGGACACCATCTTCTTCCAGTCGGCGGCCGGGTCGGCCTCGCCCTTGATGACGCGCATCTCGGTGCCGCCCCAGAACTCCCAGACCGCGCCCATCTCCGGGTCGGCCGGCATGGGGACGCCGTTCTTGCCGATCTCGCCGAAGGCCTTCACGACTTCGTCCTTCGCCGCCTTGTCGAAGGAGGCGGTGAGGGCCGGGGCGCGCTTGCCCTCGGTGTAGAGGGCGTCCTGGGCCTGCTCGGAGGACAGGTAGTTGATGACGAACTCGTTGGCGGCGAGCTTGTTCTTCGACTCGGAGGAGACGAAGAAGGCGTTGACGCCGATGAACGGCTGCGCGTCCTGGTCGCCCATGGCCGGGATCGGCTCCACGGCGAAGTCGATGCCCGCCTTCTCGGCGTCCTCGACGTTCCACGGGCCGGTCAGGAAGTAGGCGGCCTGGCCCTTGAAGAACTGCTCCTTGGCGATGTCGCCGGTCATGTTCGGGTTGAAGGCGCCGGTGCCCTTCGGGCCGTGCTCGGCGAGCTTCTTGGCGAAGGCCTCGCCCTTCTCGCCGCCCATGGCGACCTGGGAGGCGTCGTAGGAGCCGTCCTCCTTCTGCTCGAACACCGGAGCGCCCATGGAGGTCTGGAACGGGTACAGGTGGTACGGGTCGCCGGCCACCGGGTCCAGGCCCACGACGAAGCCGTACTTGGCCTTGCCGGAGTCCACGACCTCCTGGCCCTTCTTGACCATGTCGTCGAACTTCTCCGGGGTGGAGTCCACGAGCTCGGTGTTGCGCAGCAGGGCGATGTTCTCGACGGAGTAGGGCACGCCCCAGGTCTTGCCGTCGTAGGTCACCGCGGCCACGGCGGCCTCGGAGAAGTCGCCGGACTTGTCGCCGAGCTCGAGCGGCTCCACGACGCCGTTCTGAACGAGGGCGCCGATCCAGTCGTGGGCGCCGACGATCACGTCCGGGCCCTTGCCGGTGGGGGCCTGGGTGATGAAGTCGTCGCGCATGGAGGAGTTGTCCTTCACGACGAGCTTGACGGTGATGCCCTTCTCCTCCTTGAACTTCTTCGCCACGGCCTCGAGCGGCTTCTGGCGGTTCTGGTCCACCCACATGGTGATGGTGGTGGCGCCGCCCTTGGTCAGGTCCTCGGAGGAGGACGAGCCGCCGGCCGAGCCGGTGGCGGAGGACGACGAACCGGAGTTCGAGCCGGAGCCGCCGCAGGCGGTGAGGGCGAACGCGGCGATCGCGCCCGACATGGAGAGGGTGAATGCGCGACGGGAGACGTCGCGGGAGCTGTTCGCGGCCATGGCCTGCCTTTCGGGGTTCAGGGGGACCTCGTGGGGGGGGGGGTGCTGCCCGGGTGGGCGGCCATGGGGCCGCTGCGCCGTTGCAGCCGTGGTCCGCCGGGTCCGCGTCAGGCCTGCTGCACAGTGCGGGTGCGGTCGGACGAGGACCTCGGCGTCACTGAGTGTAAACGCTTCCACTGAGATATTCCACACATTCGCTGGAATCGGCATGAACGCGGGCCTCTCCGTGGGTGATGCGGTATGTCGGGCACTGAAACGGCCGGTGGAACCGCTTTCATAATCTCATGCGGTGCGCCTAGGATGTCGCTCGTCCCCATCACGCCGATGAGCAGCGGCGCCCGCTGCAGAACAGAGACCACCATGGCCGGCATCAAGGACGTCGCGCGCATGGCCGGCGTCTCCACTGCGACCGCCTCGCGCGCCCTCAGCGGCTCCGGGCCGGTCGCCGACTCCACGCGCGTCAAGGTCCTGGCCGCCGCCGAGTCCCTCGGGTACGTCGCCCACGCCTCCGCCGCGTCGCTGGCTTCCGGCCGCACCCGCAGCATCGGGCTCGTGGTCCCCACCGTGGACCGCTGGTTCTTCTCCGCCGCCCTCGAGGGCGCCGCCCAGGAGCTCATGGCCCACGGCCTGGACCTCACCCTCTACGACGCCGGCCTGTCCGCCGAGCGCCGCTCCACGATCTTCACGGACCTGCTCCGCCGCGGCCGCCTGGACGGGCTGGTGACCATCTCCTTCAAGCTCAGCCCCTTCGAGCTCGCCGGCATGGAGCGCATGGGCCGGCCCGTGGTGGCTCTCGGCGGCCGCGTGGAGTCCCGCGCCCAGCTGCCCGAGTGGTTCACCGCCCTCCAGGTGGACCACTTCCGGGCAGCCACCCTGGCCACCGAGCACCTCACCGCCCTCGGCCACCGGGACGTCGCCTACCTCGGCCGCGTGCCCGAGGACGTCGAGTTCCAGGTCTCCACCGAGCGCACCCGCGGCTTCCTGCAGGCCATGGCCGCGGTCGGCGTGCAGGTCCCGGACGAGTGGATGGTGGAGGCCGACTTCACCACCGGCGGCGCCTTCCACACCGTCCGCGAGCTCCTCTCCCGGCCAGGCCCGCGCCCCACCGCCATCCTCTGCATCTCGGACGAGATGGCGATCGGCGCCTACACCGCCGCGCTCTCCCTCGGCCTCTCCGTGCCCGGCGACGTCTCCGTCATGGGCATCGACGGCCACCCCGACGGCGCCCGCCTGGGCATCTCCACCGTCGACCAGTCTCCGCGAGAGCAGGGCCGCCGCGCGGTCCGGCTCATCGTCGAGGCCCGCAAGGGCAACCCCGCACCCCGGCAGATCCTGCAGCACCTCGCCGTCCGACCCCGGGCGAGCACAGCGGCACCGCCGGGCGTCCCGAGGACGGACGTGCCGTCGTCGGGAAGGATCTCCGCCGCCGGCTGACGCCGACGCGCACAGCGGAACCACCCCCCTCTTTCACTACGGATCGTCGGGCACGTGCCTGCCCGTGAAAGGACACCCACCATGGCCTCCGTGACGTTCAAGTCCGCCACCTGCCAGTACCCCAACGCCCCGCGCCCCTCCGTGGACGGGCTCGACCTCGAGATCGCCGACGGCGAGTTCCTCGTGCTCGTCGGCCCCTCCGGCTGCGGCAAGTCCACCTCCCTGCGCATGCTCGCCGGCCTCGAGCCGCTCACCAAGGGCCGCGTGTTCATCGGCAACCGCGACGTCACCGACGTGGAGCCCAAGGATCGCGACATCGCGATGGTGTTCCAGAACTACGCGCTCTACCCGCACATGACCGTGGCGGACAACATGGGCTTTGCCCTCAAGATCGCCGGCGTCCCCGCCGCCGAGCGTCGCCAGCGCGTGGAGGAGGCCGCCAAGCTCCTCGACCTCGAGCAGTTCCTCGACCGCAAGCCCAAGGCCCTCTCCGGCGGCCAGCGCCAGCGCGTGGCCATGGGCCGCGCGATCGTCCGCAACCCGCAGGTCTTCCTCATGGACGAGCCGCTGTCCAACCTGGACGCCAAGCTCCGCGTGCAGACCCGCGCCCAGATCGCCCAGCTCACCCGCCGCCTCGGCACCACCACCGTGTACGTCACCCACGACCAGACCGAGGCCATGACCATGGGCGACCGCGTGGCCGTGCTCAAGGACGGCCTGCTGCAGCAGGTGGACACCCCGCGCAACCTCTACGAGAAGCCGAGGAACGTGTTCGTCGCCGGGTTCATCGGCTCCCCGGCCATGAACATCTTCCGCGTGAAGACCTCCGCCGACGGCCTGCACGTGGGCAACACCGTGCTGCCCGTGGAGCGCGACGTGCTGGCGAAGGCGGGCGAGAGCCTGGACCTCGGCGTGCGCCCCGAGAACCTCGAGATCACCGACGGCGCGGGCCTCGAGGTCGAGGTGGACACCGTGGAGGAGCTCGGCGCCGACGCCTACGTCTACGGCCACACGGACATCGACGGCGAGGAGCGCATCATCACCCTGCGCACCGTCGGCTACACCGCCCCGGAGAAGGGCGCCCGCATCCGCGTGGCCCCGCAGATGGAGCGCGTGCACCTGTTCCACGCCGAGACGGGCGATCGCCTCAACGGCTGACACGCCGGCGGCGGTGCGCAGGCGCCGCATGCCGACGCAGGGCGAGGGCGGGCGTCCCGAGGATCCATGGGGATCGTCGGGGCGCCCGCCCTCCTGTGTGGTGGGGGGGTGGTGTTCGCCGGGTTCCGGGCCGCAGGCCTCAGATGGTCGAGCCGGTGGGGTCTGAGGTGGTCCCCTCGCGGGGCGCGTCCTCACCGGCGCCGTCGCCGTCGGCCGAGTCCTCGGACTCCTGCCCGGCCAGGGCCCGCTGGATGCCGCGCTCGAACACCTCCGCCGGCTGGTCGCCGAGCAGCGGCTTGCGGTCCAGCATGAAGGCGGGGGTGGAGGAGGCGCCGAGGGCGTAGCCGAGCTGCTGGTTCTGGGCGATGGCCTCCTTCGCGTCCGCGGAGTCCATGTCCGCGGAGAACCGCTCGGTGTCCAGGCCGAGCTCGTCGGCGAGGTCCACGAGGGCCTCCTCGCTGAGCTGCTCGGCAGAGCGCGGGTGGCCGTCCGCGAACAGGGCGTGGTGGTAGTCCAGGAAGCGGTCCTGCCGGCCTGCGGCCCAAGCGGCGCGAGCGGCGCGGGCGGAGTCCTTCCCGAAGATGTTGAGGTCACGCCACTCGATGCGCAGGGTGCCGTCCTCCACGTGCTTCTGCAGCGCCGTCATGGTGTCCGTGGACCACGAGGCGCAGTGGCCGCACTGGTAGTCGCCGAACGCCACGAGCACCACGGGGGCGTCCACGCGGCCCAGGGCGAGCGGGTCCTTCGGGTCCCGGCGCTCGATGAAGTTCGGGGAGGTGTCCTCCGTGGCGCCGGCGGCGGCCCGCACCGAGCCCGGGTTGCCCTGCAGGTCCGAGGTCACCGAGTGGAGGCCGAGTCCGATCCCGACGGCGGCGAGCAGTGCGGCGGCGGTGCCGGCCAGGGCGCGGTGTGACAGGGAGACGGGCATCGGTGGACCCTTTCGGATGGACGGTGAAGGACGGGTCCAGTCTTCCACTCGCCCGGTGGTGGCGGCGGACGTGTCAGCCCACCCCCGAGTGCCGAGCCAGAGACTTCGGCCCCTTCAGGGGTGTGCGAAGGGGCCGATTCTTCTGGTTCGGCGCGCGGGGGGCGTGGGGGAGCGCATGGATCGGCGCAAGGGGGAGGCACGCGCGAGGGCGGTCCGTGCAGGGAGGCAGGGCCATTGAGCAACCGAGGTTGACAACTCGCCCGCACGTCAACCATAGTTGACGCATGACCACCTCGGGACACCCTGACCCCACACCGGCGGACCCCGCCAGCAGGACGGACCTGGCCGCCGTGGCCGCCGATGTGGCCGACCCGCAGCGGGGACTGCGGGCAGTGGCCGCCCTGCGCCGCCTCGCAGACGAGCTCGAACTCAAGCAGGTCGAGGCGGCGCTCGCCGCCGGCCTCGGCTGGCCCGAGATCGCCGCCGCGCTCGGGGTCACCCGCCAGGCAGCCCACAAGAAGTTCAGCCGCCGCGTCAGCACCGAGCTGCGCCGACCCCGAAGGACGGAGACCCGATGACCCGTGTGACCGACGCCGTCAGCACCCTGACCGAACACCTCGCCGCGAAGCCCGCCGCAATCGCCCGCACCCTTGCGGCCGCGCAGGACATCGCCGGCTCCGCCCACCTCGAGGCCGACGCCGCCGGCCGGGGCGCCGTCTCCCTGGACGACCTGCTCGTGGCCTTCGCGCAGATCGGCGGGCCCGTGGGGCAGGCGCTCGCCGCCCAGGGGCTGACCGCCGAGTCCCTGCGTGCCGGCATCCGCGACCGCGACGCCGCGGACCTGTCCGCCCTGGGCATCACCCTGCCGCCGGCCGGTGAACCGGTGGCCGTCCCCGGCCGCCTGGACCCGAAGCGCTCCTTCCGGCTGGACGCGGAGGCCGCACGCTTCCTGGAGAAGGCCGCCGGCACCCCGGCCGGGATGTTCGCCGACCTCATGGACCACCCCTCACGCCGCCCGGCCGCAGCCCTGCGCGCTGCCGGGGCGGACCTGCACGCCCTGCGTGCCGCGCTCCCGCCGGTCGGCGAGGACCAGGCCGAGGACAACTCCCCGGCCGCCCCGATCCCGGGCCTGCTCGACGGCCTGGCGGAGACCACCCGCCGAGCCGAGCGCTGGGTGCCGCTGTCCCCGGAGCGGGTGCGGGACGTCGTCGTGGCAGAGGAGTCCATGAAGCCGCTGCTGATGCCGGGGATGGACGATGTCCTCGTGGCGCCGGGGCTGCTCAACGTCACGCGCAAGGGGCGTGAACACGAGTACCGCCGCGTCCGCGACGCACAGGTCGGTGAGGCCCGGGAGGTCGCCTGGCAGATGTTCTGGCCCGGTGGCGCCAAGCCCGACCAG
>NZ_BCSN01000024.1 GCF_001570885.1 Micrococcus lylae NBRC 15355 | reverse complement strand
GCCCGAAAACGCAGGGGCGGGACCCTCAACCCGCACTCACCCCGCGCTCACCCCGCGGCCCCTCACCCACTCACCCCAGCAGCGGCGACCTCGCCCCGTGGTAGCTGACGGCAAGCACGTCTCTCGCCCTGGTCGCGGCCACGTACAGCAGGGACCGCTCGCGCAGCAGCGCATCGTCCAGATCCGCCTCGCTGAAGTTCGCCTTCCTCATGCCCACGGGCAGGGCGCCGTCGCGTACGTCCATGAGCAGCACGTGGGAGAACTCGGTGCCCTTGGCGCGGTGCATGGTCATGCCCACCACGGCCCCAGCCCGCACGGACTCCTGCTCCACGGCTCGGATCTTCACGCCGCGTTCGGCCAGCCCGGTCACCACCTTGGTGAGCGTGGGCTTGGTCCGTACGAGTACGGCGATGGTCTCGAGCTTCACGCCCGGCTGCCGGCTCCACTTCGCAATCAGGTCCGCAGCGGCATCTAGCTCCTCTGCAAAGGACCGCGCGGCCAGCACCACGGGCTTCGGGCCGGAGCGTGCGGACCGGTACTCGGTGTGGGACTCGGCCTCGCCGTCCAGGTCCTCGAACTCGCCGCCGTCGAGCACCTTCATGGCCCAGCCGAGGTTCTGCTGGGTGGTCCGGTAGTTCAGCGTCAGCCGGCGGGACCGCCCGCGGGACTCGATCCCGTAGTGGCTCAGCGTCACCTTCTGCCCGTAGATCCGCTGATGGGTGTCCTCGGCCAGGAACATGTCATTGCGGCCCGGCTCGACCATGACCCGCAGGAACTGCCATTTGGCCGGGGTGAGGTCCTGGCCCTCGTCCACGAGCACGTGGTCGAAGAACCGTCCTCCGCCGCCCTCGGCCCGCTGCTGCGCATACGCGGCAGACACAGCCGCGATCTCCTCGAAGTCCAGCGCCCCCTTGGCCCGGCCGGCGGCGCGGTACTTCTCGATCACCTTCCACACCTGCAGGCGCTGTTTCCGGTTCAGGGCGGTCCCGCGCCCGCGCCGCGGCACGCGCACGTACTCCTCCACCGTCCGGACCCGCTTCGGCAGCACGACCATCGCGTACTCGGCGGCCATGAAGGTCTCGTTCGCCACCTCGGCCGGCAGGTCTCCTCCGGCGGCGTCCACGGCCTCGCTCCATGCCTTGGCGTCCCGCCGGTCGCTCAGGTCGTACCCCTCTGCTCCGAGCACCGTGCCCGTCGCCGCGCCCACGTCCCGCCCGGCCTTCATGGCCACGGCCCGCACGAGCGCGTCCACGCCGGTCACGTGCACGCCGGGCTCTCCGAGCTGTTTCGCGATCGGCACGGTCGGGTCCAGTTTCACCAGGTCCCGCCGGAGCGCATCGGCCAGGTTCCTGGTGAACGTGGTCAGCAGGATCCGTGCCTCGGGGTTCTCGGCGGCCAGCCGGCGGGCGCGGTGCAGCAGCACCACGGTCTTGCCGGTGCCGGCGCCGCCGGCGAGCTTGGCGGGACCGTTGTAGTCCCGCTCCACGAACTCCTTCTGCAGCGGGTGCAGGAACACGCGCCAGGCGGAGAAGTCGCCGTCCTCCACCACGCGGCGCAGCTCTTCGTCGTCCTCGATCCACGTGTAGGTGACGAGCGCGGCGGGGTGCTGCAGGCCGCGCAGGATCCGCTGCTCCTCGGTGCCGGTGGTGTCCACGGCGGCGTCGAGCCCGAATTCCCGGCGCACCTCGTCGATGCCCTGCCCGCTGCCGAGCGCGATGAGCACGAGCTCCTGCCACTCGGCCTCGGCGTCCTCGGCCACGGCGAGCAGCTCCTCCTCGGTGTGAGCCTGCACGGCCCGCGCGGCGAGCGCCTCGTCCACACCGAGCTGGGCGAGCGCGGTGGCGTCCACGCCGTGGCGGGTCAGCAGCGGCTCGGCGGGGACCTCCGGCTCCGCCGGCTTCGCGACGACGGCCGCCTCCTCCGCCGGCTCCGGTGCCTCGGCTTGAGCGGACTCGGCCGCCTCAGCGGCCACCGTCTCCTCGGCCGTGTCCCGGGCACCCTCAGTCGCCTCCTTCTCGGCCTCGAGCTGGGCCATCGCCTCGTACTCGGCGTGCTCCTTCTCCCAGTCGGCGAGCGGGGCGGGCTCGACGTACCGGACCTCGGTGACGCCGTTGACGGGGTTGGTCTTGAGCACGGCGCGTTCGGCGAGGTGGTTGGCCTTGTCATGCTCGTAGACGCCGTGGAAGACGTAGGTGACGGCGCCGCCCTCGGTGAGCTTGAAGAGCACGGCCCGGTAGCCCCGGTCGACGCGTCCGGTGCGGATGCGCGAGTCGGCGCTGCCCTTGATCGGCTCGATGTGGAGTCCGGGAAGGGTGTCGTCCTTGGTGAGCTTGTCCAGGAAGGCGAGGGCCTTCATCTTGACCGCGGGGTCGGCGGGCAGCTCCATCTTGGACATGATCACGCTGTTCATGCGGTGTTCTCCTCAGAGTCGAGTGCGGCGCGGACGGCGGTGGGGTCGGCGTCCACCACGGTCCAGCCGGCGGCGCGGAGGTCGTCGGCGTCACCGGCGTCGGCGTCCACGAGCACGGCCACGTGCTGGGCGGGCCAGCTGAAGGTGGCGACCACGCCGCCGATCTCCTCGCCCACCTCGGCCACGGGGATGCCCTGGGAGGCCAGGGTGGCTGCGGCGGCGCGCTCATCGTCCGTGATGAGGTCGTCCGCGACGGCGGCCCACGCCCCCGTCAGCTCGGTCGCCTTCTCCTCGGGTCGGCTGCCGTCGTCGGCCACCGGGGTCTGCGGCGCCGCCACGGTGATGCCGGCGTCGGCCTGGCTGCGGGCCATGACGCGCACGCCGGCTGCGTCGGCGGTGAGCAGGTTGGAGATCCAGAGCCACTGCCTCCACGCCTCGTGGTGGTCCGGGGAGTCCACGGCGTCGGAGCCGTCGTCCAGCATCACCACGGTGGAGCAGGTCTCGTCCGCGTTGAGGCGGGTGAGCACCTGCAGCGGCCCGCGGCGCCAGACGAAGGCCTGGCCGATGCCGTGGACGTCCGTGCCGGCCAGGAGCCCGGCTGAGACCTCGCCGAGGTCCCGGACGGCGTTCACGTAGGCGAACTCGGAGTGCCCCATGAAGAGGATGCCGAGCCGCTCGGCCAGGTTCCGGCGGGCGTCCGCGTCCTGCGGGCGCTGAAGACGGCCCAGCAGGATGTCCACGGGCCCGTTGCGGACGTCGTCGACCACGCCCTGGGTGGTGGCGAGGTGGCCGGGGCTCTCCTCGAAGAGGCTGCGCACGGACTCGTCGGCGAGCCACTCGGGACGCTGGCGGGCCGCGCCGTCCTCCAGGTCCTCCCACACGATGGAGAGCACGCTGTAGCCGTGGTCGCGCAGGGCCTGCCGCTTGGCGGCGTCGTCGGCGATCCGGTTCTTGCCGGCGCTGGCGTGGAAGCGGTGTCCGTCGGTGAAGATCGCGACGTCCTGCACGGCCGGGTCGTCCGTGAGCAGGACGAAGTCCGGGCGGGAGCCGGCGAGGTTCAGCTGGGGCACCAGGCGCCAGGTGCGGCCGACGCCGAGCCCGGTGACCACGTAGTGGTTGCCGCCCTCGTCCGGGACCTCCTTGACGGTGCCGCCGGCGGCAGTGACGCGTTCGCGGAAGACCTGGCGGAATCGGCGCTCGAGCCTGGACTCGCCGTCCTGGATCACCACCGCGCCCTCCTCCGGGTCCCAGCGCATCCGCTCGGGGTCGAGGTCGGCGCCGGTCTCGCCCTCCTGCATGGTCAACAGGGTGCGCAGGTGGCGGGCGGCGGCCACGCGGGAGAGTCTGTCCGCGCGGGCGCCCACGGCGTATGGCATGAGGCAGCGGTGGCAGGCACGGCGGTCCTCGTCCTGGCAGGCGCAGACCTCCACCACACGGTAGGCCTTCACCAGGATCCGCCAGATGCGCTCGGGCGAGGCGAGGTCGGCCAGGTAGCCGGTGCCGCCGGGCACCACGTCGTGCAGCAGCAGCGCCTCGTCCGGGGCGGTGCCGCCGCCCTGCAGGGGAACGGTCACGGAGGTCACCTGGAGGTGGTCCGGTGCGCCGCCGATGTCCTCCCGCAGCCCGAGCAGCAGTGCGGCGGCCAGGGAGGGCACGGCGTAGGAGTCCCCACCCACCACGTGCGGCGGGAGCGTGACCACCACGCCCTCGGTGCGCAGCTCGCGGCTGAGCACCACCTGGCGGGTGTCCTCGTCCTGGCTCTGCCGGTAGCGGCACCAGGGGCGGTGCTCCTCGCGGGAGTTGGCTCCGGCGGTGGCGTCGAGCTTGCCGCAGCCGGCGCAGACGCGGAACGGCTTGGCGCCGATCTCCTGGCCGGCGATGTGCCGGTCGGTGATGCCGCCAGCGGCGCGCTGACCGAGGTTGAGCCAGCGCAGGTCCATGCGGCGGTGGTGGGTGACGCCGAACTCCTGGCCCACATGCCAGGCACGGCTGACGTGCTGCGGGTCCAGGTCCGCGGCCGCCACGGTGGCGAACTGGACGCGGCGGCGCTGGTCCTCACGGTCGTCGATCCGGTCGCGCTCACGGCGGACCTCGGCGAACACGTGCTCCAGGCGGACCACCTGGTGGCGCTGGTCCACGTCTCCGAAAGAGGCGCTCTGGCAGCGTGGGCACGAGCCCGGGTTCTTCGCGGTCTCATCGGTCCGGTCCCGGCCGTAGCCGCAGGCGGCGCACCAGGACCAGGTGCGGATCTTGTCCCCGTCCTTGCCCAGGTCCAGCCCGTCGATGCGGATGGCCAGCTCATGCGTGTAGAACACGGCGCCAGGGGCGAGCTCGGTGAGCGCGCGGGCGGACGGGCGCCGGATCGGGGTGTTCTCGGTCTCGAACTCACCGGTCTCCGAGTTCATGGTGGTCACGCGGGCGTCCAGGGTGACGGTGTCATCCAGGAGCGTGTAGTTCGGCAGCACGCCGCGCTCCTCCAAGGCGGACACCCAGTGGGCGTCCCGGACTTCGCTCAGGCGCCTCTTGGCGGTGCGGTAGGCGCCCTCGGCCAGGCGTAGGTCGCGACGGTCGTCCTCGTCGGCCGCCGGCCCTTCGGCCACGGTCCGCAGGTGTGGGAGGGCCTTCTCCACCTCGTTGACGTGGCGCTGCAGCTGCTCGGCCTCGCGCTGCCACTCGTGGGCGGCGCGGTGCAGCAGGGCGCCCAGCGAGTCCTCCGGGGCCCAGTCGCCGTCGGCGTCGGCGGTCGCCCAGGCGCGCAGGCCCTCCGCCACGTCCGAGTCGAGGGTGTCGAAGGAGCCGAGGAACGCGTCGAGGCGCTGAGCGGACTGTTCGGCGGCCAGCGTGAGCACCGCGCGCAGGAAGGTGCCGTCGGCGGTGCGCATGGCCTCCTGGGCGCGGGTCGGCATGGCGGTCTGCCCGGAACGGGCCACGGCGTCCACGAGGGAGGCGATGTACTGGCGGCGCAGGATCTCCTCGGCGTCCAGGTAGGTGGCCGGTGGACGCACCTGCCCGTTGATCAGGGACAACGGGTTGCCCAGGCGGGGCAGCTGGTCGCCGCGGCCGGTGACGAACGCCAGGGAGAAGGCGTTGCCCGTCAGGCGGCCGGCGCGGCCCACACGCTGGACGTACTGGGCCACGGCCTTGGGCAGGGAGGAGAGCATGACGGTGGACAGGTCCCCGATGTCGATGCCCATCTCCAGCGTCGGCGTCGCCACCAGCACGTTGGGGTCCTTCGGTCCGGGGGTGCCGGACTTGAAGCCCTCCTCGATCTGCCGGCGGGCCTTGTCCTCCAGCAGGGAGGTGTGCTCCTTGGCCACCACACGCCGCACCTGGGCGGCGGTGTAGAGCTCCCGGTAGAAGCTCGCACCGGATGTCTCCGGGCGCAGGCGTCCGTTGCAGCGGACGGTGAAGCAGCAGGCGTCGGTCAGCTGGGCCACGGTCTCGGCGGTGCCGGGAGTGCGGGACTGGCAGACGTCGCAGACCAGCAGGGCGCGGCCGGCCTCCAGCTCGGACAACTCCAGGGCCCGCACGGTCACCGCGGAGGCGGGGATGCCGTAGACCTTGGCACCGGTCTCGGTGTCCGTCACGGTGAGCACGTCCTGGCGGGCGAGCTCGGCCAGCAGGCGCTCGCTGAGCTTGGCGCCGTGCTGGGGCAGCACCTCGAGGCACTTCGCGGCCCAGCGGGCGTACCAGCTGTTCGCCGAGCGCACGGTGTCCAGCCCCTGCTCCTGGGCCTTGCCGGTCAGCGGGGCGCCCACGCGCGGGAAGGCGGGGGCGCTGCGGCCGGCGGGGAACGCCGGCATGCCGTTCTTCGGGCGGCCGCCCCAGATGCGGAAGCGGCGGCCGTCTTCGGAGATGTACCTGTTCAGCCACTCGTGCTCGATGCCGCCGGACAGGCGCATGTGCTCCAGCACGCCGCGCACCCAGGCGGTGAGGGACTTCTCCCCCACCACCGCTTCGCCGAGCTGCTGGACCTCATCCTCCTCCAGCACGGTGCGGGCGATCGCGGCCAGGCGGGCACCGGTGCCGGCCTCCACCTGGACGGCGGCGGCACCGGTGGCCTCCAGGGTCCGCCCGTAGGTGGACTGCAAGCCGAACTCGAGGGCGGCGTCGAAGAGCAGGCGGCGCTTCACCCAGGCGCGGTCGCGCCCGGCGATCGCCGCGAACCTCTCGGCCTCCCAGAACCGCTGGAACGGCTCGAGGCCCTCGCAGTCCGGCGGGACCAGGCGGAAGCGGTCGAAGGGGTCGTCCCCGGCGGCGCGGAGGACGTCCTCCACCAGCGTGTCCAGGGTCGCCCCGGCGGCGGTGAGCTGGCCGCCGAGCGCCGAGCGCAGGCTCATGGTGTGGGAGCGTGACTGCACGAATCCGGCACGGTGGGCGGCGTCCTGCACGGAGTCGGTGAAGACCAGGGACTTCTTCTCCCGGTCGTCCAGGGTCGCGTCCCCGAACAGCACGGACAGGGACACGGAGAGCAGGGTGGCGATCGCCGTGCCGAGGAAGCGGATGCCGTCCTGGCCCAGGCAGGCGGGGCAGTCGTCCGTGCCGGAGTCGCCTTCCCGGTCGGCGTGGCTGTCCGTGCGGGTGAGCACGGGAAGCACGTGGCCGGCCTGCATGTCCGGGTCGTCTTCGTCCGGGCGGGTGGAGAGCAGCCGGCGGTTCGCCAGGGAGAACCAGCGCAGCCCCTCGGGCGTCTCGGACGGGGAGGCCACGGCGCGGTCCTCCTCGCCCGGGGCGTGGATGAGCGCACGGAAGCGGCCGTCGCCGCGCATGTGGTCACGGCGGATGTCGGTGTCCTCGGCGGAGAGCTCGTCGCCCACCGCCGCTAGGGTCACGCCCCAGCCGGAGCGGCCGCAGTGGCGGCAGTAGACCGCTGGGAAGGTCTGGCGCGCGTCGGTGGGGTCGTCGGCACCGGCCCAGGTGCCGTCGTCGGACCAGAGGAAGTGCGGCACCGGGGAGGCGACGCGGTCGATGCGGGTGAGCTCACGGACCCAGAAGTGCAGGTCCACGCTCAGCGCGTCCCGGCCGTGCAGGGCACGCACGTGGCTGAGTGCGGCGATCAGCCCTTCCAGGACGGTCTGGTAGAGCGCGAGCGTCTCGGCGTCCTCTACCGGCCCGACCAGTTCACGCAGCAGCTCCGGGTAGCCGGTCGCCTGGGCGGCGGTCTCCACCAGGGTGTGCACGTCCGGGTGGCGGCGGACCACATCCAGCAGGGTCGGCTCCCCCTCGGCACCGGCGCGGTCGATCGCGTCCGGGTCCGCGTGCAGGGCGCGCAGCACGTGGCCGGTCACGGCGGCGGGGTCTTCCCCCAGTGCCTTCACACCGGCGGCGAGCTCGGCCAGGGGCGCGCCGCGCAGTTCGCGCAGACGCACTGGCTCCAACGCCTCGCCCGCCGCCCGCCCGGCCCACTCCTGCAGGCTCAGCAGTGTCTCGGTCACCACGGCGTCGGGGCCGAACCTCTCCCCAAACACGGTGTGCGCGAAGTCGAGCATCACGGTGGGGTCGGACTTGTCTCCGAGGGTCGCGGAGGTCGCCACGGGGGTGATCTTCCCCAGCGGCCGCGCCCAGTCCTCGGCGGTCAGTGCCGGGTCGTCCTGGTGCCAGTGGCTTTTCAGGGCCAGGCCGAGGCGGCGCAGGAGCATGGCCACGTCGGTGCCCTGTGCGCCGTCGTAGGTGTGGAACTCGTCCAGCACCAGGTACTGCAGGGAGGTGGCGGACTGGGCCCAGATCGGCTGGTCGTCCTCACGCAGCAGCAGCTGGTCCAGCATCTTGTAGTTGGTCAGCAGGATGTCCGGGGCGGTGTCCCGGATGGCGTGGCGGTCCGTGATCAGCCCCTTGTCCGAGACCGTGCCGCGGGTGCCGGCCTGGTTGCCGGTGTAGATCGCGGCGGTCACGGTGCTCAGCGCCGGGTCCCCGGTCAGGGTGGCGGTCAGGCGCCGGGCCTGGTCATCGGCCAGGGCGTTCATCGGATAGAGGATGATCGCCTTCGTGCCGGTCACTCCGGCGCGCTTGGCGCGCAGCACGTGGTCCAGGATCGGGTGGAGGAAGGCCTCGGTCTTGCCGGAGCCGGTGCCGGTGGTGATGAGCGTGGGCTCGGGCCGCTGCCCCGCGCCCGTCCTGCCCAGGGAGGTCAGCCGGGCGTAGGCCTGCGCCTGGTGCCGGTACGGGGTGAACGGCGGCCGCCATTCGAGGTGCCGTGTCCAGTCCTCGTCCGCCGGCCGGAAGGGCAGGCGGAGCCGGGTGTAGGGGCCCTTGAACAGGCCGTTGGCCTGGTCCTCCAGGAACTCCTGGAGCTGCTGGCGGGGCTGGGCGTCCGCGAGGGCGAAGGTGGTGGTGAGGTAGTCCACCAGCCCGTCGGCGACGCGGCGGGCCTGCAGGGTGGGGAGCAGCTCGGGCATCAGCCCTCGGCCTCCTTCAGTCGGCGCTGGAACTCGGCGTAGGCGGCGCGGAAGTCGTCCTCCCGGTCCCGGGTGGCGAAGGGCAGTTCGTACTCGTAGGCCACGCCGGAGCCGGGGTGCACGGCGGTGCGCTCCTCCTGCGTCATGCGCTCGCCCTTCTTCTTCCACACGGAGAGCACCTCGGTGGGGACGAGGCGGCCGTTCGCATCGAAGGTGTACCTGTCCTGGTCGTAGCCGTGGAGCACGGCGAAGGTGGTGCGGTACACCGTGCAGAGGTCCTCCACGTCCACGCCGAGCATCAGGGCCACCAGCGAGTCGATCTCCACCTGCGCGTTGCGCCGGTCCTCGGCCCGCCGCAGCGGCGTCTGGGCCGTCCACTGCTTCCCGACGACGGCACTCCCGTACCGCGGCAGGATCGCCTCATCCTGGGCGAAGGCCGGATCCCAGCACTCGTTCCAGAGGTCCGCGTAGGCGTCCGTGAGGCAGTTGAGCTGCAGGGTCCGCAGGGCCAGGGCCGGCAGGAGCGGGTGGTCGAGGGGGACCATGGGGAGGCGGTTAATGATCGTGCCGCGGATGTCACCCTTCGGGGCCGCCCGGATGGAAAAGTCTGACAGAAGAGCGCCCAGAACTGCGGACACTATGGCCAGGTCCAGAGCGGGTCGGTCGACAAACCCGCCAGAGTGCACCGGGTCAACATGAGCGCTGCCAGGGGGAATCACGGCAGGAATCAGCGTCCGCTCCCCCGTGTTCGCCGCCATGCGCCGCCAGGCCACCCGGTAGAAGTCACGCGCGGAGTACTCGCGATCCTCGCCCCAGCGGGTGTACTGCTCGTTGTAGACCTTCCGGTCTCCTGCGGGTGTGTAGGACGTCACGGGCAGGGCGTCCGGGGCCAACGCCTCGTGGTCCACAGCGGACCAGTCGAGGTTGTTCCGCATGGTCTCGTTCGGTTCCTTCACCAGCGGAGTGCTCACGTGCAGGTGCGGGCCCTGGAGAATGGCGTCCTTCCATGCGGCCGGCCCCCAGTCCAGAACGAACCTGCCCGCGGTACGGTCGGTGGTCTCGTTCCAGCCCGTAGAGAAGGACAGTTCCAGGTCCCCGATGCGCCCGGCTTGAGCGGTGGTGCCCAGCACCCGGACTGCGGCCGAGTTCACCGTGTACAGCATGCGGGTGGCGGACGGGTCCGTGGCATCGGGGTCCGTCACGGAGGACCACAGCGCCAGGGTGTCCGCGGTGACCTGCTGGATGCGCGCGGCATGCGGGCGCTGATCCCAGCGGCCCTCGTGCTTGAAGCCCGGTTCCTCCCCGGAGCCGTCATGCACCAACGAGCGGCCCACCGTGTCCGGATGAAAGAGGCCGGCAGCCTGGACGAAGTCCACCTCCTGGGCCTGTCCGTAGACGTGAATGCCGTAGCTGACATGGTGGTCGATCTCGAACAGACGCAGCTCGTTGATGAACTGCCAATGCCGCCGCAGCCGCCGGTAGGTTTCTCGGCGAAGCGTGTGCGTCTTGTCATCTGTGAAGTGGGACTCAGGGTGGATAAGTGCCGCGATGCCGTCCGGCGCGGCGTGACGCCACACCTGGCCCATGAAGGCCCGGTAGAGATCTGGGCGTCCACCGAAGTTCGGGTACTCCGGAACTGAGGAGAGGTACTCGGCCACGGTCTTGGTATCCGCCGTTGCGGAGACCACGAGGTCCTGCACGCCCGCCACAGCGAGGGCGAGCGGGCGGCGTTCCTTCTTCTGGGCGACGGACGGCTTGTGAGCCAGCTGCCACCACGGGTCCCCCTCGGCCAGCAGGAGCTCGATCTCCACATCGGGCCGCACCCATGGCGGGTTGCCGACCTGCAGGTCGAAGCCGCCGCGCGCGAAGACGGCGACGAAGTCCAGCTCCCAGTGGAAGAAGCCCTGTGCCTGCGCCACGCGCTCGCAGACCGCGAGCCACGGATGTGCCTCCAGAGCCTTCTCCACGGTGACGGCGTTGGTGCCGGCGCGGTCCCAGAGCTCGTAGTCGTCCAGCTCGGCCCAGGACTCCACACCCGCCAGAGACTCGGTGCCGGCATTCGGGTTCTTCTTGGTGGACTCGACGCCCAGCAGCATCTGCAGCGCGTCGATCCACTGTTCCATGCTCGGCGGCGCCACCTCGGTCTCAGTCAACGGCCAGAACCAGAGCGCACACCAGGCGTCCATCACCCGGCGCAGCCGGCGGTAGGCGCCGTTCTGGTCCGCCAGGGACTCCTCGATCTGCTCGCGCGTCACAGCACCCCGCGTGGCCGGCACCTCGCGGCCCCAGAGGTCCAAATCGCGGCCGGACTGCTGCTCGGCAATGGTGAGCCGCCGCAGCGCCAGCGCCCACAGCTTCTCCGCGCGCTGGGTGAGGGCCTCCAGGTCCCTCACCTGCTGGGCGGAGAGCTTGCGGCGTACGCCCAAACGCCACGCTCTCAGTGCCTTCACCTCGTCCGGCACCAGGTCCCGCACCTGCTTCGGGACCTCCACACCGGAGCCCCAGCCTTCGGAGGGCAACAGGAAGTGGAAGACGCAGCCGGAGGTGCCGGAGCCGTCGTCGTGAAGCTCGGAGAGCGGGCGGTCCTCCGGGACCGCCTTCATCCAGGACCGGTCCTTGCGCAGCGCGCTGCCGGCATAGACGGACCGGCGGGCGCCGATCAGCGAGTTGCCGCGGCGCAGGCGCAGACCGAACCACGGGGCCTGCAGGCCCGTCACCATGGTGGACAGCCACAGGGACACCTCCGCCAGCTCCACCGCCGTGGCATTGAGGTCCACCCCATACACCTGGTGCAGCGCGATGTGCGCCTTCACCTTCTGCAGCTCGTGCGGGTAGTCCTCCGGGTCGATGCGCCTGCCCAGCTCCTCCTGGCGGCGGGCGAGGTACTCGCGGGCCAGCTGGTCCACGGCCTCGATGGCGAACGCTCCCGAGCCGAGGGCCGGCTCGCAGACGGTCAGGGTCAGGATGTCCTCCGCGGAGGTGGTGGTGCCGCCCTGGTCGAGGAGCTCCTCCAGCGCCTGCTGCACGGTGAACCGGGTCAGCACCTCCGGTGTGTAGTAGGACGCCGACTGCTGACGCTCCCGGCCGGAGAGACGGTAGACGAACGTGCCCTGCGCGTGGCGGACAGCCTTGAGCTCGCCGGTGACCGGGTCCTCGGCGCGGACGAAGTCCTTGGCCGCCAGATGGTCCGAACGGTCCACGGGGACCACCCAGGAGCCCTTTGAGGCGTCACCGCCCGGGGCGACCTCGTAGAGGTCCTCCTCCGCGAAGAAGCCGGTGTAGGACATCAGGCCCTCATAGACCGCGCCGAGCTGGTTGATGCCGAGCTCCGCGTAGGAGATGAAACCGCGGGCCCTGCCCTTCTGCTCCTTGGACAGCAGGAGGTGCTGCAGCACCTGCTGGAGGGCGGCGTTGCCGAGCCGGACCTGGTCGATGTGGGCGGTGGCCTCCGGGCGGAACAGGTCCGCGCGCAGCGGCTGGAAGTCCAGGCCGGGGGCGCCGGCGTCCGGGTCCGTATCCGAGGGGCGGGGGCCTCGGTCCACCAGCTCGGTGAGCACACGAAGGGACTCATACAGGTGCGTGCCGTTCCGCGCCTGGCCGGTGGTCAGATCCACCAGGGTGAGCTCGCGGAGGCGGTCCACCGAGTAGCCCGAGTCGTACTCCGCGGCCCCGGAGGGCAGGACGCCGAGCTCCGGGGAGGCCTCCGCATAGAGCAGGAAGAGGATCCGGTACAGGTAGCGCAGGGACTGCACCGCCAACGGCTGCGCCTGGTCCTTCGGCAACGGTTCGAGCCCGGCGGCGGCGCGGCGGGCGACGACCTCGTTGGCGATGATCTCGATGGAGCGGCGGACGCCCTCGCGCAGGTCCTCCGAGACGCCCACCGTGTGGCGGACGGACTCCTCCAGGGCCGTGGACCACCAGATGCCGCCCTCGGCGTCCGGGGCCAGGGACGCGGCCTCCAGGATGGTCAGGGCGCGGTCGATCTCCCCGCCGCGCTTGGCGTCATTGCGCTCGGCGACCAGCTGCAGGTCCACACCCAGGTAGCGGCCTTCGGCCCAGCGGGAGGCCTCGGCCACAATGCACCAGCGGCCGGCCAGGACCAGCGCGAACTGCGGGCCGTCCTCCGCCCCGACCAGGGCAGAGAGCAGGCGGGCGGTGGAGGTGAAGGTCTCGGTGTCGGTGACGTACGGGGTGGCGAGGGTGGGCTCGTCCTTGGCGACCGCGTCCTCCACGGACTCGGCCGGGCGGGCCTGGACGATCGCCAGCGGGGCGGGGCCCTCGATGCCCGTGGAGGAGACGCGCAGCAGCGGGCCGTCTTGGGCAAGAGTGAACTCGCCGGTGCGGTAGCCGAGCACACGCAGCAGGTGCTCGGCGAGGTTCGGGGTCGCGGAGGCGGCGTCCGGGTCTTGGTGGTCCTGAAGGTCCTGATGGTCCTCGGCGTCCGCGAGGGCGCCGATGCGGCGCTCCAGCTCCGCGCGCTCGGAGGTGAAGCGGGTGCGGGAGGTCTCCCCCTCAGCGGCGTCCCACTGCTTGCGGCGGGCCAGGACCAGGGCGTGGAAGGACTCCTTGGTGGCGTCCGAGGTGAAGAAGTGTTCGGAGAGCCAGTCCCCCACCACCACGAATGCGTCGCTCACTGCCATGACGTCAGCCTTCCTGCACGGGGTGGTCGGCGGGGACCACGAGCAGCAGCGGGCGCACCAGCTGGCGCGCCGGCGACTGGTCGCGGGCCATCTTCTCCTGGTCCTTTACGGACACGCGGCGCTGCTGCACCTGCACGCGCTGGACGAGGGCGTCCGCTTCCTCGTCCCAGTCGGCGGTGCGGCGGACCCACTGGTCCACGCGGTCCTGGGCGGCGGCCTCCGCGGCCGGGAAGACCAGCGAGCGCAGCTGCTCCCGGGCCTTCTCCACGGCCGGGCGGATGTAGGCGGTCAAGGATGCGGGGTCCGCCACGGCGCCGGGGTTGGAGACGGTGCCGGACAGGCCGACGGAGTCCAGCAGCTCCAGGGCAGAGGCGCGGGTATCCACCAGGGCGAAGCCGTCCTGGCCCATGGGGAAGGCCACGGACAGCCAGGCCGAGGTCACCACATGGCCCGCGCGGTTGGTGAGCGTGCCGTTGAGCAGGACGGTCGGATGCTCCACCGTGCCGCGGACCGCGAAGACCTCGTTGCGGCCGAGCGAGGCGAGCGCGCGGTCGCTGATCCAGTCCAACACCGGGTGGAGCGGGCCGAGGAAGTGGGCCTCCGGCCACGTGGAGTCCGAGGTGTCCGCCAGAGCCCTGGCGAGCAGGTCCTTGCCCTTCTGCCGGGTGGTGGCCAACGTGAACTTCTCCTTCACGTGCCGGTCCTTCAGGTAGGACTGCGGCAGCACGTCCAGGCGGCCCGCCAGATCCGGCGGCGGGACCAGGGAGGCGATGTGCTCGTTCGCGTGCTCACGCCACAGGACGCCGCCGCCGCGTTCGGCCGGCGCCTGCTCCGGCCGCTCGAACACCTGCAGCAGCCCCTCCCTGAGGAAGGTCAGCGGCTCGAGCGTGGAGGTGGCGGTGACCTCGGCCGACGAGCCGGACCTGGTGGAGGTGGGCGGGGCGGAGCCGGGCGTGTTGGAGGTGGGCGGGGCGGAGGTGGGCGACGCGCTGGCCGAGTCCGACGAAGACGAGGTGAGGGGCGAGGCGGAGGCCGGTGCCGTCGTCGTGGTTCCGGCCTGACGCGCAGCGGCCTTGGCCGCGAAGCGCGCGAACATGCCGGTGGGGCCCGGGCGAGAAGCCACCTCCGCCGGGCTGTCCACCACCGCGTCCAGATCCGCCTGACCGGCAAGGACCCTGCGGATGGCCTTCTCCTCGGCCTCGACGTCGTACTGGCCCATCAGGGAGGCGGCATCCCCGAGGGTGGTGTGCGCCTCGTGCTCCTTCTCCACCAGGCGGGTGAGGACGCGGAGGTCCCCGGAGAACGTCGGGTGCGTGGGCTCGAGCAGCAGCGCCGTGATCTGCGGAGGCGTGCGCTGACCGTAACGGTCCACGCGGCCGTTGCGCTGCTCCAGGCGGATCAGGGACCACGGGATGTCATAGTGCACCAGCTGATGGCACTGCAGGTGCAGGTTCACGCCCTCCGAGGCCACATCCCCGGTGACGAGCACGCGGATCGGCGAATGCGCCTGCTTGAAGGAGTCCACGATCTCCAACTGCTCCTGGTCATTCAGGCCGCCGTGGAGGATGCGGACGGCGTCCTTCGGGAGCTTCAGGTCCTTGCGGAGCTTGTCCGCCAGCCAGCTGAGCGTAGCGATCCGCTCGGCGAAGACCACCGCACGCGTGGGGTTCTTCGGGCCGACGCCGATGGTGGACAGGTGATCCAGGAGCGCGCCGTACTTGCCCAAGTTCGTGGTCAGGGACGCCTGGTTGAGGGTGCGGAGGCGGCTGAGGTGCTCAATCTCCTGGGCCTCGGCGTGGTTCTCCGGGTGCAGGCGGGAGATGCGCTCCGCGATGGTCTCCTCCAGGGCCGCCGGGGAGGAGAGGAAGGCTTTGGCAAGGGTCCACGGGAACAGGCCGGAACCCTTGGAGTGTGGGGACCGACCGGCGGCCGGGTGCAACCAAACATCCGCGAGCTCCGCAGCGACCGCGTCCTCCTCCGGGGAGGCCGGGACCAGGCGGTTGCGGGGCTCCTTGCGCTCTGCCCAGGCCGCGCCCACCACCCGGGCGACCTCCGGGCTGTGACGGTGGCGGCGCAGGACCAGCCGGTCCACCTCGTCCTCGATCACGGTGCCGTCCGGACGGACCGCCGTCGGCTCCAGCAGGCGGATCAGCTCCGCGAAGGACTCGGCCTTGCCGTTGTGCGGGGTGGCCGAGGCGAGGATCAGGGCATCCGTCTGCGGGGCGAGGACGGAGGCGAGGCGGTTGTTCTGGGTGGACGAGTTGGTGATGTTGTGCGACTCGTCGATGACCACCGCGTCCCAACGGTGGTGGCGCAGGTGCTGGACATAGCGGTCCGACTTCAGGGTGTCGATGGAGATGATCACGCGCTTGAAGAAGGAGAACGGGTTGCGGGTGGCCGGCAGCTGCTGGCGCACCCGCTGGATGCCGAGCGAGTCCAGGCGCACGAACGGAAGCGCGAAGCGGGTCCACATCTCATGCTGCATCTGCTCGAGCACATGGCGCGGGGTGACGATCAGGATGCGCTCGCCCCGGCCACGGCGGACCAGCTCGGAGAGGATCATGCCGATCTCCAGGGTCTTGCCGAGACCGACCGCGTCCGCCAGGAGGATGCGAGGACGCAGGTTCGCCGGGTCCAGGGCGCGGCGGACCGCCTCCTGCTGATACGGCAACGGGTCCGCAAGGCACTCGGCGGAGACGGTGATGGACTGGTCGTTCACCGGCAGCGGGGACTTGCGCAGGGTCGCTTCGGTCCAGAGGCGGGAGGTGCGGTGGGACGGGGAGTCGTCGCCGACCACCGTGGCGGCCGCAGGGTCCAGGACCTGGATGTGGTCGAGGCGCTGGTAGAAGGAGGCGTGCGTGTCCCGAACGAGCTCCGTGAGGCCGCGGACCGAAAGGAGCGCACCGTCCTGCGTCTGTTCGACGCCGGTGACGAGCCACTCCTCATCACGGACGACGACCACCGATCCCGGCGCAACGGCAAGCTCAGCGGTCTCTGTCACGGGGACTCCTTCGTCAGAGAGACAGGGTGAGTCTCACTTTATGCAAAGGACCCGGGACCGGGCGACGGGGAGGTGGGGCCGGAATGGTGGGGTCGGAAAGGTGGACCGGGAAGACTCAGGGAAGGAGGCCGAAGACCCTGGCCGGTCTCCATAACGAGTACTGGGTTCTCTCATCTGTGGTATCCACAGTCCCCCCGGATCCCTCGCCTGATGATCTCCGCGCGGATAGACTGACTCGACATCGCCAGGGCACGCCGTCCGCGCCTCCGCGATCACCACCCACCACCCCAGAGAGCCCATCATGACCTCGCAGCCCACCACTGCGGGAGCACAGCGGAACCGTGTCAGCTCCCGCATGCGCAAGATCCAGCGCAAGCGCGCTGAGCAGAAGACCGCATATTCGCAGGCCCTCAGGGTCGCCCACGCTCGACTTTCGGACCCTGCCTACGTTCAGCGACTGCGCGCCGCGGCGCCCTCGGTGGATTCCTCAAAGCTCCGGAGCTCCTGACCTTCTGCTGCCGGCGCTATGAAATGGGTCGAAGGCAGTACACGGCACCATCGTGATCTGAAGACCTTCACGTGCGCCGATCCCAACGGGACGACCTTCGACAGGTTTCGGCGGCAGAAGGTCCACTCCATGCCATGGGCGCTCGAAGTCCAGAGGTCTCTACGCCGGTGGAACTTCGCGCGCAATCGACACAAGCGGATGAGGCTCGGATACGCCGAGCCTGAGGGAGCCCTCCTGGGAGTCACCGTCGTCAGCGGACCGGTTGCCTCTGCCGATGCGTCAGGAAGACATCTGATCTACACAGTCGATTTCATGGCCGTCGCGTTCGAGAACCAGGGATCCCGGCTTGGCAATGAAGTCCTCGCAGAGGCCCTCGACTGCGTCGCGGACGACGCCACGGGCCACGTCGATGGCTCGGCGCCGTCCGAGGTGCTGGTGCAGGCCGTGGTTCATCAGTCCAACGTGCCAGCGCAGAGGTTGCTGGAGGCATTCGGATTCGCCTTCGTCGAGGACATCCTGGCGACGGAGAAGAACGCCAAGGGCAAGACGACGAGCACCCAGACCTACGGTCTCTGGGTCGCCCAGCTGACGTTGCTCTGAGTTGGCCGGAAAGCACGCAAGGGCGGGACGAGCTGCAGCTCGTCCCGCCCTTGATCGTCTCGGCTGTCCCCGTCCGGGCGCCTCCCGTTTCGTCAGCGAAAGCGCCCTGGAACTCGACCGTTTCCCGAACGAAAGCGCACCGGGACTCGACGGTTTCCCGAACGAAAGTGCCAGGGGGGCGGGTCATTCGACGCGGACGACCTTCTCCTTCACCGGGTCCTCGTCCTTCGGGAACGCCGCCACCAGGGCCTTGGCCATGTGCTCGGCCTTGGCCTCGGAGCCCTCGGCGTTGTTGTGGTTCGCGTCGTTCTCCAGGAACCACTCGGGGTGCGGGGTGGCGTCGGCGGACCAGTCGTAGATGCGCAGGTTGTCGTACCGGTCGGTGGCCTCCACCAGGGACGCGTTGAGCTTCTGGATGTTCTCGTTGGCGTAGTGCGGGTTGTTGGTCCACGGCATGGTGATGCCGTTGACCCAGAGGACGGGCTTGCCCTCGGAGGCCTCCATCACGCCGGCGATGCGCTTTTCGGTGCTGGAGAAGTCGTCCTGGCTGGCCATGTTCGCGGCGTCGTTGAGGCCCACGTTGACCACCCAGCAGCCGTTCTCGCCGAGTTCGCCGGCGTGCTCGCGCATGGTGTCCGGGGCGTTGGTGCCCTTCTCACCGGGGTTGAGCTCGGACGGCTCGAGGGTCTCGATCATGGAGCGGCCTCCGGCCACCTCTTCGACGACGGTCTGCACGCCCACGGCCTCGTACTGGGCGGTGATGCGCTTGGCCGGGTCTTTCACCATGGTCAGGGAGTTGTTGGACGGGCCGATGGACGTGGAGTCACCGATGTGGACCACGGTCTCACAGGACGTCTCGGTCGCGGCGGGGCGGGCCACGGGCTTCGTCGGCGTCGGCGACGCCACGGCACCCTCGCCGTCCGGTTCCCCGGCGGAGGTCTCGGCCTGCTTCGCCTGCTCCTCCCGGGCGATCTCCACCACGGACTTCTGCGGCAACGCGGCGATGCCGACCATCGCGCCGATCGCCAGGAGTGTCACGCCCACGGATCCGGCGGCCAGCACGCCGCGGCCGGCGACCTTCGGCACCGGGGTCTGCTCCACCTGGGCGCGGGAGGCACGGACGTCGCCCTCAGACACCTCGGCGCGCTGGGCACGGGCCTTGCGCTGGGCCTTGCCGGTGATCAGCGGAAGGAAGCCGTGCCGGCGGATCGGGTCCTCCACGAACCGCCAGGACAGCTCCGCCAACACCACGGTCAGCGCCACGACCACCAGGCCGCGCCACACGTCCTGGCCGTACAGGGTGCGCTCCGGCAGGAACGCGACCACAGGCATGTGCCACAGGTAGATGCCGTAGGACCGCTCGCCGATCCAGCGCAGCGGCGCGATGCCGAGGACCCGGTTGGTCCAGGACTGGGCGTGGATCAGCGGCATCAGCACGAGGATCGTGGAGACCGTCAGCGCGGCGATGCCCCAGGTGTAGAGGCTGTGGTCCAGCTGGTCGGTGGTGGCGGCCAGGTAGAGGATGCCGGCCACGCCGAGCGCACCCAGGATGTCCAGGGTCCACAGGGCCTTCTCGGATTGGATCTTCGCGACCTTCTTCGGCCGCCACAGCATCGCCAGCACGGCGCCCCAGAGCAGGCCGCCGGCGCGGGTGTCGGTGCCCTCGTAGGCGCGGGTGGAGTCGCCGGTCGGGTCGGCCAGCATCGCCAGCAGGACGAAGGAGAGCGCGCCCAGCACGAAGGTGGTCACGGCGGCCTTCGCGAACGCGGCCCCGGTGCCCTCGCCGTCCTTCTTGGCCTTGAACAGGGTGAGCATGCCGAGCAGCAGCAGCGGCCACACCACGTAGAACTGCTCCTCCACCGCCAGGGACCACAGGTGGTCCAGCGGGGAGGGCCCGTCGAACTGCTCGAAGTAGGAGCCGCCGGTGAAGATCGTGTGCCAGTTCGCCACGTAGATCAGGGCGAAGAACGCCTGTTCGCCGCGGTCCCCGAGCTTGTCCGGGTGGACGACCATGGTGGCCACCATCACCACGATCAGCAGCAGCACCACCGCCGGCAGCAGGCGGCGGAAGCGGCGGATCCAGAAGTGCCTGAGGTCCAGGTCCCCGTGCTTCTCCCAGCGGTTGAGCAGGAGCATGGTGATGAGGAAGCCGGACAGCGTGAAGAAGACGCCGACGCCGAGCAGGCCGCCGCTCGTTCCGGGCACGCCGATGTGGTAGGCGACCACGAGGCCCACGGCGATCGTCCTGAGACCGTCCAGACCTGGATAGTAGGCCGCAGACTTGTTGACCGGACGAGGCAAGGGGACGCTCCTCACGTGCGGGGGACGGAACGCCCGCGCGGGGCGATGCTCCGGCACGGACGAGGGCGCGGCCGCCCTCGGCGGAGACGGACCACAGTCTCCAAGAATCTCACAGTGCGCCCGCGCGTGCACGCGTTCGTGCGACGTCTCACTACTGTGGACGCATGGCCCGCGACCTGCCCTCCACCCCCTCCCCCGCCGTCCTGCGGCGGGTCGCCGTGGACGCCGCCGCCGGGTGCGTGCCGGCCCTGCGGGCCGCCTTCCGCGCCGGCCCCTGTGTCCCGACGACGGCCGCCCACCCGAGCCTGAAGACCAACCACCACGACCTGGTCACCGAGTACGACCGCGCCACCGAGGCCGCACTGGTGCGCGCCCTGACGGACGCCGTCCCGGGGTCGCAGGTCCTCGGCGAGGAGACCGGCGCCCACGGGGACCCGGACCATCCGCTGCGGTGGATCGTGGACCCGATCGACGGCACCTCGAACTTCACGCACGGCTTCGCGATGTTCTCCGTCTCGATCGCCGCGGAGGTGGACGGCGAGCTCGTCGCCGCGGCGATCGCGGATCCGGCCGCGGGGCAGGTGTTCTCCTCGGACGACACCGGCGCCTGGCTCGCCGCCCTCCGGCTGCCCTCCCCCAACACCGCTGCCCCACCCTGCCCCGACAGCCCCGAGAAGGCGAGCGACGCGCGCCAGGTCGGTGCCGTCGTCGTGACGGACGAACGTCCCCTGGCCGAGGCGGCCCGCCCGGCCCCGGACGCGGCACTCGGCGAGCACGGCCTGAACCTGGTGACCTCCTACCCTGCCGGCGAGGCCCTGGCCCTGGAGGGGTCCGCGGCGCTGGAGCGGTTCGGCGAGCTGGTGCGCACCTACGCCACGGTCCGGCGGACGGTCTCCGGCGCTCTGGAGCTGGCGTACACGGCGGCCGGCTGGGCAGACGCGGCCCTCTACGTGGACACGAAGCCGTGGGACGTGGCCGCCGGCGTGCACCTGCTGCGCGCCGCCGGCGGCACCTGGGTCGGCGGGGACCACACGACCCCGTTCGCCCTGGCCCTGGCCCCGGGCCGGAGCGCCCCCACAGCCCTGCGGGTCCTGGACGACATCATCCGGACGCGGCTCACCGCCGGGACCTAGACTGGGGAGAGGAACCAGATCGCCTGGGAACAGGCAGCGAGGAGGTCCCCGCATGACTGACACCGACAAGCCGTCCATGATGAACGTCGCCCGCGAGTCGGGTTCGCCGATGATGTTCGAGCACGCCGACGGGGAGCCCGTTCTGGTCCTGTCCGAGGAGCAGTGCTGGAAGCTGCTGCGCCGCACCCAGCATGCCCGCCTCGGCCTGGCCGTGAACGGGGAGCCGGACATCGTGCCCGTGAACGTCGCCTGGGGCGAGGGCAAGGCCTACTTCCGCACGGCGCCGGGCTCCAAGCTCGCCGAGCTGACCATCAACCCGAGCGTGGTGCTGCAGGCGGACGGCATCCTCTCGGACCAGGCCTGGTCCGTCCTGGCCCGCGGCACCGCCCGCCGGCTGGAGACCGAGGCGGAGATCGCCCACGCCGAGTCCCTCTGCATCGCCCCGTGGGTCCCCACCCTCAAGGACTTCTACGTGGAGATCGACATCACCTCCGTGACCGGCCGCCACTTCGCCTTCGGCACCCACCCGGAGCGCGACGGCACCCAGCCGAGCGACTGATCCGCCAGACACCAGCAAGGCCCCGGTGAGCACAGGCTCACCGGGGCCTTGCGTGTGAACTTGCGTGTGAAGGAGGCCGGGCTCAGGCAGTCTCGGCGGCCACGGACCTGCCGGCGGTGCGGCCGGAGAACAGGCAGCCGCCGAGGAAGGTGCCCTCCAGCGCACGGAAGCCGTGCATGCCTCCGCCGCCGAAGCCGGCCGCCTCACCCGCGGCATACAGGCCCGGGATGACCTGGCCGCCGGCGTCCAAGGCACGGGAGTGCAGGTCCGTGTGCAGGCCGCCGAGGGTCTTGCGGGTCAGGGTGTGCAGGCGCACGGCGATCAGCGGGCCGGCCTTCGGATCGGTCAGACGGTGCGGGGGCACGGTGCGGATCAGCTTGTCCCCGAGGTACCTCCGGGCCGCGCGGACCTCGTCCAGCTGCGGGTCCGCACCGGGGCGCTCGGCGCCGGCCTCGTGCTGGGCGACGGCGGCCTGCACGGCGGCTTCGTCCACCCTCGGCCCCTCCGGGACCAGGGCGTTCATCTTCGCCACGAGCTCACCGACGGTGTCCGCGGTGACGAAGTCCTCTCCCTTCTCCAGGAAGTCGCGCACCGGGCCCGGCATGTCCTGGGTGACGCGGCCGAGGACCTGGCGGACGGAGCGGCCGGTCAGATCCGGGTTCTGCTCCGACCCGGACAGGGCGAACTCCTTGCCGATGATCCTGTGGTTCAGCACGAACCAGGAGTGCTCGCCGGCCGGGTCCGTGCGGACGCCCTGCGGTGCCGAGGCCGAGGCGCCGCGCAGCTCACCGAGGGTGCCGAGGGTGTCGAAGCCGGGCCAGCGCGGGTGCGGCAGACGCCGGCCGGTGGCGTCCAGCCAGAGCGAGGACGGGCCGGGCAGGATGCGGATGCCGTGGCCGGGCCAGATCGGATCCCAGTTCTTGATGCCCTCGGTGTAGTGCCACATGCGGTCCGGGTGCAGCAGGCGGGCCCCGGCCCGCTCGGCCACCGTGATGCCGGAACCGTCCACATAGGCGGGCACGCCGGAGAGCATGTCCTGCGGGGCCGGGCCGAGGCGGTCCGGCCAGACCTCCCGGACCCGCTCATGGTCCGCCCCCACGCCTCCGGTGGCCACCACCACGGCCGCGGACTCGATCCGGAAGTCCCCCACCACGGTGCGGTTCGAGGCGGTGCCGCGGGCGCCGTCGTCGTCCGCCAGGACCCGGCCGGCCACGCCGGTGACGGCACCGCCGGAGGTGAGCAGCTCGGTGACGCGGTGGCGGGGCAGATAGGTGAGGCGGCCGTCGAAGGCGGCCTGCTCCACCACGCGGGAGAACGGCTCCACCACCCCCGGGCCGGTGCCCCAGCTGATGTGGAAGCGCGGCACGGAGTTGCCGCCCACCCCCGGAGCCGGGACCTTGCGCTCGGCCCAGCCGACCACCGGGAACAGCCGGTGGCCGCGCTCGCGCAGCCACGCCCGCTTCTCCTGGTGGGCGAAGTGCACGTAGGCCTCCGCCCAGGCCTTGGGGAGGGCGTCCTCCGGGCCGGTGAAGCCGGCGGTGGCCTGCCAGTCGGACCAGGCCAGCTCCACGGAGTCCTTCACGCCCAGCCGGCGCTGCTCCGGCGAGTCCACCAGGAACAGGCCGCCGAAGGACCAGTACGCCTGGCCGCCGAGGTCCGTGGCGCGCTCCTGGTCCACCAGCACCACGCGGCGGCCGGCCTCCAGCAGCTCCACCGTGGCCACCAGCCCGGCCAGGCCGTGGCCCAGGACCACGGCATCGGCGCCGCGGACGGTGGACGCGGAGGACCTCTGGGCGGAGGCCGAGGAGGGGTCCGTACCCGTGGCCCGGCCTTGACCGCCGAGGGCGACTCCGCAGGAGGATGTGGCGGGGGTCTCAGTCATACAGACAGCCTAGAGGAGGGCACAGGTGCCTGCTCCCGGACGGCAGGGCGGCCGCCGAGCCGCGGGAGGTCCGGGCGGCCGCCCCGGCCGGGCCTCAGTCGGTCGGCGGCTGAGGCGGGGTTCCGCCCTGGCCACCGGCACCGGCGGGGCCGCCCTGGCCGCCGGCACCACCGGGGCCGCCCTGCTGGCCGGGACCACCGGGGCCGCCCTCGCCCTGCCCACCGCCCATGGACGGCTCCTGCTGCTCGGTGGTGGTGTCGATCGGCACGTCCACGGTGCCGGTATAGCCCTGGGAGACCGAGCCGGTGAGAGCGACCAGCTGCTGGTCATACCCGTCGGAGAAGACGTTGTCCGTATCGAGGGACACGTTGGCCAGATTCTCTGCGGACCCGGTGTACGCAGACTCGGCATACACGGCGTCACAGGCCTCCTTGGGCAGGGCGATCTGCGAGGTGAGCACCGCATGGGTGGCGTCCGTGATGGACGCCTTGTCCGGGAACACCTCGAAGTGGATGTGCGGCCATCGGCCGGCATAGCAGCCCGGGATGATCGTGGTGAAGGTGACGGTGCCGTCGTCGCCCACCACCTGGACGCCGCGCAGCCACGTGGCGTCCGTGACTCCGTCGGAGTACATGGAATAGCGGCCCTCGGCGTCGCAGTGCCAGATGTAGACCGCCGCCCCCGTCATGGGCGCGTTGTCCTCCGCCATGTCGATCACGTTCAGGGTCAGCGTCAGCGGCACACCGTCCACCGCGTCGCCGCTGTCGATGCTGGAGGTCAGGTCCGCACGCTCGATGCCGGACTCCTCCAGCACATCCGGCCCGTTCGAGCCGTCTGCGGGGTAGGGGCCTGCGGTCTCCGTGTTCATCTCGGTGTAGTCCTTCCCGGAGGCAGAGGACGCGGCGGCACCCGAGGTGGAGGACGATGCCGCAGCGGACGAGGAGGACGACCCCGACGACGAGGATTCGGAGGCTCCGGCTCCGCAGGCTGCGAGCAGCAGGGCGCCGGCACCGGCACCGAACACGCCGAGGGCATTGCGGCGGGTCACCACCGTGCCGATGTCGAAGGCGGCACCCTGGTCCTCGACGTCTTCGCCCTGCCGGTGCAACAGGCGCCCCTCGAAGCGCTTCGCCGCCTCAGAGGGATCAGGGGCGGTGCCCTCGGAGGCGGAGGGGAAGGGGCGGCGCGCTGTCATGGCAGGGTCCTTTCATGGGAAGTCGTGGACTTCAGTCTGCGCGCAGCACCTGGACTGTTCCGGTGCTCCTACAGGAGCAGAGCAGGATAATCCTTCGAAAGTTCCTGGACGTGACACCGATGCACTCTGCACCCCACGCCCTGCCGCCCCCGCAGCCGGAAGGCGTGGCGGGGGCGGCAGAACGTAGGCGTCCGGCGTCAGGCCACCGGCACCTCCGGGGCCTCGCCGAGGTGGCTCGGGGCCCACATGGCGAGCGTGGTCTGCACGACCACCACGTTCGGGCCCTCGACGGCGAAGTTCCGCTCGAGCGCCTCGCGGACGTCCTCCACGGCCACGGTCTCGGCCGGGATGCCGAAGGACTCGGCCAGCTTCGCGAAGTCCGGGCGGTCCAGCTCGGTGGCAGTGGCCTGGCCGAAGGCGCCCTCCATGTACTCGCGGAGGATGCCGTAGCCGCCGTCGTCGATGATCAGCCAGGTGACCGCGGCGTTGTGCTGCCGAGCAGCGGCGAGCTCGGCGATGGAGTACATCGAGGAGCCGTCGCCGGCCACGGCCAGCACGCGGCCGTCGATGCCGGTCTTGCCCTGCTGTGCCAGCCCGAGCGCACCGCCGAAGGCGGCGGGGAAGCCGTAGCCGAGGCCGCCGGCGCCCTGCGCGGAGTGGAACTGCCCGGACCGGGCGTCCCAGCAGTTCCAGCCCCAGTACGCGGCGATCGTCATGTCCCAGAAGGTCTGCATGGACTCCGGCACGGCGGCGCGGATGTCCTCCATGAACTGCCGCTCACGGCTCAGGTCCTGGGCGTCCAGGCGGGCGGTCACGCGGGCGTTGACCTCGGCCACCTTCTGCCGGGCGGACTTCCCGTCCCAGGCGGCGGCGTCGGCCTCGCGTGCCGGCACGGCGAGCTCGGTGGAGATCGACTTCATGCCCAGGACGTTGAGCCCCTCGAGGTACGGGTGCGGCTCGAGCGTTTCGCCGCGCAGGGCCGCGGCCAGTGCCGCCAAGGCCGAACCGGCGTCCGCACGGATGCCGAGGGTCGGGTGGTTGGTCTCCAGCACGCGCGGCTCCGCGTCGATCTGGATCAGACGGCCGCGCGGCTCCAGGGTGAAGTAGTTCGAGGTGACCTCCCCCAGGGACGAACCGACCACCAGGAGAACATCAGCCTCCTCCAGGACCTCGGTCACGTAGCGGTCCTCCACCCACGCGCCCAGGGACAGCGGGTGCTCCCAGGGGAACGCGGTGTTGCCGCCGGGCGAGCAGACCACCGGGGCCTGCAGATGCTCGGCGACCTGCTTCAGGGACTCCATCGCCTCACGGCCGGAGCGGCGCACACCGCCGCCGGCGACGACCGCGACCTTCTCGGCGCCGCCGAGCCAGCGGGCGGCCTCCTCCACGAGCTCCGCGCGCGGCGGGTGCTCGTAGGGCACGGCGAGCGCGTCGCGCACCGGCGGGACCTGGACCTCGCCGAGCAGCACGTCCTGCGGGATCTCCACCCACACCGGCCCCTGGGGCACGGTGATGGCCTCAGCCCAGGCGTCCTGGATGGCCGAGGGGATGCCGGAGGCGTGGTGGACGGTGTGCTGGGCCTTGGTGACGTTCTTGGCCGAGGCCTTCTGGTCGTCCAGCTGGTGGATCATGCCCTTGCGGCGTGCGCCCAGGCCCGAGAGCGGGATCTGGGAGGCGATGACCACCATGGGAACGCCCGTGGCGTAGGCCTCCTGCAGTCCGGCCAGGGAGGTCAGGGCGCCGGGGCCGGTGGACAGGAACAGCACACCGACCTCGCCGGTGGCGCGGGCGTAGCCGTCCGCGGCGAACGCGGCATTGTTCTCCACGCGGTTGGAGACGAACTCCAGCGAGGAGCGGGACAGGGCATCGAACAGGCCCAGGGCATGCTGGCCCGGGATGCCGAACACGGTGCGTGCGCCGAGCGCGCTGAGGGTCTCGACGGCAAGATCCCCGCCGTTGCGGCGCGGGGCGTCTGCGGCGCTCATGCGGTCTCCTCCTGTGCCTGCTCGGCACGACGGTCGGCCATCAGGGTGATCAGGTCATAGGCGACGTGGGAGGCGGCCACACCGGTGATCTCGGCGTGGTCATAGGCCGGGGCGACCTCCACCACGTCGGCACCGACGAGGTTCATGCCGCGCAGGCCGCGCAGGATCTCCAGCAGCTCGCGGGAGGTCATGCCGCCGGCCTCCGGGGTGCCGGTGCCCGGGGCGTGGGCCGGGTCCAACACGTCGATGTCCACGGAGATGTACAGCGGGCGGTCGCCGATGCGCTGGCGCAGGGCGTCCACGACCTCGTCCACACCCTTCCTGAAGACGTCGGAGGAGGTGACGATGCCGAAGCCGAGACGGTGGTCCTCGTCCAGGTCCTTCTTGCCGTACAGCGGGCCGCGGGTGCCGACGTGGGAGATCGCCTCGGTGTCCAGGATGCCCTCCTCCACCGCACGGCGGAACGGGGTGCCGTGGGTGTACTCGGCGCCGAAGTAGGTGTCCCAGGTGTCCAGGTGGGCGTCGAAGTGCAGCAGGGCCACCGGCTCGCCGGCGCGGGCGGAGGCGGCGCGCAGCAGCGGCAGGGCGATGGTGTGGTCGCCGCCGATGGTCATCAGCGAGGAGCCGTCCTCGGTGAGGTCCATGGCGTCCTGCTGGATCATCTCGATGGCCTCGTTGATGTTGAAGGGGTTCACGGCCATGTCCCCGGCGTCCACCACCTGGGCCTGGGCGAACGGGGAGGTGTCCGTGGCGGGGTTGTACGGGCGCAGCAGGCGGGAGGACTGGCGGACGTGGCCGGAGCCGAAGCGGGCGCCCGGGCGGTAGGAGACGCCGGCGTCGAACGGCACGCCGACCACCTTGATCTCCGGGTCGATGCCGGCGGCCTGCGCCTCGTCCAGGCGCGGCAGCAGGGCGTAGGTGGGGGCGCCGCCGAAGCGGGGCACGAGGGCGGAGTTCACGGGGCCGAGGCGGCCGTTCTCCTCGACGCGGGGGATCTCGAGCATCTGGATGTCCTCTCTGGGTGGTTCGGTTCGGTCTGGTCTTGCCTGGTTCGGTCTGGTCTGGTCGATCGGGTCCGTCTGGTCTCTCCGGCGGGGGCGCCGGGAGGGGTCAGGCGTGGCCCACGAGGGTCCACAGCACGACGGCGGGACGGTCGTCCGGGTTGGCCCACGAGTGAGGCTCGCGGCCGGAGAAGGTGACGGTGTCCCCCTCCTCCAACAGGTGCACGGCCTCGGTGGTCCGCAGCTCGAGGCGGCCGGTGACCACGTGCACCGCCTCCACACGGCAGTCCACCGTGTACAGCTCCGCCTCCCCGCGGCCGCGCGGCGCGATGTCAGCGCGCAGGATCTGCAGGTCGCGGCGGCCGCGCGGGGTGATCAGGCGCTCCCGGATGCCCTCGCCGCCGAGGCTGACCGCGGGGGCGTCGGACAGGCGCACGACCGTCACCTCGGGTGCGTCCAGGACCTCGCCCGGGCTCGCGCCGAGCACCTGGCACAGGGTGATGAGCGTGCTGACGGACGGACTCGTCAGATCCCGCTCGAGCCGGGAGAGGAAGCCCTTGCTGACGCCGGCCGCCTCGGCCAGCTGGGCGACCGTGAGCCGCCGTGCCTCGCGCAGGGCGCGCAGCCGGCGGCCGATCAGCGCCTGGTCCGGCGCGGCCTCGAGAGGGAGGACCTTCATCGCGCTCCTTCCTCGCGTCGGTGGCGTCTACGCACCCGTCCTTGTTCCAGCGCAAGCCCGCATCGTGCGTGGCTCGGGCCGCGTGTTGCCCGTCGAGCAACACCTGTTTACCGTAGACCCCCGCCATGTGGTCGGCAACACACCGGCGGCACGTCGTCGTCGGCCCCGGCCAGCGGTGCGGAACCCTTCCGTCGGCCTCCGCCCGCCCCCTAGTGTTCGCGTACAGCCTGGGACCGGGACTCCCCGTCGGGTTCGCCCCGTCCCTCGCCCCGCCGGGGCCCCGCTGTAGACAGAAAGGCAGCAGTTCCCATGACGACCAAGAATCGCGCCGTGGCATTCCACGGCATCAAGGACGTGCGCGTCGACGAGCTGGACTTCCCCACCCTGCAGATGCCTGACGGCTCCGCCGCCCCGCACGGCGTCATCCTCAAGATCGTCGCCACCAACATCTGCGGCAGCGACCTGCACATCTACCGCGGGTCCTTCCCCGTGCCCGAGGGCATGGTGCTGGGTCACGAGATGACCGGCCAGGTGCTGGAGGTCGGCAGCGACGTCCAGTTCCTGAAGGAGGGCGACCTCGTCTCCGTGCCGTTCAACGTGGCCTGCGGCCGCTGCCGCAACTGCCGCGCCGGCCGCACCGAGGTGTGTGAAACCGCCAATCCGGAGCAGGCGTGCGCCGCCTACGGCTTCAATCTGGGCGACTTCCAGGGCGGACAGGCCGAGTACCTGTTCGTGCCGTATGCCGACTTCCAGCTGCTGCGCTTCCCGGACCAGGAGCAGGCGATGGAGAAGATCCTGGATCTGGCCGTGCTCTCGGACATCCTCCCCACGGCGTTCCACGGTCTCATGGAGGCCGGCGCCAAGCCCGGCTCCACCGTCTACATCGCCGGTGCCGGCCCCGTGGGCCGGTGCGCCGCGGCCGCCGCTCGGCTGCTGGGCGCCTCGTGCATCATCGTGGGCGACCAGGACGCCTCCCGGCTGGAGCTGGTGCGCAAGCACGGCTGCGAGACCATTGACCTGTCCACCACGGAGAACCTGCAGGACGCCGTGAACGACATCCTCGGCGAGCCGATGGTGGACTGCGCGGTGGACTGCGTCGGCTCCGAGGCCCACGGCCTGGGCTCCGCGTCAGATGAGATGCAGCCGATCGCCGCCGTGAACCAGGTCCTGGACATCACCCGTCCGGGCGGTGCCACGGGCATCCTCGGCATCTACGGGCCGGACCCGATCGCGGAGACGAAGGCCGAGCAGGAGGGCACCTTCCCGGTGGACTTCGGCAAGGCCTGGATCAAGTCGCCCCACATCATCGCCGGCCAGGCGCCCATCATGCGCTACAACCGTCAGCTGATGATGTCGATCCTGTGGGACCGGATGCCGTACCTGACAGACATGGTCAACCCGCGCGTGATCACCCTGGACGAGGCGCCCCAGGCCTATGCGGAGTTCGACCAGGGTTCCGTGGACAAGTTCATCATCGACCCCCACGGCATGATCGCCCGCTGAGCGCGCAGGCACGAGCCGCCGCCGTCTGCAGATCAGGTTGCGTGCAGCAGCGTGCCCGGCGGCCGGTGAGGCTCCGTCCGTGAGGCGAGGGGCCGTCGTCGAGAAGCATCCTCCTTCCCGACGACGGCCCCTCCCCTGTCCGAGGAACGGTCACCTCTGCCCGGGCGGACGTGATCAGGGTCATACTCGTGCCTGGACCGCCCCGCACAAAGGAGGACCCATGTCACCGACCACCGGACCCGTCACCGAGGAGCTGAAGGCCGCCGGCCGCCGCGCCGCCGAACTGGACCGCGCCCACGTGTTCCACTCCTGGTCCGCCCAGGACACGCTGAACCCCATGACCGTGGTGGCCGCCGAGGGCTCAGCCGTCTGGGACGGCGAGGGGCACCGCATGCTCGACTTCTCCTCGCAGATGGTCAACACGAACATCGGGCACCAGCACCCGGCCGTGGTGAAGGCGATCCAGGAGCAGGCCGCGAAGATCTGCACCATCGCCCCGGCCCACGTGAACGACGCCCGATCCGAGGCCGCACGGCTCGTCGCCGAGCTGGCCCCGGAGGGCATGGAGCACGTGTTCTTCACCAACGCCGGTGCGGACGCCAACGAGCACGCCATCCGCATGGCCCGCCTGCACACCGGCCGCCACAAGGTCCTCTCGGCCTACCGCAGCTACCACGGCGGCACGAACCTGGCCGTGAACGTCACCGGGGACCCACGCCGCTGGTCCAACGACCTCGCCACCGAGGGCGCCGTCCACTTCCTGCCCTCCTACCCGTACCGCTCCTACTTCCACGCCGAGACCGAGGAGGAAGAGGCCGAGCGCGCGCTGGAGCACCTGGAGCACACCATCCTGCTGGAGGGCCCGGGCACCATCGCCGCGCTGATCCTGGAGACCGTGCCGGGCTCGGCCGGCGTCTACGTCCCGCCGGCCGGATACCTCCGCGGCGCCCGGGAGCTGTGCCGGCGGCACGGGATCATGTTCATCGCGGACGAGGTCATGGTCGGCTTCGGCCGCACCGGCGCCTGGTTCGCCCTGGACCACTGGGACCTGGACCCGGACCTGATCACCTTCGCCAAGGGCGTCAACTCCGGCTACGTCCCGCTCGGCGGCGTCATCGTCTCCGAGGCGATCCGCACGACCTTCGGCGAGCGCGTCTACCCCGGCGGGCTGACCTACTCCGGCCACCCGCTGGCCTGCGCCGCCGCCGTGGCCACCATCGGCGCCATGCGCGAGGAGGGCATGGTGGAGAACGCGAAGCGGATGGGTGAGGAGGTCTTCGCCCCGCGCCTGGCCGAGATCAAGGAGAAGCACCCGTCCGTGGGCGACGTCCGCGGCCTCGGAGCCTTCTGGGCCGTGGAGCTGGTGAAGGACCGGCAGACCAAGGAGCCGCTGGCACCCTACGGCGGGTCCTCGGAGGAGATGAACAGGGTGGTCGGCGCCCTGAAGGCCGGCGGCGTGCTGCCGTTCGCCAATTTCAACCGCATCCACCTGGCCCCTCCCCTGAACATGACGGACGAGGACCTGCACACCGGCCTGGACGTGCTGGACGAGGCGCTCTGTGTGGCGGACGAGGCGATCGGCTGACAGGACGGGTGCCCGGCGCTGGCTGACAGGACGAGCGCCCGGTGCTGGCTTACGGAACGGGTGCGGCGCTGGTTGCCGGGCACGGGCGCGCGGGGTGCCCTGGGCCGGCTTCCGGCAGGGGCACGCCGGGCGGGCCAGGACACGCAAGCCAGGTACGCGCACGCCGGGCGGGCACGCAGGTCGGGCACGCAGGGCGCGGGTCTAGGATGGACCGGTGCCCGCGGCCTGGACAGACCGCGCCACAGGCACCGCGTGCGCCGGGTCCCGGCGCCCCACCGCGACTCCCCAGGAGAGACTGCATGTCCACGTCCACCGACGGCCCGGACTCCGCCGACGCCACCGCTGCCGCGGCTTCGGCGGCCCCCACGCCCCAGCAGATCCGCCGCTGGCGCCGCTACCTCGCGGACGAGATCGCCGAAGGCCAGATCTACCGGGACATCGCCGCCCGCCGCCACGGCGTGGAGCGCGAGATCCTGCTCGGCCTGGCGGAGGCGGAGAAGCGCCACGAACAGCACTGGCGCACCCTGCTCGGGAAGCACGCGGAGAACCCGCCGCGGCCCTCCTTCCACCGTCTGCTGCTGCGGTGGCTCGCCCGCATCTTCGGCTCCGTGTTCGTGCTGGCCCTGGCCCAGCGCGCCGAGTCGGACAGCCCCTACGCCAAGGACTCGGACGTGCCGGAGGGCATGGCCGCGGACGAGGCGATCCACGAGGAGGTCGTGCGCGGCCTTGCCGCCCGGGGCCGTGAGCAGCTGGCCGGCTCCTTCCGTGCCGCCGTGTTCGGCGCCAATGACGGCCTCGTGTCCAACCTGGCCCTGGTGATGGGCATCGGGGCCACCGGTGTGGCACCCTCCGTGGTGCTGTTCACCGGTGTGGCCGGCCTGCTGGCCGGTGCCCTGTCCATGGCGGCCGGGGAATTCGTGTCCGTCCGCTCCCAGCGCGAACTGCTGGAGGCATCCTCTCCCACCCACGTGACCCTGGAGGCCGCCGAGTACCTGGACATCGACGCCAACGAGCTCGAACTCGTCTACCTCGCCCGCGGGATGTCCGAGGAGGACGCCAAGCACCGCGCCCTCGAGCGCCTCGGCTACCTGAACTGCGACTGCAACCCGAAGTACTCCGCCCGCCCGGACGGCTCGAAGGGCCCGGTGGACCATTCCGACGACTACGCGGAGATCGGCTCGGCCTGGACCGCCGCCGGTTCGTCCTTCTGCTTCTTCGCCGTGGGCGCGCTCATCCCGATCCTCCCGTACCTGTTCGGCTTGGCCGGTATGACCGCCCTCGTGCTCGCGCTGGTGCTGGTGGGCGGCGCTCTGCTGTTCACCGGCGGCGTGGTGGGCGTGCTCTCTGGTTCCTCCCCGATGGCCCGCGCGCTGCGTCAGCTCGCCATCGGCTTCGGCGCCGCCGGCGTCACCTATGTGCTGGGCCTGCTCTTCGGCGCCCAGGTGGGCTGAGCACCCGCCCTCCTGGCTCTTGGGCCTGAGGCCCTGGCGTTTTGGGGATAAGACCCCGCGCTTTGGGGATAAGACCCCGCGCTTTGGGGATACGACACGGTCACGTTTTTCAATCTCAACACCGTGTCTTGCCCTCACTCTGCGCGCTTCGCACCGTGTCCTGCCCTCACTCTGCGCTTCGCAGCCGGCTTCAGCCCTGGCCGCGCACCGGACATGCTCGAGGAGCGGGCCGCTGAGTCGAGAGGATTCCGGGAGCGGAAGGCGGCCGTGCGGGCCTCATGACCGCGGCTCCCACCGGAACGTGCTCTTCGCCGCGGCGAAGGCCGCAACGACGAAGGCCAGGCTCGGCAGCAGCAGGCTGACGGTCTCATGCAGGGCCATGCCGCTCCATCCCTCGATGATGAGCTCGGTCACGGCACCGCCGGGGAGCAGGCGCTTGACCGCGGTGAGCTCCTCCGTGCCCGTCAGACCGACCCACATGGCCGCGCCGAGGACGACCACGAACAGGGGCAGCGTGGTCACCTGCGCGCGGTCCGGGGAGTTGGTGAGACCCGCCGTCGCGATGGCTGCGCCCACGAACATCAACTCCAGGACGACGACGGCGGCCACGACGGCCGCGACCCCCACCGGAGGGGTGCCCACGGCAGACAGAACCGCGACGATGACGCCGGCCTGGATCACATTCACGAGTGCGACCGGCAGCACGAGACCGCTCAGGATGGAGGCGTCTTTCGCCGCGGTGGACCTCAGACGCTTCAGGAACAGGTTCTGGCGACGGGAGGCCAGAGTGGTGGTCGCCGTGATGTAAGTGCCCATGGCGGTCACGGTGACCAGGATCAGAGCTGCCGTCACCGGGGTACCCCCGAAGTTCTCGCGGTTGAAGATCAGGACCGCGCTGAAGGCGAGGGGGATGAACAACGACGAGGCGGCGACAAGGCGGTTGCGGACGAGCTGTGTCATCTCGCTGCGGGCGATGGCGAACATTGCGGGCTCCTCTTGTGGTGGTCGAGTCGGTCGTGAGGACGTGAGATCAGGCGTTCAGGGCGCGGAAGAGGGATTCGAGTCCCTTGGCTCCGACGTTCAGGCCCTCGAGCTCCACATCGCGGGAGCGGGACCACACCAGGAGGCGGTACAGATCTTCCTGGAGGTTCGTGGTGGGGATGGTGACCCCGCCGCCGGGCGCGATCGTCGCGTCCTCGAACGGGACGGTGAGCTCACGGCTCAGCCGGAAGCTGATGGTCGAGGGGGAGGCCGAGGTGAGCTCGGCGACCGTCCCCTGCCGATGGATGCGGCCGCTGTGCATGAGCGCGATGCGGTCAGCCCTCTCCTGGGCCTCCTCGAGGTAGTGCGTGGTGAGCAGGATCGTCGCGCCCTCGTCACGCAGCCGGTCTACGACGTGCCAGAGGGCGTCGCGTGCCTCGATGTCCAACCCCGTGGTGGGCTCGTCGAGGAAGATCAGCTCCGGTGAGCCGAAGATCGCCGTGGCGAAGTCGAGGCGGCGCTTCTCACCGCCGGAGAGCTGCCCGGTCCGGGTGTCCCGACGCCGGCGGAGGTCCACGAGGTCCAGGACACGGTCGACGTCGTCGTCCCGCCGGGTCAGACGACCGATCAGCGCGAGGGTCTCGCGCACGGTCAGATCCGGGGCGAATCCGCTCTCCTGGAGCATGATTCCCACTCTGCTGCGGAGGGACCGGTTGCTCGGGTCCTGCCCGAAGAAACGGACGGAGCCGGCGGTCGGGGCCCGGTGTCCCTCCATCACCTCGATGGTCGTGGTCTTGCCGGCGCCGTTGGTGCCGAGCAGACCAAGGAACTCGCCGCGCCGGATCTCCAGGTCGACCCCGTCGACGGCGGTGAAGTCTCCGTAGTCGATGCGAAGGTCCTTCATCTCGACGACCGTCTCTGAACGGACGCCGTCGGCAGTGGGGGCGGCGGGTGTGGTTCGAAGCGTGGTGTTCTGCATGACCCTCACACAACCAACGGGCACTGCCTGCCCGGCAGTGAGGTCACGTCACTGCGCGGCATGACAGAGTTGGTGCGCAAGCGTGACGCTGCGTCACTGGTGCAGGGTGGACCGCTGACGGAAGGGTGGATGTCGTTCCGGTCCCGCGGCACCCCCGGCGGATCGGGGCCACCGGAGAGAAGAAGAGTACAAGCCATCGACCTGGACACGGGAGGCTCCCATGAAGACCATCCGGACCATCGCATTCATCCTGCTCCTCTGTGCCACCGCATTCGGCATCATGTTGACGCTGCACTACCTGCCCATCCCTGAGATCCTGCCCTCTGAGATCACTTCCTGGATCCCGGCACGGGGCACCGCCGACGCCACCTGGCTGATCGTCGGCATGGTCGTCTCCGTCGTCGCGACCGCTGTGGCGTTCTCGGCCAGCAACAAGGCCGTCGAGCGACAGGGGCAGGCGGCCACCTGAGGAGCACCCGATCCACGCACTGACTGAACAGGAGTGCCGATGACCTCCGAGCACACATCGGAGACGCGAAGACTGCGCAGCAGGACGAGCTTCGTCCTGCTCGCAGTCTTCGGCGTCGCTGCCATCGTCACCCTCCTGACGTCGGCCGTGGAGCCGTGGCCTCCTCTCGTGCTGGCACCCGGCCTCATCGCCGGCCTCTGGCTGCTGTCCCAGTGGCACCGGCAGGTCGCCGCCCCGATTCGCTGGGCGGTGCTCGCGCTGGGCACCCTCACCTGGGCTCTCGGCGCCCTCTGGGAGCTGACTCCCCTCGGCGCACTGGCCTTCGCCCTCCCCGGTGCGCTCGAGGTCATGTGGAGCCGACAGGCCAGGGCCGTCGTGACCCTGCTGGTGCTCACCGTCGGGGCAGCAGCCGGCGCTCTCGTGGTCGTCACCGACCCCCAGGCCCTGTGGGTCTATCTCGGCATGGGCGTCCTGCTGACGGGCGTCGCGTGCGTGACCATCCCCGACTCCCGGGCCTCCTTCGATCTCATGCGCCTGCAGGACGAGCGTGCGGAGCAGGAGCGGGCGGCCTCTGTCGATGCCGAGCGGCTGCGCTTCTCCCAGGACCTCCATGACATCCAAGGCCATGCGCTGCACGTGGTGAAGCTCAAGATCGCCGTCGCCCAGCGGCTGCTGTCCACGGACCCCGACGCGGCCCGGCGGGAACTCGACGAGGCCCAGCAGACCCTGCGCCGGACCATGGCCGAGACCAAGGCGCTGGCACAGGACGGGCACGACTTGACCCTGCGCGGTGAGCTCGCGAACTCCGTCGCGCTGCTCAAAGCTGCAGGCATCACCGTCACCGCCGACGACGCCGGCGGCCCGCGACGCAAAGAGTTCGAGCACGTGGCCGGCGTCGTGATCCGGGAAGCGACCACCAACATCCTGCGTCACTCCGACGCCCGTCGGGTCGAGATCAGCCTCGCCCCCGGGCACGTGGTGATCTCCAATGACGGTGTGATCGGTGTCCCCGCCGAGGACCACACGGGAGGGCTGGCCAACCTCCGGTCCCGCCTCGCGGGAGTCGGAGGCCGCCTGGACGTCTCCTGTGACGACGAACGGTTCACCCTCGAGGCACGATGGGACGCGGACGAGGAGGAGGCGACGTGAACGAGATCAGGATCGTTCTGGCGGACGACGAGAAGCTCCTGCGCACAGCACTGGCCACTCTGCTGGAGATGGAGGGCGGCATCCGCGTCGAGGAGGTGGCAGCCGACGGCGATGAGGCGGTCGAGGCGGTGCGCCGCATCGATCCCGACATGCTGGTGACGGACATGGAGATGCCCGGGCTGGACGGCATCGCCGCCGTCGAGGCGCTCCGCCAGACCCACCCCGATCTCCCGGTGGTGATGCTCACCCGCCACGCCCGTCCCGGGGTGCTCCGACGGGCCCTGAAGGCCGGGGTCGCCGGGTTCGTCACCAAGTCGGCGGAGCCGGAGGAGATCGCCGACGCGATCCGCAAGGTGCACAGCGGGCAGCGATGGATCGATCCGGACACCACGGCCCGGGCGATCTCGGACGACTGTCCCCTCACCGACCGGGAGCTCGACGCCCTGCGCGCCACGAGCGAGGGGTACTCCGTGGCCAGGATCGCCCAACAGCTGCACCTCGCGGAGGGCACGGTCCGCAACTACCTCTCCAGCGCCATGCAGAAGACCCAGGCCTCCACTCGCCATGACGCGGCGCGGTTCGCCCGCCGCCGCGAGTGGCTCTGACTCCGCCTCTGCCGCCACCGCACAGGACCACACCACGACGACGGCCCCCTCACCCTGACGGGTGAGGGGGCCGTTCGCTGACTCGCCGCGCCGTCAGGCCCGGCGGCCGAGGGTCTGGGTCAGGCCAGGCCCTTCATGATCTCACGCATGAGCTCGGCGGTCTCGGACGGGGTCTTGCCGACCTTCACGCCCGCGGCCTCCAGAGCCTCCTTCTTGGCCTGGGCGGTGCCCGAGGAACCGGAGACGATGGCGCCGGCGTGGCCCATGGTCTTGCCCTCCGGGGCGGTGAAGCCGGCGACGTAGCCGACCACCGGCTTGGTCACGTTGGCCTTGATGAACTCGGCGGCACGTTCCTCGGCGTCGCCGCCGATCTCGCCGATCATCACGATGGCCTTGGTGTCCGGGTCGGCCTCGAACGCCTCGAGGGCGTCGATATGGGTGGTGCCGATGACCGGGTCGCCGCCGATGCCGATGGCGGTGGAGAAGCCGAAGTCGTTCAGCTCGAACATCATCTGGTAGGTCAGGGTCCCGGACTTGGACACCAGACCGATCGGGCCGGAGCCGGTGATGGTGGCCGGGGTGATGCCGGCCAGGGCCTCGCCCGGGGTGATGATGCCGGGGCAGTTCGGGCCGATGATGCGGGTCTTCGGCTTGCCGTCCTCACCGGTCTTGGACTGGGACAGGGCGAAGAACTCGGCGGAGTCCTGCACCGGGATGCCCTCGGTGATGACCACCAGCAGCGGGATCTCGGCCTCGATGGCCTCGATGGCGGCGTCCTTGGCGAAGGCCGGCGGCACGAAGGCCACGGACACGTCGGCGCCGGTCTTCTCCATGGCCTCCTTGACGGAGCCGAAGACCGGGAGCTCGACGGCGTTGCCGTCCTTGTCCTCGTGGGACACGGTGGTGCCGGCCTTGCGGGCGTTCACGCCGCCCACGATGTTGGTGCCGGCCTTGAGCATCAGGCGGGTGTGCTTGGTGCCCTCACCGCCGGTGATGCCCTGGACGATGACCTTGGAGTCCTTGTTCAGGTAGATGGACATGTCAGTCTTACCTCAGTCTTTCCGAGAAGCTCAGTTGGCGGCGTGGGCGAGCTCGGCGGCCTTGTCGGCGCCCTCGTCCATGGTGGCGGCCAGGGTCACGAGCGGGTGGTTCGCCTCATCGAGGATGCGGCGGCCCTCCTCCACGTTGTTGCCGTCCAGGCGCACGACCAGCGGCTTGGTGGCGGTGTCGCCCAGGATCTCCAGGGCCTTCACGATGCCGTTGGCGACGGCGTCGCAGGAGGTGATGCCGCCGAAGACGTTCACGAACACGGACTTGACCTGCTCGTCACCGAGGATGACGTCGAGGCCGTTGGCCATGACCTCGGCGTTCGCGCCGCCACCGATGTCCAGGAAGTTGGCCGGCTTCACGCCGCCGTGGTTCTCCCCGGCGTAGGCGACGACGTCCAGGGTGGACATCACGAGGCCCGCGCCGTTGCCGATCACGCCGACCTGGCCGTCGAGCTTCACGTAGTTGAGGTCGTTCTCCTTGGCCTTGGCCTCGAGCGGGTCCTCGGTGCGCTCGTCCACGAGGGCGGCGTGGCCCTCCTGGCGGAAGCCGGCGTTGTCGTCCAGGGACACCTTGCCGTCCAGGGCGAGGATCTTGCCGTCGCCGGTCTTGACCAGCGGGTTCACCTCGACGAGGGTGGCGTCCTCCTTGTCGAACACGCCCCACAGCTTCTGGATGACGGCGGCGACCTCGGACTTCAGCTCCTCCGGGAAGCCGGCCTCGTCCACGATCTTCTGCGCGGTCTCGGCGTCGATGCCGGTCAGGGCGGAGACGGGCACCTTGGCGAGGGCCTCGGGGCGCTCCTCCGCCAGCTGCTCGATCTCCATGCCGCCCTCGACCGAGCACATGGCCAGGTAGGTGCGGTTGGCACGGTCCAGCAGCACGGAGAAGTAGTACTCCTCGGCGATGTCGGCGCCCTGGGCGATCATGACCTGGTGGACGGTGTGGCCCTTGATGTCCATGCCCAGGATGGCCTTGGCGTGCTCGTAGGCCTCGTCGGCGGTCTTGGCGACCTTCACGCCGCCGGCCTTGCCGCGGCCACCGACCTTCACCTGCGCCTTGACGACGGTCACGCCGCCGATCTTCTCAGCGGCCGCCTTGGCCTCTTCCGGGGTCTGCGCCACGATGCCGGCGAGCACGGGGACACCGTGCTTCTCGAACAGATCGCGCGCCTGGTACTCGTACAGGTCCACGGTTACGGAGTCCTTCTACGTCGAAGACAGTGGGCCCGGCGCGGCACAGGCGTGCCCGCCCGGGCGAACGTACCCCGCCGGCCCCGTCCCGCACGAGGGCGGCGACGGCCGGCGGGCAACCGTTCCGAACCCACTCTAACCGAGAACCTGCCCCGCCATCACGGGCCAGGGTCCGCCTCCCGGCCGCTGGTCAGTCGACCTTCTCCAGCGGCGCGTACCGGAGCAGCAGGCGCTTCTGCGCGCCGGTCTCCGCGAAGGTCACGGTGGCCACCGTCTTGTCCCCCTCGCCGGAGACGCCGACGACCGACCCCTCGCCGAACGTCGCGTGCCGCACCCGGTCCCCGGGAGCCAGCTTCACGACCTCGCGCTGCGGGCTGACGCGCCTCGGCGCCTCACCGCGGACGACGCCCGTCGGCACCGTGAGGTCCTTCGCCTCGTCTCCGCGGGTGAGGCGCTGCCGCACACGCGGCGCGGGGCCGTCGTCGTTCCTCCGGGTTCCGGAGCCGTAGGCGCCGGATCCGTACGAGGAGGCGCGGCCGGACGAGCCGCGCCCGGAACCGGTGGCCCCGGACCCGCCGAAGCGCTGGGCGTACCGGGAGGTGCCGGCTCCTGCCAGCGAGGTGATGGAGCCGAACTGCGCGCCGCCGGGACGGACGGCGCCCTCACGCTCCCAGTCGATGAGGGCCTCGGGGATCTCGGCGAGGAACTGGCTCGGAGGGTTGTACTGGTGCTGGCCCCACAGCGAGCGGACCTCGGCACGGGTCACGTGCAGGCGCTCGCGGGCGCGGGTCAGGCCCACATAGGCCAGGCGGCGCTCCTCGGCCATCTCCTTCTCATCCGTCATGGAGCGCGAATGGGGGAAGACGCCGTGCTCCATGCCGGTCAGGAACACCACCGGGAACTCGAGGCCCTTGGCGGTGTGCAGGGTCATCAGGGTGACCTGACCCTGCTGCTCGGCGAGCGCCTCGCCCTCCACGTCCGGCGCGGCCGGCAGCTGGTCCGCGTCCGCCACGAGGGCGACCTGCTCGAGGAAGTCGGAGAGGGTGCCCTCCGGGTTCGAGGCGGAGAAGGAGCGCACCACGGCCACGAGCTCGCCGAGGTTGTCCGCGCGGGACTCGTCCTGCAGGTCCTCGGACTCACGCAGCGCGGCGAGCATGCCGGACTGCTCCAGCACGGCCTCGAGCACGGTGGCCGGGTCCGAGGTCTCGGCGACCTGGGCGAGG